>CAZUZT010000048.1:2158-13901 GCA_964624575.1 uncultured Rhodanobacteraceae bacterium | reverse complement strand
GTGCCGAAGGTGGGACTCGAACCCACACGCTTTTAAGGGCGGCGGATTTTGAGTCCGCTGCGTCTACCGATTCCGCCACTTCGGCGCGGGTGGGCATTATACGGGGCCGGGCGCCGGCGCGATACGGCTGCGGACACGAACGGGCGTCGGGCTCAATCCAGCGTCAGCGGCTTGTCCTGGCGCAGGTACCAGTCCTGGCCCAAGGGCTGGAACACGCAGCATCGCTCCATCTGGCCGCCGTAGACGTGCAGTGACACGCAGATCTCCGTGTCGCTGGTGTTGCGGATGGTGTGGTATTCGTGCGGCGGGATCAGGCTGCCGGCCGAACCACTGCCGGCGGCCATGGTCTGGCGCTGTTCGAAGCGGAAACGGTCGTTCCGGGTTTCCATCAGTTCGTACTGGATGATTTCCAGGCTGCCGGCAACCACGCCTTCCACGCACCACAGGCCGGAGTGGTCGTGCACCGGCGTGCCCTGGCCCGGGCCCCAGGTCATGGCGATGACGGTGTAGCCCAGATCCGGGCAGTGGTGGATCAGGCGGCGGGCGTAATGATTGGGGCAGGCGTGGAAAACCTCGGCCGGCAGTACCAGTCGCTGTTCGCGGATCAGGCCGGCCAGGGTCTGGCACAGCGCCTGGGTCAGTTCCCTGCAGGGCCGGCCGCGGATGGCGTGATCCAGGGCCGCGGTCAATACCGGGCAGGGAGCTTGAGGCTGTGCCTGGGCGCCGGATTCCGGGCGCTGGCTGGAGGAGGTCAGGTTCATGGGCCTGAATGGTACACGCCGGCGTTGCCGGCTGACGCCGCAGTGCAGCAGCATTGCGCAACGGCCCGGGTTGGCCCGGGTCGATGTCGCCGGGGTCTCAGGTGGTAGCCAGATAATCGGCGATGGCCTTGCCGAAGCGTGGCGTGTCGACCAGGAAGGCATCATGGCCCTGGATCGAGGGCAGGGCACTGAACAGGGTCGGGATGCCTCCATCACGCAGGCCCTCGGCGATCTCTTCCTGCTGTTCCAGCGGGAACAGCAGGTCGGTTTCGACGCCGATGACCATGGCGCTGCGGGCCTGGATCCGGGACAGTCCGGAGGCCACCGAGCCGCCGTAGTCGGCGACATCGAACCAGTCCATGGCCCGCGACAGGTACAGGTAGCAGTTGGGATCGAAATCGTTGACGAAACGGCTGGCCTGGTAGGCCAGATAGGATTCGACGCTGAACTCGGGCGCGAACGGTGCCGGGTCGCGCTCGGCCTCGGCCATGCGCGAGCGACCGAAGCGCTGGCGCCATTCCAGGGCCGAACGGTACGTTGTCATGCCCAGCTTGCGCGCCAGGGTCATGCCCTGGGTGGGCCAGCGTCCGGCCTCGTAGTTGCCCTTGTTCCAGGCCGGATCATTGCGGATCAGTTCGCGCTGCAGCGAACGGATGGCGATCGAGAACGGTGCCGAGTGCGGTGCGGTCGAAATCAGCAGCAGGTGCTCGGCGCCGCCGGGCACGTTCAGGGCATGGGCCAGGGCACTCATGCCGCCCATCGACGGACCGACCACCGCATGCAGGCGCTCGATGCCCAGCCCGAGCACGACCTGGTGCGCGGCCAGGGCGACGTCTTCCAGAGCCAGTTCCGGAAACTCCAGGCGGTAGGGGCGGCCGCTGGCCGGATGGAGCGACGCCGGCCCGGTGGAACCGCGGCAGCTGCCCAGCGAGTTGACGCAGATGACGAACCAGTGCGCGCTGTCGATCGGCTTGCCCGGCCCGACGATGTCGTCCCACCAGCCGGGGTTGGGATCATCGGGATGGGCAGCGGCGTGCGCACCTGGCGACATGCCGGTAAGGATCAGGATGGCGTTGTCGCGCGCGGCATTGAGCCGGCCCCAGGTTTCGTAGGCGATCACCGCCTCGTGCAGTTCGCCGCCCCGGTGCATCGTGAACGGTGTCGGCAGGCGGTGCAGGCGCAGGGCATTGCTCATGACGAATGGATGTGGTTGTTGTGGATGGGTGGCGGCGCTGGCCGGCCAGTTCTGCGTGGCCGCGCGGCCAGTCGGTCGGCGTCACGGCTTGGGCACGAGATTCGACCTTGCTGGATGACCGCGGCCAGCGGCGGCGCGCTGGCGGCAGTCTACAAGCTCATGCCGATGCCGGCCGCGGCAAGGACGGTCGGGCTGTGCGGGTTTGGCCGGACATGTCGCGTGCAGCGACCGGCGATGGCCGGAACCCGGAACCGGGTGCCCCGGCGCCGTGCCCATGCCGGCCGGCAATCAGGGCACGATGCGCGTGATCTGCAACTGGATGGCGTCCTGGCCACCGGGGGTCAGAACCAGCAGGTCCGATTCCAGATCGCCCGCCTGAGCCTGCGCCAGGCCGCTGTGTGACAGCCGTGCGCCCAGGCTCACCGGCTCACCGACACGCAACTGGAGGCCATCGATCATGCGCTGGGCCGGACCCAGGGTCACGGTCACCGGAAACTGCGGATCGGCCACCCGTCGGATCGCCAGCGGGGGGCCGCCTTCGGGTGCCCGGGCGAAGACGAACAGGGTGTCGCCCGGGCGCGGGTGGCCGGCCAGAGCCGGATCCAGCTCGACCTGGACCTGGACCAATGGGCCGTCATCGTCCGCGGTCGCAGGCGGCACGGGCGATGTTGGTGCCGGTGTCAGGTCCGCCAGCGCCGCCGGGTCGTCGGCCGCTTCGGCCGGCAGACCGGCGCGCGCACGGGCGTCATTGATCTGCTGGTCCAGGCTGGCCAGGACCGGGTCGCCGGGCTCGAGCAGTGCGCGCAGGCGCTGCCAGTAGACGATCGCCTCCCGGTGGTTTTCCTGCTGCAACTCGGCGATGCCGATCAGCCACAGCGCCTTGTGCTGCTGCGGATCGATGGCCAGGGCCTGGTCCAGCAGTTCCCGGGCCTGGCCGTCCAGACGTCGGGTCGGGCCGGCCAGGGCGAGCGCTTCGGCGTGCTCGACCAGCACCTGCGGCTGGTCGGGGGCCAGGGCCATGGCGCTGCTGGTCGCGCGCAGCATGTCGTCGAAGCGCTCCATGGCGCGGTAGCTGCGCGCCAGCAACAGCCAGCCCTCCAGGCTGTCAGGCTCCTGCTGCAGGCGCTGCTCCAGGCTGGCGACCGCCTGTGCCATGTCCATCGGCATGGCGCCGGCATCGGAGCCGCTCATCGCCGGGCTGCGGTAATCCAGGGCATCGGGCCGGCCGATGCTGAAATAGGTGACCAGGGCCAGGGCCGGCACCAGCAGCGCCAACGCCAGTGCC
This sequence comes from uncultured Rhodanobacteraceae bacterium, assembly GCA_964624575.1. Classification (GTDB taxonomy): domain Bacteria; phylum Pseudomonadota; class Gammaproteobacteria; order Xanthomonadales; family UBA2363; genus Pseudofulvimonas. The sequence goes on along the minus strand of CAZUZT010000048.1, from coordinate 10,660 downwards.
AGGCCGCGTGCCTGCGGCGGTGCGGCCGGGCTGGGGGTGGACCCTTCCTCGATGGCAAGGATGAGCTGTGTCGACAGCCGCTCGCGCTGGCTGGTGTAGTCCGCCGGATCCAGGTCGTCCTGATCATGGCGGACCTTCAGTGCGGCGAGTTCCCGCTCCAGTTGCCGGCGCCGCGCACTGGCGGCGTCCTGTTCACGGCGCCCGCGCAGCAGCGCCGGCAGCAGCAGGGCCAGGGCCAGCAGGGTCAGTGCCATGGCACCGGTCCAGAACAGGAAAATCACCATGTTTCTTCCTCAAGCGGGCGCAGTGCGGCGGCATCGGCCGGGCGCCGCCGACGGCGGACAATCAGTACCACCGCGACCAGGCCGATGACGGCCAGGACGCCGGGTCCGAACCACAACCACCAGGTGCGCCGGTCCAGCGGCGGCCGGTAGAGCACGAAGTCGCCGTAGCGTTCGGTCAGGTACGTCTTGATTTCGCCGTCGCTGCGGCCGGACTGCATCAGCTCGTACAGCTCCCGGCGCAGGTCCCGTGCCAGTGGCGCATCCGAATCGGCCAGGCTCTGGTTCTGGCAGACCATGCAACGCAATTCGCCGGCCAGGTCATAGAAGCGTTCGCGTTCGGCGTCGCTGGCGAACGGCAGCGGGTCGATGGCCGCCTGGACGATGGCTGCCGGGCCCGCGACGGCCAGCGCCAGCACCAGCAGCACCAGCCAGCGATGGACCGGTTGGTGCACGCGCATGGCCAGGTTCATGGCGTGGCTCCCGCGCCTGCGCCGGCGCCGGGCCCGGACGGCAGCGGGTCCGGGCCGGTTGCCCGGGTCGGCATCGGCGAGGCCGATCCGGCCTCGGCTGTGAGCCGGGCCAGCAGCGGCAGCAGCACGGTATCGACATCGTGCTGGCTGACCGGGCCGACGAACTTGTGCCGGATCATGCCCTGGGCATCGATGACGAAGGTTTCAGGGGCGCCATAGACGCCATAGTGCAGGCCGACGCGGTTGTCCGGATCGGCGGCGACATGGTGGTAGGGATCGCCGAACTGGTGCAGCCAGCGCAGCGCATCGGCACGCTCATCCTTCCAGTTCAGGCCGACCAGGAGCACATCCGGGTGCTGTGCCAGCTGTTCCATCTGCGGGTGCTCGATGCGGCAGCCGGCACACCAGCTGGCCCAGACGTTGAGCAGCCAGGGGCGGCCCAGGAAGCGTGCGCTGTCGATGCGCTCCTCGCCATCGCGCAGGCCATCAAGCTGGAAAGCCGGTGCCGGCTTGTCGATCAGCACCGAGGGCAGGCGGTCGGGCGGACGCTCCTTGTTCAACTGGATGCCGGCATAGAGCAAGGCCGCCAGGGCGAGGAAACCGGCCAGGGGCAGCAGGCGCCAGATCATCGCGGTGCGCCATTGGCCGGCGGTGTGCCTCCGGCTTTCGCCTCTGCCGGTCGGGGTCGGGACCGGCGCACGGCGGTGAAGCGACGTTCGCCGGCGACCCAGAAACCGCCGGCCATCATCAGCAGCGCGCCCAGCCAGATCCAGCGGATGAACGGCTTGTGGTAGACGCGAAGCGCCCAGCCGCCGGCATCGTCGACAGGCTCGCCCAGGGCCACGTACAGGTCCCGGGTGAAGCCCGGATCCAGGGCCGCTTCGGTCATCACTTCGCCACGCCGGTACTCGCGCTTTTCCGGGTGCATGACCAACACTTCGCGACCATCGCGGAACACGGTGACGGTGCCATATTCGGCCTCGAAATTCGGACCGGAGCGGTGGGCGCTGCCATCAAATCGGAACTGGTAGCCGGCGATTTCGATGCTCTCGCCCGGCGACAGGGCGACATCGCGCTCGATGCTGGTCGCTTCGGTGACCAGCACGCCGATCACGAACACGCCGACACCGATATGGCCCAGCACCATGCCCATCGTTTCGCGGTTCAGCCGCCGGCCGTCGCGGCGCCAGCGCCACAGGAACACCAGTGTGCCCAGGATCACCCAGATTCCGCCCAGAATGCCGGCCACCGCCTTGAACGGCAGCCCCAGCCACAGCCACAGCACCGCGGCAGTGGCCAGCGCGGCCAGGACGGCCGGCACCAGGGCGCGCAGTGGCCGGCGCCAGTCCTCGGCCCGCCAGCGGGTCAGCGGCCCGAACGGCAGCAGCACGATCAGCGGGATGGTCAGCAGCACGAACAACAGGCCGAAATAAGGCGGCCCGACCGAAATCTTGTCACCGGTGACCGCGTCCAGGGCCAGCGGTGCCAGGGTGCCGATCAGCACCATGGCGCAGGCCACGGTCAGGAATACATTGTTGAGCAGCAGCAGCGTCTCGCGCGAGGCGGCGGCGAACGGTTCGCCCATCACCATCCGCGGCGCGCGCAGCGCATACAGCAGCAGCGAACCGCCGATGGCGACACCCAGGAACATCAGGATGTACAGCCCGCGCTCGGGATCGGCGGCAAAGGCGTGGACACTGGTGAGCACACCCGAGCGCACCAGGAAGGCGCCCAGCAGGCTGAGCGAGAAGGCCGCGATCGACAGCAGCAGGGTCCAGGCCATGAAGCTGCCGCGTTTTTCCGTGGCCGCCTGGGAGTGGATCAGGGCGGTGCCGACCAGCCAGGGCATGAACGAGGCGTTCTCGACCGGATCCCAGAACCACCAGCCACCCCAGCCCAGCTCGTAATAGGCCCACCACGAGCCCAGCGCAATGCCCAGGGTCAGAAAGGCCCAGGCGGCATTGGTCCATGGCCGCGACCAGCGCACCCACTCCCGCTCCATGCGGCCTTCCAGCAGGGCGGCGATGGCGAAGGCGAAGGCGACGGCAAAGCCGACGTAGCCCAGATAGAGCATCGGCGGATGCACGATCAGGCCGAAATCCTGCAGCAGCGGGTTCAGGTCATTGCCGTCGATCGGCGCCGGCAGCACGCGGTCGAACGGATTGGAAGTGAACAGCATGAAACCCAGGAAGCCGACACTGACCAGGCCCATCACTGCCAGCACGTTGGCGGCGAAGCGTTCGGGCAGGTGGCTGCTGAACATGGCCACGGCCAGGGTCCAGGCGGCCAGGATCAGCGACCACAGCAGCAGTGAGCCTTCATGGGCGCCCCAGACGGCCGAGAAGCGGTAATACCAGGGCAGGTCCAGATTCGAGTTCAGGGCCACGTACAGCACCGAAAAATCCTGCACCACGAAGGCCCAGGTCAGGATCGCGAAGGCCACGGTCACGAACAGGAACTGCCCCAGTGCGGCCGGTCGGGCGACCGCGCGCCAGGCCGGTTTGTCCAGGGCATGGCCCAACAGCGGCAGGGCCTGGACCAGTGACAGCATCAGCGCCAGGATCAGCGCGAATTGGCCAAGCTCAGGAATCATGTCCGGCCGGCCGGCAGGGAGGGGGTGGTTGTGTCCGGATCGAAGCTCGTGCCGTCGACCGGGATTCCGGCGTCGGGGCCGGTCTCGGCTTCGGCGTCAACATCAGCAGCCGGCCGGGTGCCGTTTTCGGGAACGGCCGCGGCATCGTCTTCCACGTTTTCAGCCGACGCCTTTTCGCCGCCGTCGCTGCCGTCGCCATAAGTGCCATAGGCGGTCTTGTCCTGGGCCTGCTCCATGGCGGCCATCACTTCGGCCGGCATGTAGGTTTCGTCGTGCTTGGCCAGAATCTTGTCGGCCTGGAATATCCCGTCATCGCCCAGGTGGCCGTGGGCGATCACGCTTTGTCCCTCGCGGAACAGGTCCGGCAGGATGCCCTCGTAGCGGACCTCGTGGTCGAGCACGCGGTCGGTGACGGCGAAGCGCACTTTCAAGCCTTCGATGCGCTGGATGCTGTCTTCCAGAACCACGCCGCCGAGGCGGAAGCGGGTGCCGGGCTCAAGCTCGTTCTCGACCACTGTGCTGGGGCTGTACAGGTAACTGATGTTGTCGGTCAGGGCGGTCACCGCCAAAGCGGTGGCGATGCCGACGCCGGCCAGGATCAGGCAGGTCGCCATCAGGCGTCGTTTCTGCTTCGGACTCATGTGCGGGTACTCCGGGGCGGCCTGGGCGGCCGCCGTTTGCGCAGGTGTCTGCGGCTGCGGGCCGGGGCAGCCAGGTCCCACAGCAGCACGATCAGGGTGACGGCGTAGGCGCTCCAGACATAGGCGCCATAGCCGTCCATGGCCAGCCACTCAGACATGGCGTTCTCCGTTCAGTTCCTGCTGCACCCAGCGGGTCTTCCATTCCTGCTCCAGCAGGGCGGCGCGGGTGCGGGCAAACAGGCTGCCGGCGAAGTACAGTTTCGAGGCCACGGTCATCGCCAGCAGCGGCCAGAGCATGTCCGGATGGATGGTGGATTCGCCGAAGATGCGCACCGTCGGGCCCTGGTGCAGCGAGTTCCACCAGATCACCGCGTAATGGATGATCGGGATGTTGACCACGCCGATCAGGGCCAGCATGCAGGCGGCGCGGCGGCCGGCCCGGCGGTCCTCGAAGGCCTGGGCCAGGGCGATCACGCCCAGGTACAGGAACAGCAACACCAGTTGCGAGGTCAGGCGCGGATCCCAGTCCCACCAGGTGCCCCACATCGGTTTGCCCCAGATCGAACCGGTGACCAGGGTGATCAGGGTGAAGGCGGCGCCGATCGGCGCGGCGGTCAGCACCATCAACTCGGCCAGCTTCATCCGCCAGACCAGGGCGACGAAGGCGCACACGGCCATGAAGGCGTAGCCGGCCATCGACATCCACGCTGCCGGCACGTGCACGTAGATGATGCGGAAGCTGTCGCTTTGCTGGTAGTCCGGCGGCGCCAGCACCAGGCCGCCATACAGGCCCCAGGCGCCGATCAGCGCCGCCAGGCCGTAGCACCAGGGCATCAGCTTGCCGGCAAAACGGTAGAAGGTCGGCGGTGACCCCAGGCGGTGGAACCAGACAGGCAATTTCATCGGTTTGGCAGGGCAGTCATCGGCAACAGGCGAAAGTCGGTTCCGGTTCGGCGGCGGTGTCGCAGGGCGGCCGGGCCCTGGTCGGCCCCGGCATCGGCGAAATCGGGGAGGAGTGGCTGGCTACGGGGCGCTGCGACGCAACCGCGGGCGGCACCCGAAAGATGGCCGGCGTGGCCATCAGCCGGTCATCTTCCGGGCGCCAGTTTATATGGTTGTCGCCGGGCGGGCGGTTGATCCAGGTCAAATCCGGGCCGGCCGGCGGCCAGTCGGAAGGCGGTCAGCGGGCGGTCCAGCCGCCATCCAGCACGATCTGCGTGCCGGTCATGTTGCCGCTGCCCGGGCCGCACAGGAAGCGCACCGCTTCGCCGATGTCCTCGGGCCGGGTGAAGCGCAACGAAGGTTGTTTCTCGGCGAGCATGGCGTGTTCGGCCTCCTTCACCGACAGGCCTTCGCGGGCGGCGCGGTCGTCGATCTGGCGCTGCACCAGCGGTGTCAGCACCCAGCCCGGGCACACGGCATTGCAAGTGATGTCGACCTCGGCGTTTTCCAGTGCCACCACCTTGGTCAACCCGATGACCGCGTGCTTGGCGGCGATGTAGGCTGATTTCTCGGCCGAGGCGACCAGGCCGTGCACCGAGGCGATGTTGATGATGCGGCCATGGCCGCGTGCCTGCATCTCCGGCAGCGCGCAGCGGATGGCATGGAACACCGCTGACAGGTTGATCGCCATGATCGCGTCCCAGCGCGCGGCCGGGAACGATTCCACCCGTGCGGTGTGCTGGATGCCGGCATTGTTGACCAGAATATCCAGGCGGCCGAAACGCTTGTGGGTGTCGGCGATCATCGCCTCGACCTGGTCGGCGCGACTCAGGTCGGCGCTGTTGTAGTCCACTTCAGTGCCGTGGCTGGCGACCTGTGCCCGCGCGGCATCGATCTGCTCGGGCGTGCCCAGGCCATTGAGCATGACCTTGCAGCCGGCCGCGGCCAGGCTTTCAGCCACGGCCAGGCCGATGCCGCTGGTGGATCCGGTGACGAGGGCGATCTTGTCCTTGAGCATGCTGAACTCCGAAAAGTAGTGGCGGGTCGACAGCCGGCGATTATCGCCGGCTGGGGGCAGTGCCGGCCAATCCCGGGTGTGAGTTGGCGGATGATCGGGCCAGGACGACCAGGCGTGGCGACGGGCCGTGGCGCCGCGGCAGGCTGATCAGGGCTTGGTTGCTGTCTCGCCGTGACCGCCGGTGCACGTGCCCAGAACGATGTCACGCTCGCGCAGTTGGGCAAGGATATCGCTGCCGGCAACGAGCATCCGCCTGGGTTCAACGCCGGAGGCTGCCGCCAGCGCATTGAGCACGGCGCGCCCGGTGCGGCGGCCGTCGGCCTGGCGCAGGTGCTCGACCAGGTGCAGGGTCAGCGGATTGGTGGCCAGAAAGCCGACCTGGTCGCAGCGGTCACGGACGATGAGCAGGCAGGTGACTTGTCGCAGCTCGGAGGCCAGCGCGGCATCCGGGTTGATCACCGGACCGATGCCGGCATCGATCCCCGGCTGCCCGCCGTCACCGTCACCGTCACCGTCACGCGCGAGCTGCCTGGCGGCGCGAATGCGGTGCACGGCATGGTCATAGTGCAACGGCCACACCAGTGGCGAGAGCAGCGGCCGTCCGGCGATCAGGTCGCCGGCAGGATCATGCTCGATGGCGTCCAGGTCGGCCTGCGCGTTGGCGGCGACCAACTCCATCCATTCGTAATGGGCCAGCTCGGCCAGCCAGGGCTGGCGCCCGGTAGCCTGCTGCAACCAGGCCACGAACTCCCCAGGCAGCGCCGGGAACAACGGTGTCCGCGCCCGGTGCCCGCGATACCAGTCACGCACCAGCGCCTGCCAGCCGGCCGGCGGGTACAGGCTGCGCAATACCGGGAAACTGGCGGCCAGCAGGCTGGCGACGTTGTTGAAGGCCAGCTCGCGATAGACCGTCATGCGCCGGTCCTGGATGCCGGCCGGGGCCGGCACCCGGTCGGGATCGCGCAGGTGGCCGGCGAATTGCCGCTGCAAGGCCTTGAAATCTGCCATCGGCAGGATCAGCAGGGCGCGCCGGGGGAAGCGGGGCCGGGGCGAACGGAGCCGGGGCGAGCGGGCAATGTCGCGGACACGCCGCTGCCGGTCGATGGCGTCCGGTGCCGCTGCTGGATGGCGCGGATGGTGTCGACCTCGGCCAGCAGCTCGGCCAGCGGCGGGAAGTTGAAGTCGCGCTCGAGCAGCGTCGGGCGCGGGCCATGGCAGGCACAGGCATGGTCGAGCAGCTGCCAGACCGGATCGATGACCGGGGCGCCGTGGCTGTCGATGATCAGGTCCGCGGCTTCGCGCCAATGCCCGGCCACATGCATGCAGGTGATCGTGGCCGAGGGCAGGGCGGCGATGAAGGCGGCGGCATCGTAGCCGTGGTTGATGCTGTTGACGTAGACATTGTTGACATCCAGCAGCAGGTCGCAGTCGGCCTGGCGCAGCACTTCGGTGATGAAATCCAGTTCGTCCATCTCGGCGCCGGGCGCGGCGTAGAAGGAAACGTTCTCGATCGCGATGCGTCGGCGCAGGCGATCCTGGACATGGCCGATGCGTGCCGCGACATGGCGCACCGCCGCCATCGTGAACGGGATCGGCATCAGGTCATAGAGTTGGCCTTCGTCACTGCACCAGCTCAGGTGTTCGGAGTACACCGGCACCTGGTGCTCTTCCAGGAAGGCGGCGATCCCGGCCAGCAACTCCCCGTCCAGCGGCGCCGGCCCGCCCAGCGACAGCGACAGGCCGTGGCAGAACATCGGCCAGCGTTCGCTGCAGGCGCGTAAGCGCTTGCCGGCGCGGCCACCGACGCCGATCCAGTTCTCCGGCGCCACCTCGATGAAATCCACGGCGTCATCGGGCGCCTGCAACAGGCCATCAAGCAGGGCCCGGCGCAGTCCCAGTCCGGCGCAGGACCGGCCGGTGCCTGTGGCGGCAGCCGGGATGCCTGCCGCGTTGGCCGGCAGCAGCGGGCCGTTCACGGTCGCGGTCCGCCGGAGACTGCAAAGACCGGCCGGCTGCCGACCCCGATCACGGCCTTCAGACGGCGCCGCCGCAGCGGCCTTCGCCACATTTGCCCTCACCGCACTTGCCTTCACCGCAGCCGCCTTCGGCGTCGTCGGCGTGGGCGTGGCGGGCGGCATGGTGCACGCGCAGTTCTTCGGCCGACAGATAGCCGTCACCATCGGTGTCGATGCGGTCGAACATCGCCATCGGCTTGCCGGCGGCCTGGAACTCGTCGCGTGACACGCGGCCATCGCCATCGCTGTCCAGATGCTCCAGGCCGCACTTGCCTTCGGCCTGGGTGCCGGCGCCGCAACTGCCCTGGGCAGGATCGGCGGCGTGGGCGCTGCCCAGATCGGTGAGTGCGAACAGGGCGGATGGATCGGCGTGTGGAGCGGCGGCATGGGCCGGAGCGGCAACGGCCAGGCCGACGGCGGCCATCAGGGGCGTGATCGGTTTCAGGTTCATGGGGGACTCCCGGGGTTGGCTGGAGCAGGCCGGCCATGAAAGCCCGGAAAACCCGGTTCCGGCGGCCTGCCGGTGCAGGATATCGCGG
>CAZUZT010000048.1:0-2058 GCA_964624575.1 uncultured Rhodanobacteraceae bacterium | reverse complement strand
CGGTGCAGGATATCGCGGGCAGGTAAAGCGGTGATGAAATCCGTGCCGGTGGCCGTTTACCGGCACCCGGTCCGGACCGAATGCTTCCAGTCGGGCATTTGCCGTCCGGGACCCGGCGGCCGCGGTCAGGCCGGCGGTGGGCCGGCCTTGCGTTCCGGATCCGGTGTGCGCAGGCGCTGCGGCCAGGCGCACAGGTCGGCGAGGCGACATTCCCAGCAGCGCGGCTTGCGCGCCTGGCAGACATAGCGGCCATGCAGGATCAGCCAGTGATGGGCATGCTGCATGAACTCGTCGGGCACCACTTTCAGCAATCGCTGCTCCACCGCCAGCGGCGTCTTGCCGCGCGCCAGGCCGGTGCGGTTGCCGACCCGGAAGATGTGCGTATCAACCGCGATGGTGGGTTGTCCGAAGGCAACATTGAGCACGACATTGGCGGTCTTGCGGCCGACCCCGGGCAGGGCTTCCAGCGCCTGGCGGGTGCCGGGGACCTGGCCGCCATGCTGCTTGATGAGAATCGCGCAGGTGGCGATCAGGTTCTTTGCCTTGCTGTTGAACAGGCCGATGCTGTTGATGTAGCCCTTGAGCCGCTCCTCGCCCAGCTCAAGGATCGCCTGCGGCGTGTTGGCCACCGGGAACAGCCGCGCGGTGGCCTTGTTGACGCCGATGTCGGTGGCCTGGGCCGACAGCAGCACCGCCACCAGCAGCTCGAACGGCGTGTTGTAGACCAGTTCGGTCTTCGGCTCGGGGTCCAGCTCGGCCAGGCGGCGGAAGAACTCGTGGCGATGCGCCACCTTCATGCCGGTTCCGGTCCGGTCAGGGGGCGGCTGGAATCGTCGGCATCGCTGTCGCCGGTGCCGCTGGTGTCGCCGACGCGCTGCTGCCAGGCATTGCGGGCCGCGACCAGCGCCGCCAGGGCGAAGAAGGCACCGGTGGGCAGCACCGCCAGCAGCAGGCCGCGCTCCCCGCCGAGCACATCCAGGCGCAGGCCGCGTCCGGCCTCGCCCAGCAGCAGGTGCATGTCGGCCATCAAGGTGCCGTGACCGACGACTTCGCGCACGGCGCCGATGATCACCAGCACGGCCAGGAAACCCAGGCCCATCATCAGCCCGTCCAGCGCCGCCAGTGACACCCGCTGGCGCGCGGCGAAGGCTTCGGCCCGGGCCAGGATCACGCAGTTGGTGGCGATCAGCGGAATGAACACGCCGACGGCATCGTGCAGCTCCGGCAACCAGGCGCGCACCAGCAGTTCGACACTGCTGACGCTGACCGCGATCACCAGCACGAACAGCGGCAGGCGGATTTCCGGCCGCACCACCGGTCGCAGTGCCGACACCATGGTGCTGCTCAGGGTCAGCACCAGCACCGTGGCCAGGCCCAGGCCCAGGGCGTTGGCGAAGGTGTGGCTGACGGCCAGCAGCGGACACAGGCCCAGGAGCTGCACCAGCGCCGGATTGGCCTGCCACAGGCCGTCGCGGGCGATCGTGGCGGAGGTAGGTTCCATGACGGCGGCCATTGTACGGCGACAGCCTGCGCCTCCGTTGACCGGCCATTGCGCGGCCATGGCCGGGCGGCGCTGCCGGCTGCGCACGAGTTGCCGGGCGGAAAAGTCCGGCCGTGGATCGTTCCGTGCGGCTTGCCGGATAAACTGTCGCGATGATTCGATTGAAAGAACTGGCCCTGCGTCGCGGTGGCCGCCTGTTGCTGTCGCAAGTGGACCTGACCCTGCATCCGGGTTGGCGTGTTGGCGTGGTTGGCCGCAATGGTTGCGGCAAGTCCAGCCTGTTCGCCGCGCTGCTGGGGCAATTGGACCTGGATGCCGGCAGCATCGAGCGGCCGCGCGGGCAGCGGGTGGCGACCGTGGCCCAGGAAACGCCGGCGCTGCCCGATCCGGCGATTGATTTCGTCATTTCCGGTGACGTCGAGCTGGCCCGCGCGCTGGGCGACGAAGCCGCTGCCCAGGCCCGCGGCGACCACGAAGCCGTGGCCCGCGCCCATCACCGGATCGAAGAGCTGTCCGGTTACGACGCCCATGCCCGCGCCGGCCGGCTGCTGCATGGC
>CAZUZT010000047.1:11628-14069 GCA_964624575.1 uncultured Rhodanobacteraceae bacterium | reverse complement strand
GTCGATGTCGGCGCCTTCGAATCACGCGGTTTTGTCCTGCAGATGGACAGCGGCAGCGGACAATCTGCGATCGTCGGAACACCCTTCGCCGAGCCGCTGATCGTTGCCGTCAGTGCCGTTGAATCCAGCGAGCCGGTCGCAGATGGCCAGGTGCAGTTCAGCGCACCGGCCTCCGGCCCCTCTGCCGTCCTGAACCCGCCGGTGGCCAGCATCGGCAGCGATGGCCGCGCCCAGACCACGGCAACGGCCAATCTTCAGGCGGGTGGCCCCTACACCGTCAGCGCAGACTTGCCCGGGCAGCCGACGATCAACTTCTCCCTGAGCAACGAATCCGATGCCTGCGCCGGCTTTGTCTTCCCCTACACCCTGTCCGGTACCGACAACGCCGCGCGCGTGGCCGAGTTGCGCCAGGCGATCGAATGCGCCAATGCCAACGGCAGCAATAATCTGATTGATCTGGATGGACACTCGCTGCTGTTCACCGAGGGTTCCTATACATCCGCCGAATTTGGTGGCACGCACGCGCTGCCCGGGATAACAAGTGCCATCGCGCTGCACAACGGCAATCTGGAACGCGATCCGGCGGCTGCGCAATTCCGTTTCCTGACAGTCCAAAGCGATGGCCACCTGGACGTGCTCGACATGGGTTTTCACGGCGGTGACGCCTCCGCAGCCGGCGGCGGGGCGATTGTTGCCCTGGGCCCGGTGCACCTGCGCCGTGCGCTGTTTGAGAACAATCGCGCCAGCAACTCCGCAGGCGGTGCCATCGCGGGACACGATCTGACGGTGCTGGAGTCGTACTTTGTCGGCAACGAGGCCACTTTGGGCGGTGCAGCCATCTGGGCGGGACGACAGGTCCCCAGCGGCACGCAGCCGGTCACCATCCTGAACAGCCAGTTCCACGATCACGGCGATGCCGTTGAGGCCACCGGCCGGGTCATCACGATGGCCACCACCGGCACGATCCGCCTGGAAAACCTGCTGTTCACCGGCAACCGGGTCACGTCTGGACTGATCGGTTCGGTACATGCGGCCACGCTCTCCAACCTCACCCTCGCCGACAACGATCTGGACGGCGGCAACCTGCTTTGGGGAGCGCTGACCGTGCACAACGCCATCGTGTGGGGCAATCAGCAGATGACGGGGCTCGGGGGGTCCGTCGAATTCCATCACAGCCTGGTGCAGGGTGGCGTGACCGGCGGCACCGGCAACATCGACCTGGACCCGCACTTCATCGACCCTGCCAACGGGAATTACACCCTGGCCGCCGCCAGCCCCGCCATCGATGCCGGTGACAACGCGCTGGTTGGCCCGGATACGTTCGATCTCGACGGCGATGGCGACACCACCGGCGACCTGCCCGACCTGGCCGGCAACACGCGCCGGGTCGACGACCCGGATGTTGCCGACACCGGTGCCGGCACGGCGCCGATCGTCGACATGGGTGCCTTCGAGCGCCAGGAGGCCTCCGGCTGCCTGGACTTCAGCTTCCCGCACACCCTGGCCGGCGGCAGCAATGCCGCCCGGGTCGAGGAACTGCGCCAGGTGATTGCATGCGCCAACCTCAATGCCACCGCCGACGAGATCGATCTGGACGGCCAGACGTTGCGGTTCACCGATGCCTGGCAGGACGGCGACAATGCCCTGCCCGAGGTGACCGCGCCGCTGATCCTGCGCAACGGCACGCTGGAGCGTGACAACGACGCACCCGCCTTCCGCCTGCTGGCCAGCAGCATCGACAGCGCACTGGAGCTGAACAGCCTGGCGCTGCGCGGCGGCACCACGGCCGATGACGGCGGCGCCATCCACGCCCGCGGCGAACTCCTGATCCGCGACAGCGTGCTGGCCGGCAACAGCGCCGGCCTGGCTGGCGGCGCTGTTGCCGCAGACGGGCCGGCCCAAGTGATCACCACGCAGTTCACGGACAACCGCGCCGGCACCGAGGGTGCGGCCATCGCCGGCCGCGACCTTGTGATGGTGGTCAATGCGCGCTTCGAAGGCCACTCCGATGCCAGCAGCCGCTCGCTGATCTGGAACGACACCTACTTTGCGATGGTCGGCAGCCTGCTGGCCGACAACCAGCTGTCGGCCGCCGGCAGCTCGCTGCTGGCATTCCCCAATTCCGATGGCGTTGCCGAGATGCGTCTGGTGACCATTGCCGACAACAGCGTGCAGGGTCCCCTGGTTGTCCGGTCCGAATACAGCGCCCTGGCCTACAACTCCATCATCTGGGGCAACAGCCATGCCAGCCTCGGTGCCATCGGCGGCCGCCACAACATCCTGCAGGATCATCCGGACATCAATGACAACCGCAACCTGCCACCGGGTTTCGTCGGCGCCGGCGATTACCGGCTCGATGCCGGCAGCCCCGCCATCGATGCCGGTAACAGCGCCTACTCCATGGTCGACCAGTGGGATCTGGACGGTGATGGCATCCTCGA
>CAZUZT010000047.1:8632-11528 GCA_964624575.1 uncultured Rhodanobacteraceae bacterium | reverse complement strand
CAGGCCTACACCATCCTCATCGGACCGGCGGTCAGCGACGATCCTGACTACCACGGCATCGACCCCGACGATGTCTCGGTGATCAACCTGGACGACGATGTCGCCGGCGCCTGGCAGATTGGCGGCACGGTCATCGGCCTGGCCGGCAGCGGCCTGGAATTGGCCTTGGATATCGGCGACGGGCCGCTGGCGATCACCGGCAACGGCAGCTTCCAGTTCCCCGGCAGCCATCCGGCCGGCAGCGCCTATACGGTCACCGTGGCGACCCAGCCGCAGCAGCCGGTGCAGGCGTGCGTGGTGCTCAACGGCAGTGGCAGCATCGGCGACGGCGATGTCAATTCGGTGGTGGTCAACTGCGGCGCCGGTACGACCTGGTCGGTCGGCGGCACCGTGACCGGCCTGGACGGCACGGTGACGTTGCAGTTGAACGGCGGAAATCCGTTCGCGGTCACGGCCACCGGCGCCTATGCCTTCCCGCAGCCGTTGGCCAATGGCGCCAGCTATGTCGTCAGCATCGCCCAGCAGCCGGCCGGCCAACTGTGCAGCCTGGCCAATGCCACCGGCGTGGTCGCCGGTGGCGATGTCGACAATGTCGATGTCGACTGCCAGTCGCTGGTCACCGATCTGTCGGCCGCCCTGGATGACGGCGGCGACCATGCCCGTTACGGGCGGATCCGCGATTACCTGGTGGTGGTCGGCAACGCCGGCAATGCCCAGGCCGATGCGGTCCAGGTCGACGGCCAGTTCAGCGCCGCCTTCGATGTGCCGCATATCCAGTGGCTGTGCGTTGACAGTGGCGGCGGCGGTTGCCCGGTCAGCGGTTCCGGCGGCTTTGCCACCAGCGCCAACATCCCGGCCGGCTCGACGGCCACCTGGATCGTCAGCGCGCCGGTGCGCATGGACAGCGCCGAGCCCGAAGCCAGCTTCAACCTCAGCGTCACCGGGCCGGACGGCAACGCATCGGCCAGCGACAGCAACCTGCTGGTGTTGCTGCGCGATGGCTTCAACCGGCCCTACGGCGATGGCACCGATGACGCACCCGGGCCGGAGCCGGCGCCGCTGTCGGTCCAGGACAGCCTGGTGATCGAACTGCCGGCACAGGCGCCCGAGGGACTGGCCGACCTGGCCCGCCTGCAACTGGCGCCAGGCCAAGGGCAGGTGCAAGTGCAGGGGCTGGCGATCAACAACCAGCGCTTCGTGCGCCTGCTGGCCACCGGCGTCGATCAGCAACAGCACGCCACCGGCTTCGTGCCGGTCACCGCCGGCCAGCGCCTGGCGGCCGGCCTGGTCGACACCGGTGACGGTGTCCTGGTGCTGCTGGAAGGTGCGGATAAGCCGCTGGCCGTGACGTTGCCCGCGCCCGGAGCAGCCACCCCGGCACCGGCCCAGGATCAAGGAGAAGGACAATGAGCATCGCTACCCCGCATCCGGGCGCGCGCCTGGACCGCGCCCGGCCACGAATCACCGGCATCGCCGGATCGCTCCGGCACCCAAGGCATGGGTTGGGGCTGGGACTGGCGGCGCTGTTGCTGGCTGCCCTGGCCCTGCCGGCACAGGCCGGCACCATCTGCCGGGTCACCATGACCGGCGCCGAAGGCAACGACGGCAGCAGCTGGGCCCAGGCGATGAGCCTGACCGGCGCCCTGGCTGATCCGGCCTGCGCCGAAGTGTGGGTCGCCGAGGGCCGCTACCTGCCGACCGACGATGGCGACCTCACGGTGAGCTTCCGCCCGCGCCCCGGCACCGGCATCTATGGCGGCTTTGCCGGCACCGAGACCGCCCGCGACCAGCGCGACCTGGGCAATCGGCGCAGTGTGCTTTCCGGCGACCTGGATGGCGATGACCTCACCGACGCCCATGGCATCACCGCCGATGTCGACAGCCTGGTCGGCGACAACAGCCATCGCGTCGTACTGCTGGAAGGCAGCCATGACGCCGACACCGTGCTCGACGGCTTCGTCATCACCGCCGGCATGGGCAACGACCTGAACCAAACGCCCTCTGGTGGCATCGGCTCAGGCATCACCTGCCAGGGAGAGGGCGCGGGCCAGGCCTGCCGTGCGACCTTGCGCAACCTGCTGATCCGCGGCAATTTCAGTTTCCTCGGCGGCGGCATGGCCTGCCTGGCGATTGACGGCGGCGACTGCGAGCCGACGCTGGAAGCGATCTCCTTCGTCAACAACGCGGCGATGATCGGCGGCGGCATGGTGCTCGGGGCAATGGCCGGCAGCCCGCCCACTGCCTTGGCGTTGACCGATGCCACACGCTCGCCGAATGCGCGGGGCGGCGGCCTGGCCCGTGTCGTGCTGGAAAACAGCACCTTCACCGGCAACCAGGCCACGCAGCAAGGCTCCGCGATCTTCAACGTCGGCAGCGGTGCAGTCGTCGATGACACCCTGCTGCTGCGCAACGTCACCATCGCCGGCAACACGGTTCTCGCCGACATCGGTTCGGCCCTGGTGCGCCTGGATACCGGCGCCGCCCTGGTCAACAGCGTTGTCTGGGGCAATTTTCCGGCGCAATTCCACCCGGACGAGCCGGGCCTGATCCTGCGCGACAGCATTGTGCAGGGCGGCTGCCCCGGGCAAGCAGACTGCACCGGCGTGCTGACCGGCAACCCGCAGCTGGCGCCGCTGCTGGAAAGCGCGGCGATCGCCCAGGTCCACATCCCGGGCCTGGCCGGCACAGCCATCGATTCGGGCGATTGCGACCAGGCCACCGCCCAGGACCAGCGTGGCGTGGCCCGTCCCGCCGGCGCCGGCTGTGATATCGGCGCGGTCGAGTTCCGGCAGGCGGCAGTCCAGGTCCAGGTCACCGGCGACGGCCACCTCAGTGCCCTGCCGACGAGCACCCCGCTGGCCGGAAACATCGCCGATTGCCGGCACGACAGCGGCGA
>CAZUZT010000047.1:4020-8532 GCA_964624575.1 uncultured Rhodanobacteraceae bacterium | reverse complement strand
CCGGCCGGACAGCATTGCACCGTGACCGCCGGCCAGGGCGTGGTCGGCGATGACGATGTCGACGATGTCCAGGTCGACT
Source organism: uncultured Rhodanobacteraceae bacterium (assembly GCA_964624575.1). Lineage (GTDB taxonomy): Bacteria > Pseudomonadota > Gammaproteobacteria > Xanthomonadales > UBA2363 > Pseudofulvimonas. The sequence goes on along the minus strand of CAZUZT010000047.1, from coordinate 8,453 downwards.
GCGCTGCCGGCGGCGCCCAGCTGCAGATCCAGATCACCGACGATGGCGACTATGCCAGCTACGGCAGCGTGCGCGACTACCGCGTACTGCTGGCCAACAGTGGCAATGGACCGGTTCAGGATATTCAGGTCGCTGCCAGCTTCGACCCTGCTTTCGACGTGGCTGAAGTCACCTGGGACTGCCTGTCCAGCGCACCTGACACCTCGTGCACGCCCTCGGGCAGCGGCGGCTTCAGTGCCAGCGCCAGCCTGGCACCGGGCACCAGCGTGACCTGGCTGCTGCGGGTACCGGTACGCGCCGATTCAACGGCAGCGCAGGCAATCCTGACCATCCACGCCGACGGCGCCGACAGCGCCAGCGACACCAACACGCTGGTGATCTTCCGTGATGGCATGGACGTGCCCTATGGCGCGCGCGCCAAAACGATGGCAGCCGGCAAGCACGCAACAGCGGCGGCGGATGGACCGGCAGCCGGGTCACGGCCCGGCCCGGCGCAAGTTTCTGTGCATGGGATCGCAGCCGGCGTCGACGGTGCCGCATCGGCATCGGCATCCGCAACGGCATCGGTATCGGTATCGGCCAGTGGCGTCGATCAGCCGCCGGGAACGGCCAGCGATGACGCCCCGCGGGGAACAGCGGCGACGCCGGTGCCGGCGACCGGCACCTGGGCCCTGGTGCTGATGCTGCTGGCCATGGCGGCATTGGCCCGGCGCCGCCTGGGCAGCGCCACTGAGCGCACGCCCGGTACCTGACAGCAGCGGTGGACAGCCGTGCCGGACCCGGCGCGACGCTGACCGGATCGCCGTCAGCCAAGGCTGGAACCGAGCGGCACAAATGTGCCGAATAAAGAGGGTCGGACCAGAGGGAGGAAGATCGGGAGGAGGGTTGGCGAACCGGGGATCGGCGCGGGAGTGGCGCCGGTCCCCGGTTCGCCACATGGTTTGAGGGCGCCGACCAAGGGCGTCCCGGTTTCGATCAGGCCGCCAGCGAACGATCGGTATCGGCAGCGCGCTGGAAGAACTCCGCCACCAGGCAGCGCTGCTGGCCGGCCGACTCGACCCGGGCCACCGTGCGCCAGAAATCGCGGCTGTGGTCATGGGCCTTGCAGTACCAGCCGATGTGCTTGCGGGCAATGCGGACTCCGGCCTGCTCGCCGTAAAAATCATGGAGCTGGTCCAGATGGCCCAGCAGGATCTGCCCGGCCTGCATCGGCCCCGGTTCGGGCAGGAGTTCGCCGGTGGCCAGGTAATGGCCGACCGCGGCGAAGATCCATGGCCGTCCCTGGGCGGCACGGCCGATCATCACGGCATCGGCGCCGGTGGCTTCGAGCACGGCGCGGGCCTGTTGCGGCGTTTCAATATCGCCGTTGGCGATCACCGGAATGCCGACTGCGGCCTTGATCGCCGCCGTGGTGCGGTGTTCGGCCCGGCCCAGGAAGCGGTCGGCACGGGTGCGACCGTGCACGGCCAGGGCGGCGATGCCGGCCTGTTCGGCAATCCGGGCGATGGCCACCCCGTTGCGCCGTTGCCGGTCCGGGCCGGTGCGGATCTTCAGCGTCACCGGCACCGGTACGGCATTGACCACGGCGTCAAGGATCCGCCCTACCAGAAGCTCGTCGGCCAGCAGCGCCGACCCGGCATCGCGCCGGCACACCTTCTTGGCCGGGCAGCCCATGTTGATGTCGATCAACTGGGCGCCGTGGTCGACATTGAAGCGCGCGGCGTCGGCCAGCATCTGCGGGTCATAGCCGGCGATCTGCACGCTGATCGGCGCCGGCTCGCCGTCATGGTCACGGCGCAGCCGGGATTTGCGCGTTTGCCAGGTGGCCGGATCGGCGGCGGTCATTTCCGAGGCACACAGGCCCGCGCCCAGGCGCTTGCACAGGATGCGGAAGGGCTTGTCGGTGATGCCGGCCATCGGTGCCAGCAATACCGGTGGCTGGATCAGGTGCGGCCCGATCTGCATGGCGAACGATGTGCGGCGATGTGCCGCGGCCCGTTCTGGGCCGCGCCGGCTTCAGGCGATGGCCTTGTCGACGAATTCGCGCAGGAAAGCGCGCGCGTTGCCGGCACCCAGGCCGATCTGGGTCGCCTGCGGCTGGCCGTCCTTGAACACGATCAGGGTCGGAATGCTGCGCACGCCGTAGGTGCGCGGGGTCATCGGCGCCTGCTCGATATTGACCTTGGCCACGGTCAGCCTGCCGGCGTATTCGTCGGCCAGTTCATCCAGCAGCGGCGCAATCGCCTTGCACGGGCCGCACCACTGTGCCCAGAAGTCCACCAGCACCGGAAGCGGTGAATCAAGGACCTGCTCCTGGAAATCGGCATCACCGACATGGATGATGTGCTCGCTCATGGCGTCTCCTGTGGAACCGCACGGCAAAGCACGGTTTCTGTTAATATTCTTGGGATTCGGTGCGCCATTCACGGCGCGCCCGGCGGTCCCGGGATTCTGGGGCCACCCTCCCGGCAATTCAAGCCGATGCCCTGCCCCTGAATCGACGCCCCATGCGCGTCGGAGACCCCTATGCAGCAAGCCCTCACCGATACCTTCTTTTCCAGCTTCGATCTGCGACCGGAGCTGCTGTCCGGTCTGGAAGCGACCGGATTCACCCGTTGCACGCCGATCCAGGCGCTGACCCTGCCCGACGCGTTGCAGGGCACCGATGTCGCCGGCCAGGCGCAGACCGGCACCGGCAAGACCGGCGCCTTCCTGGTGGCCACCTTCCAGCGCCTGCTGACCCGTGACGCCCTGACCGAGCGCCGCACCGGTGATCCGCGCGCGCTGATCCTGGCGCCGACCCGCGAACTGGCCGTCCAGATCCACAAGGATGCGGTCAACATCGGCCGCAACACCGGCCTGCGCATGGCCCTGGCCTATGGCGGCACCGATTACGACAAGCAGCGCTCGATCCTGGAACAGGGCATCGATGTGCTGATCGCCACGCCCGGCCGGCTGATCGATTATTACAAGCAGAAGGCGGTTGATTTTCGCGGCATCGAGGTCCTGGTGATCGACGAGGCCGACCGCATGTTCGACCTGGGTTTCATCAAGGACATCCGATACATCATGCGCCGCCTGCCCGAGCGCGAACGGCGCCAGGGCCTGCTGTACTCGGCCACGCTCAGCCACCGCGTGCGCGAGCTGGCCTACGAGCACATGAACAACCCGATCGAGCTGAAGGTCGAGACCGACAACGTCACCGCCGACCGGGTCCGCCAGGTGGTCTATTTCCCGGCCACCGACGAGAAGAAGGCACTGCTGCTGAACCTGCTCAAGACCCTGGAGGTCGAGCGCACCATCATCTTCGTCAACACCCGGCACTGGGTCGAGCGCGTCACCGAATGGCTCAAGCGCTACGGCTACCGCGCCGGCGCCCTGTCCGGCGATGTCCCGCAGCGCAAGCGCGAAAGCCTGCTGCGCCGCTTCAAGGCCGGCGAGATCGACATGCTGGTGGCGACCGACGTCGCCGCCCGCGGCCTGCACATTCCGGCCGTCAGCCACGTGATCAACTACGACCTGCCGCAGGATGCTGAGGATTACGTGCACCGGATCGGCCGCACCGCACGCCTGGGTGCCGAAGGCGATGCCATCAGCCTGGCCTGCGAAACCTACGCCGTGTCGCTGCCCGACATCGAGGCCTACATCGAGCAATCGATCCCGCGCGGCCAGATCGAGCCGGAATGGCTGGTACTGCCCGAGCCGCCACCGCGCGACCAGTTGCGCCCGCAGACCGAAGATGACGACGACGATGTCGGCGACAGCGCCGCGCACAACCGGCCGCCGCATGAGCGCCAGGGAGAACCGGGCCGGCGACCGCGCCAGCGTCGCAGCGAGGGCGGCCAGGGACAAGGTCAGGGTCAAGGTCGCCGCCAGCGGCCGCGGCCGGATCGCGATCGGGCCACGCCGGCTGGCGATTCCGCCGACAGCGATACGACGGTACAACCGGCGACCAACGGCAACCCGCCCGGCGCAACGGACACTCCGGCCGCCGCCGGCGGCAATGAAGGTCAGCGCCCAGCCCGGCGTCGCCGCCGCGGGGGCCGAGGCCGGCGCCGGCCTGAAGGCGATGGCGCGGCACGCACGGACGGCCAGCGCGATACCGGCCCGCAAGGCGGAACCCAGGCGGCCGGCGAAGGCCAGCAGGCACGTCGGCAAAGCCGGTCCGGCAGCGGATCGCGCCGGGGTGGCCGGGGTCAAGGCGACGGCGAACGGCAACGCCATGGCGGCCAGGGCCAGGCAGCCGGTCGCGGCGCGGCCCGCGATACCGAAACCCGCAGCGGTACCGGCCGGCATGAAGTCCGTCCGGCGGCGCCGAAGAACAGGGAGCAGTCGCGCAACAAGGAATCGGGCCTGAAGAGCCTGGTCAGCCGCGTCCGCAGCCTGTTCCGGCGCTGACCGGCCGCCAGCCCACCGGTAAACCGGCACCGCCG
>CAZUZT010000047.1:0-3920 GCA_964624575.1 uncultured Rhodanobacteraceae bacterium | reverse complement strand
GGCACCTGGGCCGGCCTGCTGGCCGGCGCCGGCCTGCGCCCGGACGACATCATCACCGCGGTCAACGGCGTTGCCGTCACCGATACCGCACGCGCCCAGCAGGTGATCGCCGCCGTCGGCCGCAGCCAGAGCGCGCGCGTCACCGTGCGCCGGGACGGCCGGGAAGAAACCTTGAACGTGAGCCTGAAATGACACCGAACCCCCGTGTTTCCCTGTGCCGGCGGGCAGCGGCCGCAGGTCTGCTGCTGATGCTCGTCGCCGGTACCGGCATCGCCCAGACGGCGCCACCGGTGCCGGCCGCCGAACCGGCGCCGGCCACGGCCGATGGCCGGCAGACGCTGAACCTGAAAAACGCCGACATCAACGTGCTGATCGCCACCGTGGCCGAGATCACCGGCCGCAACTTCATCGTCGATCCGCGCGTGGAGGGCCGGGTCACGGTGATCACCTCCGAGCCGATGACCCCGGGCGAGATCTACGACACCTTCCTGTCGGTGCTGCGCGTCAACGGCTTCGCCGCGGTCGAGAACGGCCGCCTGGTGCGGATCGTGCCCGATGCCGTGGCGCGCCAGTTCGATACCCCGGTGCAGTCGGCACCAGCCGCCGCCCAGGCCTCGCCCGATGCCCTGGTCACGCGCGTGCTGACGGTGGAAAACGTCGCTGCGGCGGAAGTCGCCGACCTGCTGCGGCCGCTGTTGCCGCAGGCTGCCCAGGTCGCCGTGCACGAGGGCAGCAACGCCATCGTGGTGGTCGACCGGGCCGGCAACATCGACCGCATCGAGCGCCTGATCCGGCGCATCGACACCGCCGTCGACGAGTCGGTGGAAGTGATTGCATTGCGCCATGCCAATGCCGCCGAACTGGCGCGCACCATCGGCGGCACCCAGGCCGCTGACGGCGGCCCGCGCCTGGTCGCCGATGCCCGTACCAATTCCCTGCTGCTGACCGGTGATCGCCGCGGCCGCCTGCGCCTGCGCACCCTGATCGCCCACCTGGATACGCCGCTGGAAACCGGCGGCGGCACCCAGGTGGTCTATCTGCGCTATGCCAACGCCGCCGAACTGGTGCCGGTGCTGGATGCGATGCTGCAGACCGGCGGCAATGGCGACGGCGCGGAGGCGGTGCAATCGCCGTCCTCGATCCAGGCCCACGACGCCACCAACGCCCTGGTCATCACCGCCCCGGCGGCGACCATGGATGCCCTGCATTCGGTTATCCGCCAGCTGGACATCCGCCGCGCCCAGGTGCTGATCGAGGCGGTGATCGCCGAGGTTGCCGAGGAAACCGCCAAGGAATTCGGCATCCAGTGGCAGACCGTGCCCGAGGACGGCGGTGCCCTGGGCCGCGGCGTCATCGGCGGCACCAACTTCACCGGCCCGGCCGGCGGCAACATCCTGGGCACCATCACCGGCGGCGTCGAGGGCCTGGCCGGCCTGCCCGGCGGCCTCAACCTGGGCTGGGTGGAAAGCATGGTCACCGTGCCCGGCCCCGGTGGCGAGCCGATGCAGATCCTCAACATCGGCGCCCTGGTGCGCGCCCTGCAGGCCGACACCGGCACCAATGTCCTGTCGACGCCGTCGATCGTGACCCTGGACAACCAGGAAGCGCTGATCGAGGTCGGCCAGGAAGTGCCGTTCATCCAGGGCGAATTCACCACGCCGGTGACCAGCGGCGGCGTTGGCGGCGCCAATGGCATGGTCAATCCGTTCCGCACCCTGGAGCGCAAGAGCATCGGCCTGAAACTGAAGGTGACGCCGCAGATCAACGAAGGCGATGCCGTGGTCCTGACCCTGGAACAGGAGATCTCCAGCCTGGCGCCCAATGTCCAGGGCGCAGTCGACCTGATCACCAACCAGCGCATCCTCAAGACCACCGTGCTGGTTGGCGACGGGCAGTTGCTGGTGCTCGGCGGCCTGGTCACCGAGGACCAGAACGAGCGCGTCAACCGGGTCCCGGGACTGGGCAACATTCCGGTGCTGGGCAACCTGTTCAAGCACCGCAGCTCGACCCGCGTGCGGCGCAACCTGATGATCTTCCTGCGCCCGGTGATCCTGCGCGATGCCGCCGTGGAGAGCGCCATTTCCGGCAGCAAGTACAACTACATCCGTGGCGAGCAGCTGCGCATGCGCGACCAGGGCGACGGCCTGCTGGCACCGGAGCAGCGCCCGGTGCTGCCGACCCTGGAGTCGATACCGCCGCCCGGCAGCGCCGAAGCGATGCCGATGCCGACACCCGAACCCGCCACCGAACGCCGTCGTGGCCGGCGGCGCTGAACACGACTTGCCGATGGCCAGTGGCCATCACGGCGGCTTGCCCGGCGGCCGGGTCGGCCGGTGCCCGGATCTGCGGCTGCCGCTGCCGGGCTGGCGAGCGGACCTCCCATGGCCATCGACCACCACGACGACGCCGTCATGAGCGCTGAACTGTCCCGCGCCGGCCACGGCGCCGAACCCGCTTTCACCCGGCCGCCCTACGCCTTTGCCCGGCGCCACGGCGTGGTCGTGCTCGGCCTTGAGGACGGCCGCCTGCGCGTCGCCCACCGCGACGACACCAGCCTGGCCGTGCTCGCCGAACTGCAGCGCGCCAGCAGCGCGCCGCTGGCCCTGGAACCCTGCACCGCGCCCGAGTTCGAGCGCCACCTGCGCCAGATCTACGCTGCCGGCGATGCCCACGTCGAAGCCGCCTCGATGGCCGGCGAGGACGCCTCGCTGAGCACCCTGGCCGAGGCCCTGCCCGAGCCCGAAGACCTGCTGGAAAGCGCCGACGAGGCGCCTGTGATCCGCCTGCTCAACGCCCTGCTCACCCAGGCGGTGAAGGAAAACGCCTCCGACATCCACATCGAGCCGTTCGAACAGCGCGTCGCCGTGCGCCTGCGCGTGGACGGCGTGCTGCGCGAAGTGCTCAGCCTGGCCCGCGGCTGGGCGCCGGCCCTGGCCTCGCGGGTAAAGGTGATGGCACGCCTGGACATCGCCGAAAAGCGCCTGCCCCAGGACGGCCGCATCGCCCTGCGCATCGCCGGCCGGCCGGTCGATGTCCGCGTCTCGACCCTGCCCGCCGGTCATGGCGAGCGCGTCGTGCTGCGCCTGCTCGACAAGCAGGCCGGGCGCCTGGACCTGGAACAGCTGGGCATGGCCGAAACCGTGCGCCAGGGCATCGACGCCCTGATCCACCGCCCGCACGGCATCCTGCTGGTCACCGGCCCGACCGGCTCGGGCAAGACCACCACCCTGTATGCCGCGCTGGCCCGGCTCAACGATGCCAGCCGCAACATCCTCACCGTCGAGGATCCGATCGAATACGACATCGAGGGCATCGGCCAGACCCAGGTCAACGCGCGCATCGACATGAGCTTCGCGCGTGGCCTGCGCGCGATCCTGCGCCAGGACCCGGACGTGGTCATGGTCGGCGAGATCCGCGATCTGGAAACCGCGCAGATTGCCGTCCAGGCCTCGCTCACCGGCCACCTGGTGCTGTCCACCCTGCACACCAACACCGCCGTCGGCGCGGTCACCCGCCTGCGCGACATGGGCATCGAACCGTTCCTGCTCGCCTCCAGCCTGATCGGCGTGCTCGCCCAGCGCCTGGTGCGCGTGCTCGATCCGGACACCCGCATCGCCTATCCGGCCAGCCCGGCCGAAGTCGCCACCTTCGGCATCCAGCCACCGGCCGCCCAGGTACCTGCGCCAACCCTGTACCGGCCCCCGGCCGAAGGCTCCGGCTACCGCGGCCGCAGCGGTCTGCACGAACTGGTGCGCATCGACGAGGCCATGCGCAGCCTGATCCACGACAACGCCGCCGAGGCCGAGCTGGAACGCGAAGCCCGCCGGCACACGCCCGGCATCCTCGCCGACGGCTGGCACAAATGCCTGGCCGGCCTGACCAGCGTCGAGGAAGTGCTGCGCGTCACGCGCGAAGGCTAG
>CAZUZT010000046.1:11871-14446 GCA_964624575.1 uncultured Rhodanobacteraceae bacterium | reverse complement strand
GAAAACATGGTGGCCAAGGACGGAATCGAACCGCCGACACGGGGATTTTCAATCCCCTGCTCTACCAACTGAGCTACTTGGCCACGGGTCTGGCTGGGAGCTGAAGTCCGCAGCGCGAGCCGCGTATTAGACCGCCACCGGTGGCGGTTCGTCAAGCCGGCGGCGCTGGCAGGGTCTGGCGGCTGCTCGGGGCGGTCCGGCGGGCAGCGGTGCGGACGGACACGTGTCGCGTTCACGGGCGATTGCCGGCCGGCGCCTACACTCATCGGTGGGCCTATGACTGGAGCCGTTCCAGCCGCACGGCCCTTGATGGAGGCAGATCATGACCGCGATGAGACTTTGGCTTGTACTGACCGTTTGCCTGGCCCTGGCGGCGTGCGCGTCGACGGCGCAGCGGATGCAGTTGGAGCGTGAGGAACTGGCGATCTACCACAGCCATGCCGGCGAGCCGGTGGATCAGGTGCGCACGTTCCGGATGCATGGCTGGCAGGCGGTGGCCGACCATTCGCTGCTGCTGGAGACGCGCCTGAACGAGTGGTACCTGGTCGATGTCTTCGGACCGTGCCAGGGATTGCAGTTCGCCCACGTCATCGGCGTGCGCGCGGCGATGAACATGCTGCGGGCGCGCTTTGACCATATCGTAGTGGATGGCCAGCCGTGCCGCATCGAATCGATCCGGCCGGTGGATGCCCGCGCCGCGCGCGAGGAAATCCGCGAGCTGCGCCGGCAGCCGTGAGCGGGCAGCGATGAGCCGCCCGTGTTGAAACCAAGCGCACATTGAACCCAAGCGCGCTTGGAGTCCGGTTGCGCGGCGCGGCGGATGCGGGCCGCTGGTTGTCGCAACGCGTCGGTACAGCCCGCCATCAGCTTTCTTCGGGCGCGACGTAGCCGGCCGGTTTATCGGCACCGTCTCCGAACAGGAACTTCTCCATTTCGGCGGTCAGCAGCTTGCGTGTTTCCGGATCCAGCGGCGACAGCCGGTTCTCGTTGATCACCAGGGTCTGATGCGCCAGCCATTGCTGCCAGGCCGGGCGGGAAATCTCGTTGTAGATGCGCTGGCCGAGCTCCCCCGGCCAGGGCGCGAATTCCAGGCCTTCGGCTTCGCGGTCGAGTTTCTTGCAGTGGATCATTCGCATCGGGGGCACCTTCATGGATGGCGCTGCTGCAACAGGCGGCGCACGGGTTGGGGCAGGCCGATCCGGTCCAGTTCGTCGGTGGCGAACCAGCCGTGGCGGTCGCCATCGGCCACCGTGGCGGCACTGCCCGACAGGTGGCCGCGCCAGGGTTGGGCGATCAGCACGTAGTGGCTGAATACATGGCGCACGGCCGGCATTTGTTCAAGGGCCGGCAGGGTGTGGCTGGCAAGGCGCAGGGCCAGGTCGGTGTCCAGGCTGGACCGGTCCGGGTATTCGGGCAGGCTCCACAGGCCGCCCCAGATGCCGCTTTCCGGGCGCCGGCCAAGCAGGATGCGTTGCCGGTGATCGAGCAGCAGCAGCCAGTCGGCCTGGCGCTGGGGAATGGTTTTGCGCGGCCGTGGCGTCGGCAGCTGTTCCACCAGGCCATGGGCCAGCGCCCGGCAGTCGCTGGCCAGCACGCATTTTTCGCAGGCGGGCCGGTGCCGGGTGCAGACGGTGGCGCCGAAATCCATCACCGCCTGGGTGTAATCGGCCAGACGCTGCGCCGGGAGCAGGTTTTCGGCCAGTTGCCACAGTCGTTTTTCGATGGCGCTGGTGCCGGGCCAGCCTTCGATGCCGTGGCTGCGGCACAGTACGCGCCGGACATTGCCATCCAGGATTGCCGCGCGCCGGTCCCAGGCCTGGGCCAGGATGGCGCCGGCGGTGGAACGGCCGATGCCGGGCAATGCCAGCAGCAGGTCGGCATCATCGGGCAGCCGGCCGCCGTGCTGTTCCATGCAGATGCGCGCCGCCGCGTGCAGGTTGCGGGCGCGACTGTAGTAGCCCAGGCCCGACCACAGCGCCAGCACCTGGTCCAGCGGCGCGTGGGCCAGCGCTGCCAGATCAGGCAATTCGGCGACGAAGCGCTGGAAGTAGGGGATGACCGTTGCGACCTGGGTCTGCTGCAGCATGATCTCGCTCAGCCAGACCCGGTACGGGCTGCGCGGGTGTTGCCAGGGCAGGTCGTGGCGGCCGTGGGCGTGATGCCAGTGCAGCAGGCGCCGGGCGAAGCCGGCGATCGGCATGTCGGTGGCACTGCTCAAGGCTGACTGCGGCTGCCGCCGGCCGGGCCGGTGCCGGAAGCCGTGTTTGCACCGGAAGTGCTGCCGGTGGCGTTGTCCTGGTCGTCGCCGTCGGGCTCGCTGGCAGGCTCGCTGGCCGGGGCTTCCGGTCCAATCTCAAGGCGCAGTCCGTGCAGTTGCACGGCGCCGATATCCAGGTGGTTCATCGCTGCCTGAAGATTCAATTCACCGATCGCCAGCAGCGGCCGGTCAAGCTGCGACAGTGCCGAGTTGATGCTGTCCGGATCGACGCTGATCGCCAGGCTGCGCGTGCGTGGTGGTGTGCGCGTGGGTGATGGGGCGGCCGACGCTGGCAACGGCACAGCCTCCGTTGCCGGC
>CAZUZT010000046.1:9924-11771 GCA_964624575.1 uncultured Rhodanobacteraceae bacterium | reverse complement strand
GCGCGTGGGTGATGGGGCGGCCGACGCTGGCAACGGCACAGCCTCCGTTGCCGGCTGTTCCAGACTGAGCGACAGCGGCGCGCCGGCCTCGCTCAGGCGTGCGGTGACGGCGAGCGGGACATCGGGCTGGAAGCCGGGCACATCCGGCAGCCAGTCCGGCCAGTCGGGCAGGTGGCCATCCAGCTCGATCAGGGCGATGCCGCCAGCGGCCAGATGCACGCGGCCGTCGATGGCGATGGTGGCCTGGGCAGCCGGTGGCTGGTTGTCCGGGCTGACGATCAGGCGCGCGGCCAGTTGCTCAAATTGCAGCATTGCGTTGGCCTGGATCGGCCGGGTGGTGACGGTGAGCGAGACGGTGCGCACCTGGCGGCCGTGCAGGCGGGCGCCGGCATCCAGATGGAAGGGCTGGCCGCTGCGCAGCGGTGTGGTGACCAGCGAGATGCGCTCGATGCGCCACGGCTGGCGATCCAGATCGGACACCAGGGTGCCGTTCTCGACCCGGATGCCGACGGCGATGCGTGGCAGGGTGGGCGTGCGCTCGCGTTCCTGCTCGCCGGTGAAGCCGGCCAATAGTTCCGACAGGGCCGGCAAGGTGAGCCTGGGAGCACGCAGCACCAGGCTTTCCACGTGCAGGCCGTCGCGCCACAGCGCCGACCAGGGCAGGGCCAGGCTGAGCTGTTCGACCGCCGCCAGCGGTTCGCCATCCCGCTCGATGTGGACATCGTCCAGGGTCAGGCGCAGGCGCGGCACCAGGCGGATGCCCGGTGGCTGGCCCAGGCTCAGTTGCGCATCCAGTTCCCGCTCGACCCAGCCGCTGATGACTTGGGCCAGGTGTTCGGGGCCGAGCAGCCAGCGCACGGTCATCACCGCGCCGCCGGCCAGGAAAGCCAGGGTCAGGGCGATGGCCAGCAGGCGGCCGGGCCGGCCCAGGGTCATGGCTCCGGCCGACCGGGGTCAATGTCGGCCGGCGTTGACCGGGCGCCGGTGCGCTGCCTGCAACCGGCGCTGGCGCTCATCGCGGCTCAGCCTTCCAGCCGTTCCGGCAGCAGGCCATCGACGAAGGCGTCCGGGTCGAACACCTGAAGGTCGTCGGCGCCTTCGCCCAGGCCGATGTAGCGGATCGGCAGGTTGAATTCGCGTGCCAGGGCGAAGACCACGCCACCCTTGGCGCTGCCATCCAGCTTGGTCACGACCAGACCGGTGACTCCGGCGGCCTCGCGGAACTGGCGCACCTGGCTGACCGCGTTCTGGCCGGTGGTGGCGTCGATCACCTGCAGCACTTCGTGCGGCGTGTCGGGGTCGAGCTTGGCCATGACCCGGCGGATCTTGGCCAGTTCGTCCATCAATCCGGCCTGGGTGTGCAGGCGGCCGGCGGTATCGGCGATCAGCACGTTCTGTTTGCGCGAGCGGGCCGCCTGCAGGGCATCGAAGATCACCGATGCCGAATCCGCGCCCTGGCCCTGGGAATACACCGGAATGTCCAGACGCTGGCCCCAGGTCTGCAGCTGCGCCACCGCCGCCGCGCGGAAGGTGTCGCCGGCGGCCAGCACCACGCTGCGGCCTTCGCCATGCAGGCGCCGGGCGAGCTTGCCGATGCTGGTGGTCTTGCCCACGCCATTGACGCCGACCACCAGGATCGCGAACGGGCTGGCTGCCGGATCAATGGCCAGCGGCCGGGCGACCGGATCGAGCAGGGCGCGCAGCCGCTGACGCAGGTCGGCCAGCAGGGCAGTGCTGTCGGCATAGGCCCGGGCGCGCATCTGCGTGCGCAACTGCCCGATCAGCTCGGTGCTGGCGGTGATGCCGACATCGGCGGTGATCAGGGCGGTTTCCAGCTCGTCGAGCAG
>CAZUZT010000046.1:0-9824 GCA_964624575.1 uncultured Rhodanobacteraceae bacterium | reverse complement strand
ACAGCGCGCGCAGGCCGACGCCCAGGCTGCTGCCGGCCAGGCGGCTGCGCCAGCCTGAACGGGTGCTTTCGGCGGGCGCCGGAATTGCCGGAGCCGGAATTGGGGCGGTGTCGGGCTTGCCTGCCGCGGGTTTGGCGGGGCGCGCAGTTGGCGAGGCCGCCGCGGTCGTCGTCGTGTCGGCGGTATCGATGGGTTCCGGCTGCGCAGGTGCTGCCGTGCCGGATGCAGGCGAGATTACCGATGGCTCGGCCGGCGTCGGAAGCGGTGGCTGCACCGGCTCCGGCGCAGGCAAAGAATCAAGCGCATCAGGCGCAACGGCGCTGTCGGCGGCGGGTTTATCGACCGGGTTCTGGTCCTTTGCCGGCTTGTCCGGCGCCGGTTTCTTGCGGAAAAAACGTAACATGGTGATCGCTGGATGACGGGCCGGTTATCCTAGCCGGAATGTCTGAACAGGTTGCGAAAACGCCGGCTGCCGGTCATGCCGCCGCCAGCATCGGTCGGGTGGGCCTTGTGTCGCCGGCATGGCGCCGGCGGCGTGTCCGTGGTGGTCGATTTGCGATGTCATCCGGCGTTTCCGGCCGGTCGATGGCAGGTCGCCATGGCGGCTGATCGGCGCCGCACGCGGCCGGCCGGCAGCATCCGCCTGATCGGCGGGCAATGGCGCAGCCGCAAACTTCCGGTGCCGGATCTGCCCGGCCTGCGGCCGACGCCGGACCGGGTCCGCGAAACCCTGTTCAACTGGTTGGCGCCGGTGATCCAGGGCAGCCGCTGCCTGGATCTGTTCGCCGGAACAGGAGCACTGGGGCTGGAAGCTGCTTCACGAGGCGCCGCCGAGGTCTGGCTGGTGGAGCAGGATCTGCGGGCGGTGGCGCAGTTGCGCGAGAACCTGGAGCGGCTGCAGGCCGGCCAGGTGCGGGTGGTGGCCGGGGCGGTGGCGCCGCTGCTGGCGCAGGCACCGGCACGGCCGTTCGATATCGCCTTTGTTGATCCGCCCTATGCCGCCGGCCTGTTGCCGGCCGTGCTCGCCGACCTTGCCGCCGGTGCCTGGTTGCGTCCCGGCGCGCTGGTCTACATCGAGTGGCCGCAGGAGGCCGCGCCGCCCTTGCCCGGCCCGCCCTGGCGCAGCCTGCGTGCCGGTGCCGTGTGTTGCGCGTTGTACCACTGGCCTGGAGATGGCTTGGCGTCCGCTGGTCCACCCGGTCCGACAGTGCCCGGCGAAGACGACTCAGCCTGATCGCTGGCTTCCGGCCGGCCCGCGGTCGAGATCGGGCGGCCGGGCATGCGATCATCGCGTTTCCATCGTCCGCCAGGGAAGACAGTGATGCCGGTGAGCCCACGAGTTGCGATCTATCCGGGGACCTTTGATCCTGTCACCAATGGTCATGTCGATCTGATCCAGCGTGCGGCACCGCTGTTCAACCAGGTGGTGGTGGGCATTGCCGACAACCCGATCAAGGGGCCGACCTTCACTCTGGAGGAGCGCCTGGAGCTGGCGCAGGAAGCCTTGGCAGAGGTCGACAATGTGCGCGTGGTCGGCTACCGCAATCTGCTGGCCGATTTTGCCCGGGAGATCGGCGCCGGGGTGATCCTGCGCGGGCTGCGCGCGGTTTCCGATTTCGAGTACGAGTTCCAGTTGGCGAGCATGAATCGGCACCTGATTGCCGAGGTCGAGACCCTGTTCCTGACCCCGGCCGAGCAGTGGAGCTTCATCTCGTCTTCGCTGGTGCGCGAGGTGGCGCGGTTCGGTGGTGACGTTTCCGGTTTCGTGCATCCGGCCGTGAATGCCGCGCTGAAACAAAAATTCGGCTGAACGCAAGCTATACTCACAGGCGTGAACGACTCACGACGCTGACCAGGAGACACCGTCCATGAAGGGATCCGCCCGTTTGATCTTGCCGGCTTTCTTGGTCGGCCTGTTGGCCCTGTCGGGCTGCGACAACAATCCGCCGGCCGACGATGGCGGTGAACAGGCTGCCGCCAACGTCACGGCGGTGCCGACCTCCCAGGATGACGGCGAGTGGCGCCAGTATGTGGGCCGGATGATCGGCAAGAACATCAAGCGCCGCAGCATGCCGCCATTCGCCTTCTACCTGCCGCCCGACGACGAGGAAGAGGTGGAGAAGCAGATCGCGCACATGCGCACCACGGTGCTGCGGCCGATCCAGCGCGACACCACGCTGGGCTTTGGTTCGCGCGATCCGGCGCTGCTGGCTTCGCGTATGAACGACGTCTTCGAGCCGGTGCCGGACAATGCCCTGCACGGCGTGCGTGTGGTTTTCGTCGGCAATGCCCAGGATCGGGAAACGGTTGAGGCGGCGGTGCGTGACACCGGTGCCGAGTTCGTGTTCGCGGAGATCGGTTCCTGACGATCGGGCCGCGCCAGGACTGGCGCCCCGGCTGGCGCATGACTGGCTGCAGATGCAATCGGCGGCAGCGGATGGAAACGTCCGCTGCCGTTTTTGTTTCTCCGGCGGTTGGCGGTTCCCGGGTGATGACGGTGCCGGCGACTCCGGTTCGCGTCGTCGCTGTCTGCCGCGGGCCAGTGGCCCGGCGCCCGATACCCGGCTCAATACCCGGCCGGGCCGGTTCACCCAGGACCTGAAACCATGGTCTCTCCGGCCAACCTGATCCGCTGGTTGCTGTTCGCCCTCTTGGCGGCAGCGGTCGGTGGCACGTTGTTGTTGTCCTTGCTGGCGGTGGATACCGGCCTGTCGGTCTGGGAACGGCTGCAGGCGATGCCGGCAGCGTTCCGTTACCTGTACGCGGCGTTGCTGGCCACCGCCGGTGTCGCCATCGCCGGCCTGGGCTGGCGCCTGCTTCGGCGCAAGCGCCGGCGGCCGCTGCCGCCACCGCCGCCGCCGACGCGCGAATCCTTGCGCGAGCGCGCCGGCACCCTCGCCGACGAGGGTCTGCATTGGCTGGTCGATCAGGAGCTTTCCGAGCTTGACCGGCGCGCCAAGGACGAGCGCCTGCAGGTGGCCCTGTTCGGCGCGGTCAATGCCGGCAAGAGTGCCCTGATCCGCGCCCTGGCCGAGCAGACAGATTCCGGCGCCGAGGCTGACACCGACACCGGCAGCGATGTCATTGCCGGCACCACCCGGGTCGTCAGCCACCATCAGGGCCGGCTGCCGGATGGCCGCACGCTGCTGCTGGCCGATGTCCCGGGCACCCAGGAAGATGCCGGGCGCGAGGCACTGGCCCGCGAAGAAGTCCTGCGTGCCCATTTCGTGCTGTATGTCTGCGCTGCCGACCTGAGCCGTCAGGAAGCTGCCGAGGTCGCCTGGCTGAAGGAATTCGGCAAGCCGTTCGTGCTGGTGCTCAACCAGGCTGACCTCTATCAAGATGCCGAGTTGGCGCAGTTGCGCCAGCGCCTGCATGAGCGCACCGGTGTCGAGGTGATCCTCGCCAGCGCCGGTGGCGGCGAGCAGGTGCTGGTGGTCGAGGGCGGACAGGAGCAGATCGCCTGGCAGGAACGACCGCCCGATGTCGCGCATCTGCGCCAGCGCTTGTCCCGGCACCTGCGCGGTGATGTCGCGCGTTTCCAGCCGGCGCGGGAGTCTGCCGTGCTGCGTGGCCTGGAACAACGGGTCGGGCGGGAAGAAGCACTGGACCGCGCCCGCCGCTCCGATGCCGTGGTGATCAAGTACACCCGCCGCGCCGTGGTCGGTGCCCTGGCGGCGGTCGCGCCGGGCAGCGATCTGGTCATCCAGGGCGCGCTGGGTACCGCCCTGGTGCGCGAGTTGGCGGCGATCCATCACACGCCCGTGCGGCAGATCGATGTCGATGGCCTGATCGACCGCATCGGCACCACCTTGCGCACCAGTACCGCCGTGGTGCTGGCAATCGCCGGCAATGCCGCCAAGGCGTTTCCCGGCCTGGGCACACTGGGCGGCGGCCTGGCCCATGCCGTGGCCTATGGCCTGATCTTCGACAGCCTGGGCCGGGCGCTGGCGACAACCCTGGCCGAAGGCGGCCCGCTGGATCCGGAGCGCACCGCGCAGGCGTTCGCCGAACAGGTGACCCGGGCGCCGGCCCGGCGCGTGTTGCAGCTGGTGGCGGAGGCACTGACCCGCGGTCGTGAATGAACTTGGAGCGGCTTGGGCAGGCCGTGGCCCGGCGCTGATAGGGATCGTGTCACGGGATTTGATCCGGCGCCCGTCGGCGCCAGAATGGGGCAGGAATGTCACCACGTGGTGTTTGCTGGATCGACGCCGGCAGTCGCGATGACAATCGCGCGGACAGGACTAAGGAGAACGCACATGACCCGCATCCCCGAATTTCCAGGCGACCTTGCGGCGCCGGTGTCGGATCGCAATGGCCAGTGCCGGAGCAGTCCTGGCGCGTGCGCCGCATCGGCCTGCGCACGGCCCCTGCGGCGGCAACAGTCTTGAGCCGTCGCTGGCCTTGGCAACGCCTGGCCGGGCGTGTCGGTGGTTGGCCCTGGCGCCGTGGTCCCGGTGACCAGGCTGACACCGACACCGGCGATACCGGCCCCGGCGGACAGCCCGGCAAGCGACGCCGTGGTGACAAGGGAGCTTCCGACCAAGCCGCCGACCAGGCCGCCACCCGCGTCCGCGACAGCCTGGCGGCGCTCAAGGACGACCCGTCGATACCACCGGCGATCCGGCAGCAGCTGGCCGCGGACTTCGCCGAAGTCGAAGCGATGCTGGGGAAACTGGAGCGCGGCGATCTGCACATCGCCGTGTTCGGCCGGGTCAGCGTCGGAAAATCGGCGCTGCTCAACGCCCTGGCCGGCCGGGAACTGTTCCAGGTCGGGGTCTTGCACGGCACCACCCGGGTGCAGCAGTTGGCCGACTGGCAACAGGCCGATGGTCAACAGGGTGAAGCCGGCAAGGTGGTGCTGATCGACACGCCCGGCATCGACGAGCTGGAAGGCGAGGCGCGCGAGCAGCTGGCCTGGGACGTGGCCGAGCGCGCCGACCTGGTGCTGTTCGTGGTTGAAGGCGACCTGGTGCAAAGCGAGCGCGAGGCCTTGTCGCGGCTGTTGTCCTGGCAGCGGCCGCTGCTGCTGGTGCTGAACAAGGCCGACCGCTACAGCCCGGAGCAGGCCACACGCCTGTTGGCGCAGTTGCGCGGCCACGTCGACGGCCGCCTGGCGCCGGAGAACGTGGTACTTGCCTCGGCTTTGCCGGCACCGGTGCGGCGTGCCCAGGCCGGTGCCGATGGCCATCCGGCCGGCAGCCGCCAGGAACGGCCGCCGCAGATGGCGCAATTGCAGGAGCGCCTGCTGGATATCCTGGAGCGGGAGGGTCGCACCCTGGCAGCGCTCAATGCCGGCCTGTTCGCCGGCCGCCTGGCCGACCAGGTGGCGGCGCGGGTGATGGATCTGCGGCGCAAGCACGCGGCCAAGGTGATCCACAGCTATTGCCTGGCCAAGGGCGTGGCCGTGGCCCTGAACCCGGTGCCGGTGGCCGATCTGGTGGCCGCGGTCGGCCTGGATACGGCCCTGGTGGTGCACCTGGGCCGGGTCTATGGCTTGCCGCTGGGGCGCAGCGAGGCGGCCCGGCTGATCGCCACCATCAGCGCCCAGATCGCGGTGCTGATGGCCGGCATCTGGGGCGTGCACCTGGGGGCATCGGCCTTGAAGGCGCTCAGTGTCGGCCTGTCGACCGTGGTCACCGCCGGTGCCCAGGGCGCCCTGGCCTGGTACGCGACTTTGATCGTCGGCCGCACCGTCGAGGATTACCTGCGGCGCGGCAAGAGCTGGGGCCGGGATGGCGCCAAGCGGGCCGTGCGCGATGTTGTGGCCAGCCTGGACCGGGACTCGGTCTTGCGCCAGGCGCGCACCGAGATCCTGGATCGGCTCAAGGCGCAGCAGGGCCGGTAGCAGGCGTTCGAGATGGGTGTCTTGGTGTGTGCAGGCTGATCCAGGCCAATGACAGGGTTGTCCTGCGCGGCGGCATGCTAGCCTTGGCCGGCTTTGCCGATTCTGCGCCGGCAGGCTTCCTTGTCACGATTTGAAGGCGGAAAAAACACGTCATGGCAGTCAGTATTTTCGACCTGTTCAAGATCGGCGTCGGGCCGTCGTCGTCCCATACGGTTGGCCCGATGCGTGCCGCGGCGCGCTTTTGCGAGCGCTGGCTGCTGGAGGGCGGGGTGCTGGAGCGCGTCGCCCGCGTGCGTGCCGACCTGTACGGCTCGCTGGCGCTGACCGGGCGCGGCCACGGCACCGACAAGGCGGTGCTGATGGGCTTTGGGGGCAACTATCCCGATGAGGTCGACCCGGACCACATCGAGCCGGCTCTTGAACGGATCCGTTCAAGCCGCCGGCTGCGCCTGCTCGGCCGGCATGAGATCGACTTCGAAGAGAAGCGCGACCTGGGTTTCAACAAGCGCGAGAAGCTGCCGCACCACACCAATGGCATGCGCTTCACCGCTTGGGATGCCGATGGCAATGTTCTGGCCACGCGCGATTACTACTCGGTTGGCGGCGGTTTCGTGGTCAACCAGGATGAGGCGGCGCAGGACCGCATCGTCGCCGATACCACACCGTTGCCGTATCCGTTCCGCAGCGGTGACGAGCTGCTGGCGTTGTGCCGGGAGCACGGCATGAGCATTGCCCAACTCATGTATGCCAACGAACAGGTGTGGCACAGCGGCGATGAGATCCGCGAGCAATTGCGCCGGATCTGGCAGGCGATGCAGTCCGGGATCGCCCGCGGTATCCGCTCGGAAGGCACTCTGCCGGGTGGCCTGAAAGTGCGCCGCCGGGCGCCCGGTCTGTATCAGGAGTTGAGTGCCCGGCCGGAAGCGGCGCTGCGCGATCCGCTGACCATCCTGGACTGGGTCAACCTCTACGCGCTGGCGGTGAACGAGGAAAATGCCGCCGGCGGCCGCATCGTCACCGCGCCGACCAATGGCGCGGCCGGAATCATGCCGGCGGTGCTGATGTATTACGACCGCTTCCAGCCGCAGGCCAGCGAGCAGGGCGTGTTCGATTTCTTCCTCACTGCCGGCGCAATCGGCATCCTGTACAAGGAAAACGCCTCGATCTCGGGCGCCGAAGTCGGCTGTCAGGGTGAGGTCGGCGTGGCCTGTTCAATGGCCGCCGGCGGCCTGACCGCGGCCCTGGGTGGCCGGCCGGACCAGGTTGAGAACGCGGCCGAGATCGGC
The DNA here is from genome assembly GCA_964624575.1 of uncultured Rhodanobacteraceae bacterium. Classification (GTDB taxonomy): domain Bacteria; phylum Pseudomonadota; class Gammaproteobacteria; order Xanthomonadales; family UBA2363; genus Pseudofulvimonas. The sequence continues at coordinate 2,690 of CAZUZT010000046.1, read as the reverse complement.
ATGGAGCACAACCTGGGGCTGACCTGCGATCCGATCGGCGGTCTGGTGCAGATTCCCTGCATCGAGCGCAATGCCATGGGCGCGGTGAAGGCGATCAATGCCAGCCGGATGGCGCTGCGCAACGATGGCCAGCATTTCGTCTCGCTGGACAAGGTGATCAAGACCATGCGCGAAACCGGCCGCGACATGCGCGACAAGTACAAGGAAACCAGCCGCGGCGGCCTGGCGGTGAACGTCATCGAATGCTGAGTGCGGCTGCGCTCGCGCAGGCACGGATTTTGGCCTTGCTGCCAGGCACCGGTACGGCGCGGCCCTGATCCAGCGGCCTGTTATGCACCGAATCGGGGTGCAGCGGGCTCAGATTTTTGTCACGCCGGCCAGGGCGTCAGGCACCGACAATGGTCCGCTGCCGGGCCGGTAGGCCGATTTCAGGGCCTGCTGCAGGAACCGGATGGCGCCGTCCACGGCCGCCCGGGCATCGCGCCCATGGGCCAGGCCGGTGGCCACGGCCGAGGCCAGCATGCAGCCGGTGCCATGGCCTTTCAACGGCAGGCGCCGGTGCTGCCAGGTCGAGACCTGACCATCCCCCGACAGATACAGATCCACCAGATCGTCGCCGGGCAGGTGGCCACCCTTGAGCAGGATGCCGCCCCGGGTCCACTGCGCCAGTTCCGCGGCTGCCGATTCGGCGTCGGCCGAGCTGATGCTGCGCCCGAGCAGGGTTTCGGCCTCGGGCAGGTTCGGGGTCAGGACATCGGCCAGCGGCAGCAGTTGCTGGCGCAGCGCGTCCAGTGCCCGGCGCTCGCTCAGGCGGGCGCCGGAGGTCGCGATCATCACCGGATCCAGGACAATGCGCGGCGGCGTGTGCTGCGCCAGTACGCCGGCCACGGTCTCGATCACCGGCACCGTGCCGAGCATGCCGATCTTCACTGCCTGGATGTCGAAATCATCGAATACCGCATCCAGTTGCGCGCGCAGGAAGCGCTGCGGCGGGCGGTAGATGGCGGTCACGCCGCGGGTGTTCTGGGCGGTGAGGGCGGCAATGGCACTCAGGCCGTGGCAGCCCAGGGCCATGAACGTCTTCAGGTCGGCCTGGATGCCGGCGCCGCCGCCCGAATCGGAGCCGGCAATGGTCAGGACGACGGGTCGGTTGTGCATGGGCTTTGCATATCCTTTGCGTGGAGCGGCGCGGTGGCCGCCGCTGAACTGCAGATCGGGAGTCCAAGGGCGCGGGCCGGGCCTGCGGGCAGGGCATGGTTCCGCAGGGCCAAGGCTGGCGTCAACCAACGGTCGCCACGAGGATGGCATTGGTGCCTGGATGCGGCGTGCCGATTGCACAACCGATGTGCAGTGCCGGCAGTGTTGCAAAAACGCCACAAGGGCCACGGCCGGGGCCGGTCAGACAAGCAAGTCCAAGGCTTGACAAGTGTTTAACGCCCGACCATAGTGTGGCATGTAAACCACAGGCGCTCGAACCACTCCGGATCTCCTAGGGGTATGTCAACAGCAATGACGAGCCATTTCAAGGGAGCTGTAAGCCTTGCGCTCACGCTCCCTTTCTCTTTTTCCGTATCGCTCGCACAGGCGCACGACATGGCGCCCGACCATGCCGCGCTGATGCAGTCGATGGCTGTGGAAAACGCGGTCCTGGAAGGCTGGTACGCCTATGCCCAGGCAAGCATCGTGCCCGATTTCGAGTGGGCCGATCGCACCCAGGCCCGTGCGCCTGATCTGCTCAGCGTCAGCACCGGCACCCTTTCCCGGCGCCAGATGACGGCCGATGGCCGCCTCGGCGTCAATGTCGGTTACTCGCGCACCTCCTTGCGCGAGGCCGGTCGTGGTGGTCGCAACTCCTTCGCCCCGATGCACCTGGAACAGGCGGCGCCGCTGCAGTTGCGCCAGGAAATCTTCAGCCCCGGTGTGCTGGCGGCGACGCGCTTTGGCCAGGTGGAACTGGGCGCGGTCTTTGTTTACCAGCACTTCGCCTCATGGGACATGGGCGGCCTGACCTCCGCGCAGGTCGGCCTGGGCCTGCGCGAGGAGCGCAATGGCCGCACCGAATCGTCCTTTGGCCACGGTATCCAGCTGGGCTGGAGTGGCCAGTTCGGTGCCGACTTCGATTACCGGTTCGACTACCGATCCAAGGTCGACATGGACGCCTTCAACACCTTCATCGGCGCCTATTCGGCACCCGGTGAGTTCGACCTGCCCGGCCAGGTCGGTGTTGAACTGGGCTATCGCCTGACGCCGCGGACGAGGCTGGCGATCGGCGTCGAGCAGGTGCATTACAGCCAGATCCGGCCGTTCCTGGATTCGGGCCTGCCCAACCGGGTTCTGGCCCTGCTGGGTGATGGCGCTGGCGCGCAGTTCCGCTGGCGCGACCTGACCATCTACAGCGCGCAGTGGCAGTGGTCGCCGACGGGTACCGATACCTTCAGTCTGCGCTATTCCACCCGCCAGCAGCCGACGCCAAGCTCACCAGCGGTGCGCAACGCGCTGGCGACCGATTACACCGACAACAATTTCGCGGTCTCCTGGGCCCGCCGGCTGACGCCTGCGCTGCAGCTGGGCGTGTCTGCCAGCTATGCCCCGGCCAGCTATTTCCTGGGGTATCCGGACCTGTTCGGGCGCTCGTTCAGCGATGGCTCCCAGGTCGAGGGTGAGGTCGTCCTGACCGCCCTGTTCTGACG
>CAZUZT010000045.1:11759-14879 GCA_964624575.1 uncultured Rhodanobacteraceae bacterium | reverse complement strand
TACATCGTGCGCAGCAGGCCTTCGATCTCCAGCGCCGGGTTGGTATGCGCCTGGATCGCCTGGATCGTCTGCATCAGCTTGCTCAGGCCGTCCAGGGCCAGGAACTCGCACTGCATCGGAATCAGCACGCTGTCGGCCGCGGTCAGGGCGTTGACCGTGAGCAGGCTGAGCGAGGGCGGGCAATCGATCAGGATGTAGTCGTAGTCGGCGCGCAGCGGTTCCAGCGCGTTGCGCAGGCGATGCTCGCGGGCGAGCACATCCATCAGTTTGATTTCCGCGGCGGTCAGGTCGGTGTTGCCGGGCAGCACGTCAAAGCCGCCGGGTACGGTGACGATCGCTTCGCGGGCCGACACTTCCTGCAGCAGGACATCGCAGCCGTTGGCGACATCGGCGTCCTTGTCCAGGCCGGAGGCCATCGTGGCGTGACCCTGCGGGTCCATGTCGACCACCAGGATGCGACGGTTCATCTCGGCCAGGGCGGCACCGAGGTTGACGCAGGTGGTGGTCTTGGCGACGCCGCCCTTCTGGTTGGCGATGGCGATGATGCGGCTCATGCCGTCCCTGTCGGTGTGCCCGGGCCGGACTGGCCGGAGCGGCTCATGATGACGGCATGGCGCTGTGCTGCCAAGCCGGGCACCTGCAGCGGGACCACGGCGTCGACGTGGATGTCGGCGGGCAGCGCGTGGATCTCATCGTCGGGTCGCTGGCCCTTGAGCGCCAGCCAGCGGCCACCGGGTGCCAACAGGCCGCGGCTGCCGGCGATGAAGTCGGCCAGGGAGGCGAAGGCGCGCGAGGTGATGGTGTCAAAGCCCGTGTCATCGGCCAGCGCTTCCACCCGTGCCTGGTTGACCTGGCAGCGATCGCCCAGGCCCAGGGTGCGCACGGCTTGGCGCAGGAAGCGTGCTTTCTTGCCATTGCTGTCGACCAGCAGCACCTGCAGCTTGGGTATGGCCAGGGCCAGGGGAATGCCGGGCAGGCCGGGGCCGGTGCCGATGTCGGCCAGGCGGTTGCCATGGACGTGGGGTGCGACCGCCAGGCTGTCGAACATGTGCCGTACCAGCATCTGCGCCGGTTCGCGCACGGCGCTGAGATTGTAGGTGCGGTTCCAGCGCGCCAGCAGCGCCAGATAGTCGATCAACGCGATACGGACCGGATCGGGCAGGGCCAGGCCGAGCTGGTCCAGGCCCCGGTCAAGATCCGGGCGCAGGTGGGACAGGGCAGGGGTGGTGGTCAAGGCGGACACAGGCCAGGCAGTCGACGAGGCGGCCCGAAGCCGCGCGGGGACTTTACCTCATGGCGGCGGTGGCCCGGCGCCGGCCCGGAGTGCGGGCGGCACCGTGGCTGCGGCAACGGGACGATCAGGCGGCCTGGATCCGGGTCCGTGCGACCAGGATGCCGCGTCGGCGCAGGCGCTCGTTCAGCGAGGCCTTCAGCGCCTGGTTGAAATCGTCATTGGAGGCGTCGGCAGGCACCGGCAGCAAGGCCGGCAGCACGTGCTGCAGGGCGCGGGTCACGGTCTGTTCCAGATGGCCCAACTCTGCTCCGGCGGCCTTGGGATCCAGGATCTGGTAGTAGACCTGGCCATCGACCTGCCAGTGCTTGTCACCGGTAGCGACCGGGTGCTCGCTGTACTGGACACTGCGACCGACCGTGTCCAGGCGGTGCTCGATGCGGTCGATCAGGGGAATGCGCAGGTGCGTGCCGGGCAGAAGGATCCGGTGCGCGCGTCGCAGCCGGCTCAATACGGCCACCTGACCTTCACGGACATGCTCGATCGACAGCCAGGCCAGGGCAGCCAGGCTGAGCAGGACGAGAATGGGCGGGAACAGCGCGGACATGGTGGCACCAGCTCAGAAGTCGAATGATTTCAGTTGCTTCAGGCAACTGTTGGCGACGGATTGTAGTTTAGCGCATCAAGCTGAACAGGCCATGAGTTTTTTACGAAATCTTAATCTCTTCGGCTACGCAAGTCACTGATTAACAACAAATCATGCAATTTGCCCTGGCTGCGCATATCAGGCGTCCAGGAAGCTGTTCAGGTTTCCTCTGGAGGATTCATTAGCAGGCAGTTCCCTGGCTGACCGGGCTACGTGCCTGCTGGTCGACACATATCGTCGCTGAATTGTGACAATTGTTTACAGTTCAAGTGCAGACAAGGCATTTGTGAACGGTGAGAATCAACCCTCGTCGGGGACTGTGGGTCCTCGGCCCGGTTTTTGGACACGAGGAAAGCCCATGGCAGCCAACTTCAGCAATGTACCGGTCGGTCTGGATACCGTGATCATGGGCCAGGCGCCGATCCGGCTGGCCGGCAGGGAGGCCCTCTACCAGCGCTGGGCCTGCGACGGTCACACCGCCCGCAGCATCATCTTCCGCAATGCCGATGTGGCAACCATGGCCGACGAGGAATTGGCGGCCTGTGTGCAACAGTCATCGTGGGTTGGCGCGGGCACCGAAGTCACCGTGGTGCGCGCTGCCAGTGGCTACGCCTTCGTCAATTTCGACTGCGAGATCGGCGCGGGTCAATTGTAGGGAGGAGGATGGGGTCACTGGCGGCCGCCTGCTTGCGACCGCCGCCGGTAGCGGTGCCGATCACCCGCTGCGGGCAATGACCCCGGTTCCAGGGTGTCGTCCGGATGACCTGGGCACCGACGATTACCCGGAGCGGCTGGCGGCCGGCGAAGTCGGCCTGAGACGACCAGTCCGGATCGATGCCAGCGCACCTTGCCGCACCTGCCGCGCCGGTTAGACTGGTTGCCATGAGAGCCCGTCTGCACCTGCACCTGCACCTGTCCCTGGCTGTCCGGTTGTCAATGCTGTCGATCCTGGCGGCCACGGCGCTGTCGTTGACACCCTGGTCGCCGGCCCGGGCGACGGCCGGCAATGATCTGTCCGGCCAACGCCTGGACTTCGCCGCCGCGTCGCTGGCCGTGGCGGCCGGCCGGGACGCCGACGTCAATCGCCTGCGGCGCAATCTGGACGGCTATGTCTTGGCGCCCTATCTGGATTACGCCTGGCTCCGGAGCCGGTTGCGGCAAGTCGGCAGCGACCAGGCCCGGGACTTTCTCGACCGCGAGGGCGGTACCCAACTGGCCAGCCGGTTCCGCGGCGAATGGCTGG
>CAZUZT010000045.1:0-11659 GCA_964624575.1 uncultured Rhodanobacteraceae bacterium | reverse complement strand
CCGACCATCTCAAAAACGAAATGCTGGCGTTGTGGGCGACCGGCAGCAGCCTGCCCGATGCCTGCGATCCGGCGATCAGCCATGCCCGCGACCAGGGCTGGCTGGCTGCCGATCACTTCCGGCAGCGCCTGGCGTTGGCGCAGACGGCCGGCAATGACGGCCTGATGGCCTATCTGGCCCGTCAGTTGCCGGAGGCAGAGCGCCAGGATGCCGAACGCCTGGTGGCCGCCGTGCGCAATCCCGAAACCACCCTGGTCGCCGCCGCGTCCTGGTCGGCCACGCCATCGGCACGGGCCGCGGCCGTCGCAGCCCTGGAGCGGCGGGCGCGACAGGATGTCGATCGCGCCATCGAGCACTGGTTGAAGCTGGCCCCGGCACTGGATTTCAATGATCAGCAGCGCCAGGCAGTGCTGCGCGAACTGGCCTTGTTCGCCGCGGTCGCCTACCGGGACGATGCCGCGGACTGGTTCGAGCAGGTCCGGGACCGGGACAGTGACGGGCAGCTGCTGCAATGGCAGGTCCGTGCCGCCCTGGCGAGCGGCGACTGGCAGCGGGTGCTTGCGATGATCGCCCGGCTGCCGGCCGACAGCGCCGCTGACTCACGCTGGCGCTACTGGCAGGCCCGGGCCCTGGCTGCGCTCGGTGAGCGTGACGCCGCGGCGACGATTTACCGCGAACTGGCACTGGAAGCCGGCTACCACGGCTTTTTGGCCGCGGACCGGCTTGGCTTGCCTTACGCCCTGTGTCCCCTGACCGTACCGGCTGACCCGGCGCTGACGCAGAAGCTGCATCAGCGCGTGGATTTCCAGCGTGCCCTGGAACTGCACGCGGTCGGCTGGTTGCCGGAAGCCACCCGGGCCTGGAACCATGTCATGTCCGGCGCCCCCGAGGACGAGCGCCTGCAGGCGGTACGCATCGCCGATGAGCGCGGTTGGCACGACCGGGCCATCTGGATGCTGGCCGGGGCCGACACTTTGGGCTACTACCGGCTGCGCTTCCCGCTGGCCCAGGTCGATACCGTGCAGCGTGAGGCGGCCAGCAATGAGCTTGATCCATCCTGGGTGCTGGCGTTGATCCGGGCCGAGAGCGCCTGGCGCGCCGACGCCCGCTCCCATGCCGATGCCCGCGGCCTGATGCAATTGTTGCCGGCCACCGGCCAGCGCATGGCGCGCGATCTGGGGCTGCCCTGGACCGGGGCCGGTTCGCTGGCCGATCCGGTCACCAACATCCGCCTGGGCAGCCGGTACCTGGCCCGGCAACTGGAACGGTTCGGCGGCAGCGCCTGGCTGGCCAGTGCCGCCTACAACGCCGGGCCGCGACCGGTTGAGCGCTGGTTGGCGGCGCGCGCCGGCTTGCCGGCCGATCTGTTCATCGAAACCATTCCCTACAGCGAAACCCGCGATTACGTGCCGCGCCTGATGGCGTTCAGCGTGATCTACGACTGGCGCCTGCACGGCAAGGCGCGCCCACTGTCGCAGCGGTTGCTGATGCCGGGGCAGGCCGGGATTGCCCAGAGCGGGGCGGAGGATGGGACCGCCACTGCCGCCAGCCATCCGTTCGCCTGTGCCGCGCCGGTGGCGCACCGGCCGGACAGCCGCACCGGCCGGGTTGCCGGACTTGGCCCACCGCCACAGGCGGCGCTCGGGCCGGGCGCAGCGGTCAATGCAGCAGACAAAGCAGTAGACAGTGCAGGAGGCTCCCGTTGATCAACGCATCCGCTCCAATCGTGGTCCTGGGTGGCACCGGCTTCGTCGGCCGGCACCTGGTGGCGCGGCTCTCCGCGGCCGGCCATCGCGTGCTGGTGCTCAGCCGCAACCGCGAGCAGCGTCCCGAGCTGCGGCTGCTGTCCGGCGTGACCGTGCGCACCGCCGATGTCCATGACCGGCAGCAATTACTGGCGGCTTTCCAGGGCGCGGCCGCGGTGATCAACCTGGTCGGCATCCTCAACGAGCGCGGCTTTCGCGGCAAGGGTTTTGAAAAAGCCCATGTCGAGCTCACCCGCAGTGTCCTGCTTGCCTGCCGCGGCGCCAGGGTGCGGCGCTTGCTGCAGATGAGTGCCCTGCGCGCCGGCGAGGGCGACAGCCATTACCTGCGTACCCGCGGTGAGGCCGAAGCCCTGGTGCGGGCCAGCAGCCTGGACTGGACCCTCATCCGGCCGAGCGTGATCTTCGGCCGCGGTGATGGCCTGTTCTGCCGCTTCGCCGGATTGTTGCGCTGGCTGCCGATGCTGCCGCTGGCGCGCGCCGGTGCCCGCTTTGCGCCGGTGCATGTCGGCGATGTCGCCACCGCCATGGAGGCGATGCTGGAACGGCCCGACAGCGTGCACCAGGTCTATGAACTGTATGGCCGCCAGGTCATGACCCTGGCCGAAATCGTGCGCTATACCGCCCGGCATATGGGCCTGCGCCGCGGGGCGCTGCCCTTGCCGGACGCACTGGGTCGGATGCAGGCACTGGTCGGTGACCTGATTCCGGGCAAACCGATCTCCAGCGACAACTTCAAATCGCTGAAGCTGGATTCGGTCGGCACCCGGGACGGGCTGGCGGCACTGGGCATCGTGCCGACCCCGGTCGATGCCATCGTTCCGCCCCTGCTCGCCGGTGGCCGTCGCCAGGCCAGGCTCGACAGCTGGCGCGGCCGTGGCCGCTGAGCCGGCCACGCCGATCCCTGCTGCCGGCACCTTCGCCACCTACCGGGTCGGTGGCGCGGTCCGTGACCGGCTGCTCGGGCGGCCGGTCGCCGACGAGGATTTCGTCGTCGTGGGGGCCACGCCGCAGGCGATGCGGGCGCTGGGCTTTCGTCCGGTGGGGCGGGATTTTCCGGTCTTCATCCACCCCGATACCGGGCAGGAATATGCCCTGGCCCGGACCGAGCGCAAGCAGGGCCGGGGCTATCGCGGTTTCGTCGTTGATGCCGATCCCTCGGTCAGCCTGGAAGATGACCTGCGCCGCCGCGACCTGACCATCAACGCCATGGCGCAAGCCGCCGATGGCCGGCTGATCGACCCGTTCGGCGGCCAGGCCGATCTGCAGGCGCGCCTGTTGCGGCATGTCTCGCCGGCGTTCAGCGAAGATCCCGTGCGCCTGCTGCGGGTCGCACGCTTCGCCGCCCGCTATGCGCCGCTGGCGTTCACCGTGGCGCCCGCAACCATGGCCCTGATGCAGCAAATGGTGGCGGCCGGCGAGATCGACCACCTGGTGCCCGAACGGGTCTGGTCGGAACTGGAGCGGGCACTGGCCGAGGCGGCGCCGGAAGTGTGTTTGAACGTACTGCGCCAGTCCGGCGCGTTGGCCGTGTTGCTGCCGGAACTGGACCGGCTGCATGGCGTACCGCAGCGGCCCGAATATCACCCGGAAGTGGATACGGGGATTCATATCGCAATGTCCCTGGCGATGGCGGCGCAGCTTGCGCCGGCAGACAGCCAGGTCGCCTGGGCGGTGCTGCTGCACGATCTGGGCAAGGCGGTGACCCCGGCCGAACAGTGGCCGGCACACATCGGCCACGAGCAGGCCGGAGTGCCCCTGGTCAAGGCGGTCAACGAACGCTTCAAGGTGCCGCGCGCACACGCCGAGCTGGCCCTGCTGGTATGTCGCCATCATCTGGATGCGCATCGCGCGCTGGAACTGCGGCCGGCGACAGTGGTGGACCTGCTCGGGCGCCTTGATGCGATCCGGCGGCCGGAGCGCTTCCGGCGTTTCCTGCTGGCTTGCCAGGCCGACAAGCGGGGTCGAGGCGGCCGCGAAAATACCCCCTATCCACAAGCGGATTTCCTGGAAGCGGCGCTGGCGTCGGTGGCAGCGGTCGATGCCGGTGCCGTGCTCGCCGACAAACAGTTGTCCGGTCCAGCCATTGCCGAGCGCTTGCGCATGGCCCGGATCGCCGCCGTCCGCACCCTGGCCCGGCCGGACCGGTGATTACGCCCTGCTGCGCCGGGTCGGCCACTGGGGGCATAATCGGCTGCCGAATCGCCGGAGCGACACGATGAAACGGGTATTCCTGGTCAACAGCAAGGGCGGCAGCGGCAAGAGCACGCTGACCGTCAACCTGGCCGTGGCGCTGGCCACGCGCGGCAAGCGCGTGGTGCTGGCCGACTGCGACCCGCAACTGTCCACGGCCACCTGGTGCGAGCGCCGACCGACGGACGCCGCGCCGCTGGAGTGGCTGGTACTGGGCAAGTTGCGTCATCTGGCCAGTTTCCAGGCCCCGGTCGATGTCGATTACCTGATCGTCGATACCCCCGCCGGCCTCCGCCCCGGAGACCTGGCTGATGTCGTGGCTGACGGTGACCGGGTACTGGTTCCGATGCTGCCGTCGGTGATCGATCTGGATGCCAGCGAGCGCTTTGTCGCGGGTCTGGCCGGGATCGATGCCATCGCCAGCGGCGGGGTGAAGGCCGGCCTGATGCTCAACCGCGTCCGTCCGGAGACCATTTCCGCACGCACCGCTCTGGAGCGGGTGGCACAGTTCCCGTTCCCACTGTTGGCACAGATCCGTGACACCCAGGCCTATCTGCTCAGTGCCAACCTGGGCAAAGGCCTGTTTGATTACCACAGCCAGGCGGCACGCGAACGCCAGGACGACTACCGCAAACTGTTGCGCTGGCTGACACGCAACTGACGCCGCCCGGGATGCACCGCCCCAGGTGGACGGCACCCGCGCCGCGCCGTATCGGCCGGCTCTTGCAGATGCGCCTGCCGCAGCGGTCGAAATGATGTTGCCATGGACGTAGACTGGGCCCGGGCATCGCGCAACTGCACGCCCGCCGTGGACCGCGGCGGCCCTCTTCACAGCTTTCCACCACTCTGGCGACGACCATGGCACACATGTCACTGATGCTGGATCTGGTCCGTCATGCCGACGCGCAGCAGCGTGCGCCTGGCAGCCAGGACATCGAACGCAGCCTGTCGACCCTGGGTGAGCGCCAGGTACTGCGCCTGTCCGAGCGCCTGCTGGAACGCGGCCAGCTGCCGACCCTGGTGCTGTGCTCCCCGGCCCGGAGGGCCCAGCAGACATTGGCCGCCCTGGGCTACGACATCGTGACCGCAGCCCGGACCGAACCACGGATCTACGAGGCCGGGCTGGATGAGTTGTTGGCGCTGATCGCCGAGATTCAGCCGCTGGCCACGCGCGCCATGATCATCGGCCACAACCCCGGCCTGCAGGATCTGCTCTCCTATCTGGTCGGACCCCGTGCCCCGGGCATGGCCACGGCCAGTCATGCCCGTGTGCGCCTGCCCAGCACGCCGGTCCGGCCCTTGCGTGGCAGTGGCGCCCTGCTCGAGCATCGGGACGCCTGAGCCCCGGCATGGTCTGGCAGTGGGGGCGTGTGCGCAGCCGCGGCGACGGTGGCCGGCGTCGGGGGTGACCTCGGCCGCGCAGTCGATGGCCGCTGACAGAGGCCGGCCGGCGCCGTTGACCGGCGGTCAGGAGGCCAGCGCGTCAGCCCGGCACCTGCCGCGCCGCGTACCACGCACATTGCTGGCGCGTTGCAGCCTGATCCTGCTGGTGCTGCTGTCCGGCTGCGCGCTCGGCCCGGCCCGGCAGCAGCAGGTCGACCAGCGCCTGGCCCAGGAGCAGGATCAAAGCCAGCAGTGCCCCGGCGATGGCCGCTGTGCGGCACCGTCGCCATTGCTGGAAGCCGCGGCAGCCGGGCGTGACCGACATCATGCCCTCCAGCTTGAGCAGGGCGCCGACGCCCTGCGCCTGCGCCTGCATTTGATCCGGGCGGCACGGCAGCGTATCGACCTGCAGACCTTCATTTTCCGCGACAGTGCCAGCAGCCAGTTGCTGCTGGCCGAGTTGCTGGCCGCCGCCCGGCGCGGGGTCCAGGTGCGGCTGCTGGTCGATCAGCTGCTTTCCTTCGGTGATCCCAACCACATGGCCCATCTGGCCCTGGCCCATGCCAACCTGGAGCTGCGGGTCTACAACCCGACCTTCCGGGAAGCCAGCACCGAACTGTGGGAGATGGCCCTGGGCGTGGTCTGCTGCTTCCGCTCGCTCAACCAGCGCATGCACAACAAGCTGTTCATTGTCGACGACACGGTGGCGATCATCGGCGGCCGCAATTACGACGACAGCTATTTCGATCTGGATCCGGAGTTCCTTTACTACGATCGCGAACTGCTGGTCAGCGGGCCGACCGTACCCGCGATGACAGCCTCGTTCCAGGCGTTCTGGCAGCACGAGGAAAGCGTTCCGTTCAGCCGCCTGGCCGATGTCGGGCGCAGCCTTCTGGCCGGTCGTGAGCGCCCGGTGGCACCATTCCCGGCCGTCGACCCGGTCCGGCAGCAACTGGCTGCGATCAGTGCCGATGCCGACGATGCCACGCTGGTGCGCGGGCGCTTCCTGGCGCCACTGGTACCGGTGGCGCAGATGCAGTTCGTTGCCGACCACCCGGCCAAGGTCCATTCCGAGGACCCCATGGCCAACGCCGTCAGCCTGGCAATCGGGGAACTGCTGGCGCAAGGGCGCGACGAGATCCTGCTGCAGACGCCGTACCTGGTCCTGGGCCGTGACAGCCGGCGCATGTTCAAGGCTCGGCGCGAACAGACGCCCGGGCTGACCGTGCGGGTTTCCACCAACAGCCTGGCAGCCACGGATGCTGTCCCGGTGTACGCCCTGTCTTACAAGTACAAGAAGCGCTATCTGCGCGAGCTTGGCTTTGATGTCTACGAATTCATGCCGCACCCAGGTGACATGGCGACAATGATTGAACCGCTGCCGGCGTTGCCGCCGCCGCGCCTGAGCATGCACGCCAAGTCGCTGGTGATCGACGGCCACACCGCTCTGGTTGGCACGCACAATTTCGATCCGCGTTCGGACCGGTACAACACCGAGGCGGCGGTCATCATCCGTGATCAAGCGTTCGCACGGTCACTGTCGGCCAGCATCCGGCGTGACATCGATCCGGACAACAGTTGGCTGGTGGCCCGGCGCGAGCGCGGGCCGGCGCCGTTCTACCGGCTCAGCCGCTGGCTGGAAAGCGTCTCCACCGCGCTGCCGCTGTTTGATCTGTGGCCGTTCCGCTACGCCAGCAGTTTTCAGTTGAACCCCGGCTGTCCGCCGCTGGCCCGTGACCATCCCGGGTTCTATGAGTGCTATGCCGACCGCGGCGATTTTCCCGAAGTGGACAGCGTGCTCAAGCGCTTCCTGACCCGGCTGGGCACCGCTTTCGGAGCGCCCCTGTTGCCGATCCTGTAGTCCGGTCCGGCGCGGAAACCTGCGCCCCGGTCCGGCCGGCGACCCGTCACCACGGCTGATCACGGTTCATTACGGCTCGTCACGGCGCATGCTGGCTCGCCCCGGCTGCCCACATATCGCTGACGATTAACGTGTTAGGTTGATCCGCATCACGCCGGGGAATCCTGTGCCCGCACGCAGCCGCCATGTTCGGTATTGGGCGGCATGCGGACAGCGCCGGCCATCCTTCACGCCACTGCATGATGAGAAACATTGCCATGATCGATCTTCATTACTGGCCCACTCCCAATGGCCACAAGGTGACCCTGTTTCTTGAGGAGGCGGGCCTTGATTACCGCATCGTGCCGGTGGATATCGGCAACGACGCCCAGTTTGAGCCCGAGTTTCTGGCGATCTCGCCCAACAACAAGATGCCGGCGATCGTCGATCACGCACCGGCCGATGACGGGGCGCCGCTGCCGGTGTTCGAATCCGGCGCCATCCTGATGTATCTGGCCGAAAAGACCGGCCGTTTCATGGCCACCGGCGTGCGCCAGCGCAAGGAAACACTGGAATGGTTGTTCTGGCAAATGGCCGGACTGGGGCCGATGACCGGCCAGTACGGACATTTCAATGTCTACGCACCAGACAAGGTGCCGTATGCGATCGAGCGCTACACGCGCGAGGCGATGCGCCTGCTCGGCGTGCTCGACCAGCGCCTGGAAGGGCGCGCCTTCATTGCCGGTGACGACTACGGCATTGCCGACATGGCCAGCTATCCTTGGATCAACGTCTACGACAAGGCGCCGCTGGCGATGGAAGGCTTTGTCAATGTGCGCCGCTGGCAGGCGGCCATCGCCGCCCGGCCGGCCACCGCCCGCGCCTATGCCCGGGCCGATGAGGTGCTCGACCCGCCCGCCTGAGCGGGCAGCAGGCTTGCCGGCCGCCCTTGCCGAGCCTGCACATGTCGGCAATGACGCCGGCACCGTGACATCGCAACCGGAGACAACGACCATGGCACACCGATCAATCCGCAGACTGCCCACCGCTTTTTCGGGCGCCGCGCTCGCCCTGACCGTGCCTTGGCTCATGGCATCGGCCATGACCGTGGCCGCCGCCGACGGGGCCGAAAGTCCCGGGCCAGATTGGACCGTGCCGGTACCCGATCTGGGGTCCCCGCAAACGTCCTCGCCGGTGGCCGTGCTGGCGCGTGATGGCGCCCTGGCGGCGATCACCGCGCATCAGAGTGACGATACCGTTCAGATGCAGGGTTTTGATGTCGACGGTGATGTCACCTGGCGGCGCGAACTGCTCCTGGCCGATGTTGGCCGCGTCGAGCTGCGCGCCTGCGGCCGCGACCGCACCTGCCTGCTCAGCGATGTCGGCGGCGCCTGGCTGGAGGATGCCGACGGCACGATCGTCGCCAGCCTGCCGCCGGCCCGGGATGTGGTCACGGGCGCCGAGGGCGGCCTGTACCTGCTCCAGTTCCAGTTCGACCACGACTGCGTGCCTTCGGCTTCGTGCCCGCACCGGGGTGCGCGCATTGACATCAGCACCGATGGCGACGTTGTTGCCGAACACCTCTTCGAGGGTGCGCCGCTGGCGATGTCGCCCGGCGGCGCGGTCGTGGTGCACGATGACGGCACCACGTTCCTGCTCGATGTCGACGGCGACCGTCTGCCGTATGCCGAGGATGCGATTCCCGGTCTCACCTGGTTTCGGCACCGGTTGAATCTGACCGGTTGGGGCCATTCGGGCCTGGTCGATGACGACGGCCGGTTCATCGGTCTGCGTGGTGGCTGTCTGAACCTTTCCCCCTTTCCCTGTGAGACGCACGAAGTGATCGCCATGGACCGGGATGGCCTGCTCTGGGCCGCGGACACTGCGGTGCCCGGGCACTCCCGGATCAGCCACTGGGAATTTCAGCGTATCGCCAATGTCGCCGGTGGCGCCGATGCTGCCGATTCCGACGCCGACATCCTGGTGGCGATCCACCACGCGCCCCGCGAGACGCCGCCCGGGGCACCGGTGCGCGATGACCGCCTCAACCTGTTGCGGCTCACGGCCGGTGGCCAGATCGTCTGGCAACGCAACCTGTTGTCGGCCGGCATGGGCGCAAGCCGGTTGTTCCAGTTGCCCGGCCAGCAGTCACTGGCCCTGGTGCGCCCGGGCGACGACGACGGCAGCCTGGTGCTGACCATGCTTGATGCCGCCAGCGGGCAGCTCCACGGCGAGCAGGCAGTGGCCTGTCCTGTCCAGGACTGCCAGTCGTGGTGGTTTGATATCGGCGCGGGTGGCAGTGGCGATGATGCCGCCGAACCGGCGCTCATGGCGCTGGCGCAGGCCGGCGATTCGGCGTGGTTGATGCGCCAGGCCGGCGCCGGCCAGTTCCAGGCTGTGCCCGGCATCGCCCTGGCCCAGGGCGGTCTGTCCGGCGCCTGGTATGCGCCGCGCTCGGCCGGCCAGGGCTTTGCCTTGCAGTTGCTGCCCGGCGCCGACGGCACGCACGTGTTCATGCCCTGGTTCACCTTCCATGGCGGTTACATCTATCCCGATGTTGAAGCTCTGCGCTGGTACGTGCTGGAAGGGCTGGTCGATCCGGACGACACGGACGCCAGGTTGACCGTTTGGCAGGTCACCGGCGGGCGCTTCCTTGAACCCGGTGGCGAGCGGGTGCGGGTTGGCAGTGCGCGGCTGTGGTTTCCCGGTTGTTCGCAGGCATTGCTTGACTACGACCTGGACGACCTGTTCGCCGACCAGGCCAGGCCCGGTTACCCGGCGCCGATGGGTCCGGATGGCGTGATCGCGCTGCACCCGCTGCTGCCGGCCGGTGGTCCCTGCGAGGATGGCAGCGACGACGATGGTCACGGCGATGATGATGCGGCGGCGCCGATGCTGCGCGATCCCTACCTGTCCGGGGTCTGGTACGACCCGGACACCATTGGCCAGGGCCTGGTGATCCAGCACTTGTTGGCGATCGCCGACGAGGGCGAGATCGAGCAGTTTCCGGACTCGGCCGACCTCGTGTTCGGCACCTGGTACAGCCATGACAACGCCGAGCCGGCCGGTTGGCCGGGCGACCAGCATTGGTTCACCTTCCAGTCGATGCCCGATGCCGGGCAGGAGGATGGTGATGGCGTGCACGCGGTGATTCACCAGACCATCGGTGGCCGACTGGATGGGCCAGCCACCGACGACCACTACCGCGTCGGCGAGGTCGAGCTGCTGCCGCAGTCATGCCGGGAACTGGTGCTGCGCTGGCGCTTTGATGATCGGCCCGAAGCCGGGCAATTCCGCGGCCTGGAGGGCGAAATCCAGCTGTTCCGCCTGGGTGATTGCGAATACCCGCTGGATTGATCTGCGGTATCGCGCACCCGTCAGGCTGACAGGGCCAGGTCAATGGCGGTGTCTTTCATGGCACCGCCATTGCGATTGCCACGGAGGCCGCCACCTCCCAGCCGTTCCGGGTCGGGACCGGCCTGACGGACAGGTTACGCTGGTGTCGTCAGGAAGCCGTCTCGCGCAGCCGTGGGCGCAACTCAACCAGGTTGCACGGCCGGGTGCGGCTGTCCAGTTGCGCGGCGATAATCTTTTCCCAGCCGGTGCGACAGGCCGAGGTCGAGCCCGGCAGGCAGAACACGAAAGTGGCATTGGCGATGCCGGCCAGGGCCCGCGATTGCAGCGACGAGGTGCCGATCTCGTCGAAGGAGATGGCCCGGAAGATTTCGCCGAAGCCGGGGATGGTCCGGTCCAGCAGCGGTTCGATCGCTTCCGGGGTGGAGTCGCGGCCGGTGAAGCCGGTGCCGCCGGTGGTGATGACGACATCGATGGCCGGATCGGCGATCCAGCCCGAGAGCACGGCGCGCAGCCGGTAACGGTCGTCGGGAAGCAGTTGCCGGTCGGCCAGGCGGTGGCCGGCGCCGGTCAACGCCTGGGCCAGATAGTCGCCGCTGGTATCGGTGTCCAGGCTGCGGGAGTCGGACACCGTGAGGATGGCAACGGCCAAGCTTGTGGGGGTATCGGCAGTCTTGTTCATGCCGGCATTATGCCCACAGTGCCGCGGCGTTTCGTGAGCGCCACCGGCCGCCGGGGGTGGCTCGGGGCCGGGCGGACCCGTTGCCCGGGGCCGAGGTCGGCACCGGAGCGCCGGCTGCACCGGGTCAGCGCCGGCGCGTGAATGCCCGCCAGAAGGCGAACAGGCTGCCGGCCAGCACAGCCAGGCCCGGCGACGGCCAGGCCGGCCAATGACCGATGGTCGCGCCGCTGACATGCAGCAGGGTGGCCGAGATCAGCGCACCGAAGCCGAGGATCGCCCAGAGCAGTCGCCGGTGCAGCTGATGCTGCTGCTGGCTGGCCTGTTCCTGCCAGTGACGACTTTGTTCCTGCGCGGCCTGCGCCGACATCAGCACATCACGCGTCAGGCGCGGCAGGGCGGTGACCTGGGTCAGCCAGTCCGGCATCCGGCCCTTGGCGCTGCGCA
>CAZUZT010000044.1:12494-14902 GCA_964624575.1 uncultured Rhodanobacteraceae bacterium | reverse complement strand
TTCCTCGCTGCCGGGTGTCGCCGCGCGTGATGCCGCGACTGCCGGTTTTGTCTTCAATCACACCATGCTGCGGGTGAAGGACATCCGCCGCTCGCTGGATTTTTATACCCGGGTGCTGGGTTTCACCGTGGTCGATGTGCGCGCATTCGACAGTGACGGCTTCAGCCTGTATTTCCTGGCGCTGATCGACGATCCGGCCGTGATCCCGACTGACGCCGAAGCGCGCCGGCAGTGGCTTGCCGGGCAGCCGGGCGTGCTTGAGCTGACCCACAACCATGGCACCGAGGATGACGCCGATTTCGCCTACCACGATGGCAACAGCGAGCCGCGCGGTTTTGGCCACATCTGCATCACCGTGCCCGATGTCGTGGCCGCCTGCGCCCGATTCGAGGAACTGGATGTGCCGTTCCAGAAGCGCCTGAGCGATGGCCGGATGAAATCGCTGGCCTTCATCAAGGATCCGGACGGCTACTGGGTGGAGATCATCCAGCCGGCGCCGCTGGACTGAATCGCACCGACGCCGACATCACCACAGCGGCGATGTCGGCGTGGCAGTGCCGAGGAAACCGGCTGCCACCGGCCGCGAACAGGCGGGCCGGCGGCAGTTCAACCGTCATGCCGTACCCGGCCGTTAGCGGCCGCTGCCCGGCTGCCAGCGTAGGCCGACGTGGGCGCTGCGGCCGGCAGTGTTGAAGCCGTGCACCAGGGTGTAGTCGCGATCGCCGATGTTGTCGACGCGCGCTTCCAGGGCCCAGTCGGCGCTCACCACCCATGACGCACGCAGGCCGACCAGGCCGTAGCCGCCCAGGCGCAGGTTGTCGGGGAAGCCGGCATCCTGGCGCGCGCCGACGAAGACGGTATCGATGCCGGCGCGCCAGCCGGCGCCCAGTTCCCGGTCCAGGCTGAAGGCCGCCTTTTGCCTGGCACGGCGCAACAGGGTGGCGCCACTGTCACGGTCGACCGGATCCTGCCAGCTGGCGTTGGCATTGAGCGACCAGCCGGCGTAGGTCCAGTCATATTCCAACTCGACGCCATCGATGCGCGCACGGGCCGTGTTCTCTGCCTGGGCGATGCCGCCGCCGGTGAAGCTGATCATGTCGCGGATGTCGGTGCGGAAGGCCCGCAGCCGCAATGTACCGGCCGAGCCCAACGCCAGGTCGGCGCCCAGCTCGGCGCTGCGTGAGCGCTCCGGTTCCAGCGCCGGATTGCCCAGGTACCAGCCGCCAAAGCCCGGCGAATACAGCTCGTTGAGATTGGGCGCCCGGAAGCCTTCACCGACGCTGGCGCCCAGGCGCAGACGCTGGCCGACCTGCCAGCCCAGCGCCGCCGAGGCGGTGAACTCGCCGCCGTAATCGCTGTTGTCGTCGTAGCGGCCCACCAGTTCGGTGTCGAAGGCGCCCTGGCGCCCGCGCCAGCCCAGGTAGGTGGCCAGATTGTCGCGCCGTCCAGCATACGGATCGCCAAAGCCATCGGCGGCGAAGCCCTCTTCCTCCAGCCAGTTGATCCCGAACAACAGCATCTGGCCCGGCGTCAGTGCCAGCATGTTCTGCCAGTCCAGCGAGGTGCGCCGGGTTTCAAAGCGCGACTGGATCACCGGCGTGTCCAGGTCATCACCGCCGCTGCCCAGCACCAGCTGATGATGCCAGCCGGCGGCCAGCGGACCGGCCAGCTCCAGCGCAATGGTCTGGTTGATGCCATCGGTGACGGCCGGCCCCAACGTCGCCTCGGCCTCGCCGTTGTCGAACTCGACATGGTTCTCGCTGCGGAACACGCGCGCGGTCAGCGCCTGGCTGGCCAGCGCGACGCCAGCCGTGAGGCCCAGCGAGCGCTGCCGGTAGCCATCATCGTCCGGCCAGTAGTTGAAGCCGTCTTCGTTCTGGGCGGAAAAGCCGTCACTGCGGTCATGGCCGACAACCAGTGAAAAATGCGCCTGGCCGTTGTCGGCGCCGACCCCGGCCTGCACCCGACGGGTGTCCTGGCTGCCGGCATGCACGGTCAACAGCGGGCCATTCAGGCGCCGGGTGAAGATCTGCACGACGCCACCGATGGCATCCGAGCCCCAGTACGCCGCGCGCGGGCCACGCACGATCTCGATGCGGTCGATCTGGGCCAGCGGCAGGTTGCTCCAGTCCAGCGCGCCGGTGTTCATCGACGACACCCGCACGCCATCGACCAAAACCAGGACATGGTTGGAATTGGTGCCGCGCAGGAACAGGGAGATCGCCGAACCCGGGCCGCCGCTGCGAGCCAGGTCGATGCCGGCCTGGTGGCGCAGCAATTCCAGCAGGTTGTGCGCCTGGCTGGTCTGGATCCGGTCGCGGTCGATGACGCTGACCGTGGCCAGGCTGGTATCGACCTGTTCCGGCGCCCGGGAAGCGGTGACTACGGTGGTGGACAGGGTCCGGGAT
>CAZUZT010000044.1:11095-12394 GCA_964624575.1 uncultured Rhodanobacteraceae bacterium | reverse complement strand
TCATGGGTTCTGGTTCTCCAGATGGTTCGCACACCCGCGAACGGCGGAGAAGCCAGCGACCAGGTTCCGGATCGGCCGACGACGGGCACGGGGCACGACGCGGACCGGAACAGCAGGCCGCGTCGCCCTCCGCAACGCTCGGTCGTCCCGGTTTGGCCGGCAATGTCATCGACATCACCGGGCCGCACCAGGCAGCCATCGAGGCCGGTCTCCGGGCTTGCGGACGTGGCGGCAAGAAGCTCCGCCAGCATCGGCCGCCTTCCCGCGGATCACCGCAGTGGCTGCTGGCCGATTTCGTTTTCGCTTACCGTTGCGGGGGCAGCGCCGGACTTGCACCGGCTTCCCTGTTTCACCCGTGTCGCCACGGGCACCTCGAGGCGCGCAGTGTAGGTGGCGCCGATCACGCACGGCAAGCCGCGGCGTGCGCCTCGAGGCCGGCGCCGTGGGCCTTCAGGGAACCTGCGGCAGGCGCCGGCAACCGGGGTATAGTCGGCGCTTTGTGCCTCGGAGTGTTTCATCCATGACCAGTCTGGCCGGCAAGACCCTGTTCATCACCGGCGCCAGCCGCGGCATCGGCAAGGAGATCGGCCTGCGTGCCGCCCGCGACGGTGCCAACATCGTGATCGCGGCCAAGTCGAATGTGCCCAATCCGCGCCTGCCGGGCACCATCCACAGCGCCGCCGAAGAGATGGAAGCCGCCGGTGGCCGGGCCCTGGCACTGAAGGTCGACATCCGCGACGAGGACAACGTGGTGGCGGCGATGGCGCAGGCGGCCGAGCACTTCGGCGGCATCGACATCCTGGTCAACAATGCCAGCGCGATCTACCTGGCGCCGCTGGCGGAAACGCCGATGAAACGCTTCGACCTGATGCACCAGGTCAACACCCGCGGCACCGTGCTGTGCACCCAGGCGGCACTGCCGTACCTGAAAAAGGCCGACAACCCGCACGTGCTGGTGCTGTCACCGCCGCCCAGCCTGGATCCGAAATGGTTCGCGCCGCATGTCGGCTACACCCTGGCCAAGATGGGCATGAGCTTTGCCGTGCTCGGCATGGCGCCGGAACTCAAGACATACGGTATCGCCGTCAACGCGCTGTGGCCGCGCACGGTGATCCACACCGCCGCGCTGGCGATGATTCCCGGCGTCAACCCGGACAATTGCCGCAAGCCGGAGATCATGGCCGATGCCGCCTGGCAGGTGCTGACCCGGCCGGCCGCCGAGCTCAGCGGCCAGTTCCTGATCGACGACGAGGTGCTGGCCCAGGCCGGCATCACCGACCTGGACCAGTACGCGGTCAA
>CAZUZT010000044.1:0-10995 GCA_964624575.1 uncultured Rhodanobacteraceae bacterium | reverse complement strand
TACAGCGCCCGGCGCGGGGCACCGCTGATTTCGGCTGCAATGCGCGCGGCGCGGCTGGGCGACAGCTCTGCGGCCAAGGCGGCATGGATGCGCCGGCCCAGGGCCAGGGCCGCGGCCTCCGGCTCGGGATTGCCGGCGATGACCAGCACGAATTCACCGCGGCGCTGGTTGGCATCGGCCGCCACCGCCTGGGCGATGCCGGCCAGGTCCGGCCCCAGGAAGGTTTCGAAGCGCTTGGTCAGTTCGCGCGCCAGCACGGCCGGCCGGGCCGAACCGAAGGCGGCTGCCAGATCGGCCAGGGCATCGACAATGCGATGGCTGGACTCGTAGAAAATCAAGGTCCGTGGCTCGCCGGCCAGTTGCGCCAGGCGGGCCCGGCGGGCGGCCGGTTTTGGTGGCAGGAAGCCTTCAAAGCAAAACCGGTCGCTGGCCAGCCCGGCCGCCGACAACGCAGCGATGGCGGCGCAGGCGCCGGGGATTGGATGCACGGCCAAGCCGGCGTTGCGCGCCGCCGCCACCAGCCGGTAACCCGGATCGCTGATCAGCGGCGTGCCGGCGTCGCTGACCAGGGCAATCGCCGCACCGTCGCGCAGCCGCGCCAGCAGGGGGCCGGTCTGGGCCAGTTCGTTGTGTTCGTGCAGGGCCAGCATCGGCGTGTTGATACCGTAATGGTCCAGCAGCACGCGCGTGCTGCGGGTGTCCTCGCAGGCAATGACATCGACCTGGGCCAGCACCGCCAGCGCGCGCTGGGAAATATCGGCCAGATTGCCGATCGGCGTGGCCACGACGTACAGGGCGCCGGGGGCTATCATGGGGCTTTCCGAAGTTGATCGGCTGGTCATGAAGCGTCCACTCCCGTTCCTTGTCCGCGGCGGCCTGGTCATTGTCGCCCTTTTGCTGGTGGCTTGCGCCGGGCCGGTCAGCCGTGGCGACAGCGCCATCGAACGCGCCGAGCAGGCCTATGCCGCCGGCGAGTTCGCCGACGCCGCGCGAATGTTCACTGACGCGGCTGAACGTGCAGCCGGTGAACGCCGTGATTACCTGCACCTGCGCGCCGCCGAAAGCCACCGCCAGCGCGGCGACATGGACGGCGTGCGCCGGGCGACCCGGCCGTTGCGCGCCAGCCAGCTCAGTGATGCCTGGCAACTGCGCCTTGAATTGCTGCTGGCCGAGGTCGCCCTGGCCGACCAACAGCCCGACCGCGCCCTGGACCTGCTCACGATACCCACAGAGCGTGTGCCCGATGCGCTGCGGCCGCGCTTCCACGAGTTGCGCGCGCGTGCCTTCGAAGGCCGCGATGATTCCCTGGCCATGGCCCAGGAGCGGGCTGCGCTGTTGAACTACCTGCAAGGCCCCGAACACGACCAGGTCGCTGACCGTCTGGCCGCGGTGCTGGCGGCGACCGAGGTTGAGGTCCTGTACCGGGCCAGCGCCGGCATGTCGGTGGACGAACCGCTCAAGGCCTGGGTCGATGCCGCTCTGATCGAACGCGGCGTCAGCCCGC
The DNA here is from genome assembly GCA_964624575.1 of uncultured Rhodanobacteraceae bacterium. Classification (GTDB taxonomy): domain Bacteria; phylum Pseudomonadota; class Gammaproteobacteria; order Xanthomonadales; family UBA2363; genus Pseudofulvimonas. The sequence continues at coordinate 9,491 of CAZUZT010000044.1, read as the reverse complement.
CGCGCCTGCTCGCCGACGGCCGCAATCCGCTGGCACCGCGGCAGCCGCCGCCGACCGATGCCGATGGCCGCGCGCTGTACGGCAAGGTGGTGGTGATGTTGCCGCTGTCCGGCGCCCTGGGCGCCGCCGGCCAGGCGGTGCGCGACGGCTTCTTTGCCGCCTACTTCTCGGCGCCCGAGCCGCGCCCGCAGATCGAGCTGCTCGACACCGGCTCCACCGTCCAGGACATCGGCGCCACCTACCTGCGCGCCCTGGAAATGGACGCCGAGCTGGTGGTCGGACCGCTGGGCCGCGATGCCGTCACCACCCTGTTCCGGGAACCGCTGCTGCCGGTGCCGGTACTGGCCCTGAACCATGCCGATGGCGTGGCGCCACCGCCGGGCAGTGCCCAGTTCGGCCTGTTGCCCGACGAAGAAGCGGTCGCCGCCGCCGAGCGCCTGATCCAGCGCGGCGTGCTGCGTGCCGGCGTGGTCTCGCTGCCCGATGACTGGAGCCGGCGCGCCGCGCTGGCCTTCCGCATGCACTTTGAATCGCTGGGCGGCGAGGTGGTGCGCGATCTTCGCTTGGCGGTCAATGATTACGACTTCAGCCAGCGCGCCGAGCGCCTGCGTGAAGATGACCTGGGCGGCCTGTTCCTGGCCCTGCATGGCCAGTCCGCGCGCCTGCTGGTGCCGCAGCTCAAGAGCGCTGGCGTCGGCGGCACCTGGCTGGCGATGTCGCGGGTCTACGGCGGCGCGCCGGTGGCGGCGATGGACCGTGACCTGGACGGGCTGGAATTCAGCGATGCCCCCTGGGTGATCGGCCAGGTCAGCGGCCTGCCCAGCCGCGAAGAGCTGGCCGCCAGCCTGCGCGGCGTCCAGGGCCAGGCACTGCGCCTGTTCGCCTTCGGCATCGACGCCTACCGCCTGCTGGGTTACATCGACTGGCTGAACCGGCATCCGTATTCGTTCATCAACGGCGCCACCGGCGAGCTGAGCATCGATGCCTCGCGCCAGGTCCGGCGCAAGCTGGCCTGGGCCCGCTTCCAGGACGGCATCCCGATCGCCGTCGAGGGCGCGCTGCAGTTCGAAGAGCGCTATTGAACCGCCGCCCCGCTCCGGCAGCAGTCTCGACATCGGCGGCACTTCCGGCCGTGCCGGCGCGGGCGTGAACGAGCTCGGCCAGGCCTGGGAAGAACTGGCCTGCAGCCATCTGCAGGCCGCGGGCCTGGCGTTGCTGGCGCGCAATTTCCGCACCCGCTTTGGCGAACTGGACCTGGTGATGCGCGAGGCCGGTGTGCTGGTGTTCGTCGAAGTCCGCTATCGGGCCAACAACGACTATGGCGGCGCCGCGGCCAGCGTCACCCGGCGCAAACGCGAGCGCCTGATGGTCGCCGGCGCGCAGTTCCGGCAGCAGAACCCGGCCCTGACCGACCTGCCTTGCCGCTTCGATGTCGTGGCCATCACCGGCCCGCGTACCGCCGCGCGCATCGACTGGCACCGCGCCGCCTTCGATCTGGGCGGCTGAAGCGGCGCAGCCGCCGTCGTGATCGCCCGGTACCGGCGCGTACCGTCACCCTGATTCGATTTTCATCCCATGACCATGCATACCGACCCGGCACCCTTCCTCGACGCGCTGCGCGACGCATTTGGCCCGGACGTGGTGCGCGTCGACGAAGGCAGCCGCCAGGCTCATGGCGGCGATGACTCGACCCGCCACCAGCTGCCACTGGCGGTACTGCTGCCGGCCGACGCCGGGCAGGTGGCCGCGGCCGTGCGCCTGTGCCGTGAACATGGCGTGGCGATCACCGCTCGGGGTGCCGGCACCGGCACCACCGGCGCCGCGGTGCCGGCACCGGGCTCGGTGGTCCTCAGCCTGGCGCGGATGGACCGGATCGTGACCATCGATCCGGGCCAGCGCCTGGCCGTGGTCCAGCCCGGCGTGATCAATGCCCGGCTGCAGGAAGCCGCCGCCGGGCACGGCTTTTTCTGGGCTCCGGACCCGGCCAGCGCACCGACCTGCACGATCGGCGGCAACCTGGCCTGCAACGCCGGCGGCCCGCGCACGGTCAAGTACGGCGCCACCCGCGACAACGTGCTGGCGCTGACCGCCGTCGATGGCCAGGGCCGGCTGTTCCACTCCACCCGGCCGTTGTCCAAGCAGGCCACCGGCTACGACCTGACCCGGTTGCTGGTCGGCAGCGAGGGCACCCTGGCGATCATCGTCGAGGCGGCCTTGAAGCTGACGCCACTGCCCGAAGCCCGCGCCGTGCTGCAGGCGCGCTTTGACGACATCGCCGCCGCCACCGTCGCCGTCGGCCGGTTGCTGGCCTGTGCCCAGACACCGGCCGCAGTCGAGTTCCTGGACGGCAAATCGCTGGTCCTGGCGCGCCGCCATGGCGGCGACGTGGTGCCGCAGGCCGGTGCCCTGCTGCTGATCCAGATCGAGGGTTCGGCCGCCGACCTGGCCGGGCAGGCGGCGGCGGTGGCCGCTGCGGTCCAGGTGCCGGGCCTGGCCAGCCTGGATGAAGCACGTGCGCCGGATCACCAGGAGCGGCTGTGGGCGGCGCGCCGGGCCCTGTCGCCCGCGCTGCGTTCGGTGGCGCCGAAGAAGATCAATGAAGACGTGGTGGTGCCGGTACCGGCCCTGCCCGAACTGGCTGCGTTCCTGGACCGGCTGGAGCGCGACAGCGGCCTGACCATCGTCTGCTTCGGCCACGCCGGCAACGGCAACCTGCATGTGAACCTGATGTACGACCCGGCCGATGCCGCCCAGGCGGCGGCGGCACCGCAGGCACTGGCGCGGCTGTTTGAAAAGGTGATCGCCCTGGGTGGCACGCTGTCCGGCGAGCACGGCATCGGCCTGTCCAAGCGGCCGTTCATGCCGCTGGCCGTGGATCCGGTGGCCCTGGCGCTGATGCGCGGCCTCAAGCAGGTGTTCGATCCGGACGGGATCCTGAATCCGGGCAAGGTGCTGCCGGACTGACCATCGCGACCGGTGCCGGTGGATGCGGTGGCGATGCTGTCGTCGGCCCGGGCACCGGTGGTGTGACCCGGTCCGGCGCCAGCGTGCTGACCGCCAGCGCCGGCAGGTCGGCCAGCGATGGCAAGGGCGGCAACGGTGCCGGCATCACCGCCACGGCGGGCTCCGGCAATACCGTGCCGTAACCGCGCCGATCCAGCTCGCCCAGCAGGGCGGCCAGCAAGCGTGGCGCCCGCCCGGGCGGGCCGCCCTCGTGCAGCAGCAGGATCGCGCCCGGGGCGATGGCACGATACAGGCGCGTCAGCACCCGGCCATCGTCACCATCTACGGCATCAAAGCCGCGCCCGCTCCAGGAGACCCGCGCCAGTCCCAGCCGCGCCAGGGTCGGCTGCACGAAGGGATTGGCATGACCGGCAACGGCCCGGAACCAGCGCGGCGGCGCACCGGCCAACGCCGCAAGCTGATCCTGGGCATCACTGATCTGGCGCCGTGTCGCCCACGGTCGTGGCAGCCAGAAGCCGCCGGCCGGATGGCTGGCCGTGTGGTTGCCGATCCGGTGGCCGCGGCTGACGATCTGCGCGACCAGGTCGGGGCGCGCAGCCGCCCGCCCGGCCACCAGAAAAAAGGTCGCCCGCGCCTGATGACCATCGAGCAGGTCGAGCAGGGCCGGGGTATCGGCGGATGGACCGTCATCGAAGGTCAGCCAGACCACCGGCGCAGTGTCCGGCAGGCGCCGCAACACCGGACCGAACAGGCGTGAATGCGGATGCAGCGTGCCCCAAAGCACCAAACCGTGGCTGGCGATAAGCAGCGCCAACGCCCAGGCTCCGTGGCCGGCCAGCCAGACCAGAAGCGCCAGGCTGTGGCCCAGGGCGACCAGAGCCAGCGCCAACGCACGCAGGGATCGGGGCGCCGTCAACGGCATCGAGGCCGCATCCGGGCCAGCCGCGTTGGCGGCGGCGGGCTCGAAGACCCCGGTTGCAGCGACGGCGGCGTCGATGGCGTCGATGGGCGGACGGGATTGGCCGGTTTCGGACATGGCGACAACTTTACAGGCGTCCGGACGCGGTGGCGGGACAGTCGCCAGGCCACCGGCTGTGCGGGTGGTCAACCAGCGGCGGCTCGCAGCGCCTCAGAAGGCGCCCGGTGCCGGGCAGCCGGTCGCCGGGGTCTCGGCCACCAGTTTCAGCGTGTGCCAGGGCGCCATGGTCGGGCTCGGGGCCTGATCCCGGTTCTGGGCCAGCGTGATTCCATCGAAGCCGGCCGCGCCGGACTCCGGCACCACGCCCCCGGAACGCACATATAACTGACGCGCGCGCTCGGTCTCCAATGGCCAGCCGGCAGCGGCCGACAATTGCCCGGCCCGCAATGCCGCTGCGCGCGCGGCATCGGCGTCATCAATGGCCCAGGCGATGTCGGCCAGCAGCAACTGCTGCCCAACCTGCACCGCCGCCGATTGCCGCGGCAGGTCGATTGCCGCCAGCACATCCGCCGCTGCCTGGTGCTGGCCGGCCGCCTGCAGCGCCTGTGCCCGGGCCAGGATAAAACCGGCCTGCTGCGGATGGCGCGCCGCCAGCCCCTGATAGATGGCCGCGGCCCGGTCGTACTCGCCCGACCAGGCCAGCGCGCGCGCCTGGAATTGCTCGGCAGCGGCCCCGGTCGGCGCCAGCAGGGCCTGGGCCACACGCAGGTGCTCACGGGCCTGGCGGTGCTGATGCAGCCGGCCATGGGCCTGGGCCAGGTGCCAGTGCGCCAGGCCGAAACCCGGCGCCTGCGCCACCAGCCGGGTGCCGATTCCGACCACCGCGGGCCACTGCCTGGCCTGGCTGGCCAGCAACAATTGCCGATACAGGGCGATGCCCTCCGGATCGACCGGAATCGCACTGCCGGCCTGGGACGGCCGCTGCGCGCCGGCGGGCAGCAACTGCGCCATGATCCCTTCGGCCACCTGTTCAACCAGGGCGGCCACCGTCTCGGCCGGACCCTGGACGCGCACCTGGTGGCTGCCATCCGGGGTCCGCAACCAGGCCCGGATCCGCAGCTGGCCACTCGCGCCGGAGCCGCCGTCCGGTACAGCCGGCCAGCTGCCAGTCGGCAGCGGCCCGGCTGTACCGGTGTCGACCGGCAGGTATCGACTGGCCAGCAGCACCACGATGGCCTGCGGATCGGCATCGAAGCCTTCGGCCAGGCCGGGTTCGAGCAGCTGCACCTGCGGCGTCATCGCCAGCTGCCAGCGCAGCCAGCCCAGCAGCAGGCTGGTGATCGCTTCGGGTGCGTTGGCGTTGGCATTGGCCAGGGCGTCGGTGCCGGCCAGATCGTTGCCGGCACTTTCGGGGCGGCCGATGTCATCGACCGCGATCAGCATTACCTGTGGCAACGACGCCTTCGTTGCGGCCGGGTCGGCGCCGGGAATGGCCGGGATTGGCGTCCGGGATGATGTCGATGTTGATGCCGATTCCGAAGCTGGTGGAGCCAGGCGTGACCCGGTGGCCGCCACCATCACAATCATGGCCAGCGCCACGACCGCCCCGCCGGCGAGCCCGAACTGCCTGGTCAAGCGCCCGGTAAGATGCCGTCCTGCGCGGGCCGGAGCCAGGGGAGTGGCCGGCAGCGAACTGCCTCCCGTGCCGGCTGCCTGTTCGAGCACCTCGTCGACCGCCACCGGCACCACCGGATGCGGCGGCTCGAACACGTAGCCGCTCTTGGCCACGGTGCGGATCCACTGCCGGCGCTCCGGACCCAGTGCCTTGCGCAGCATCCATACGCTTTGCGACAGGTTGCCGTCCTCGACCACGACCCCGCTCCAGACCCGCCGGAACAGGTCGCGGCGGGTGTGCAGCACGCCCGGCTCGGCGGCAAACAGCAGCAGCAGGTCGAACATGCGCTGGGGCAGTTCGACGTTACCATCGGGATGGCTGACGCAACGGTAACGAAGATCCAGCTGGACCTCGCCGATCTCCAGCCGACCGATCCGGCTCGACCAATGCGCAACGGCTGTGGACATGCTTTGCACTCCATCAGGGCACCGTGTCGGGACTGGCCGAACCTGGCCCGGCCGAACCTGCCCGGGCGGCGCGGTGCCGTCCGGCCCCGACAACATCGGCAGGCAGCGTAACAACTGTTACAGATCGCTGCCATTGGCCTTGGATGGCTGCCTGCCAAGGCCGCCCGTAACGGCTTGAAGCGGGCCGCTGGCCACCGGGCAAACGCTCCTGATCAGCTCGTTCAAACGACTTGCCCTTCACCTTCAGCCAGCAACGGCACCGGCGAAGATGACGAAATCAAGCCAGGTTAGGAACGGCAAACTATTGATAAAAAAGGATTTGAGAATGATTTGAGACTGGCGGCCTAGCCGTTGCCGGCCGGCCTGGTCTATACCCGAACGGCTGCCGGCGAACGTCCGCAGATGGCAGCACGCCGTGCGCTTGGGCACGGCGACGGCAAGCCGACCACGCGGAGCCATCCTCCATCTCACCTTTGTAAACTCCGGCGCGCAGCGACCGTGCAAGGCAGGACGCCATGCCTGCGGCGACGCCGGACACCGGGAGAATTGAACCAATGAATTACAAATCCACGCTGTTCACCGCCGTCATGGCGGCCGCCAGCTTTATTCTGGCGCCGCTGCCGGCGCAGGCCGGCAAACTGCTGTTCGCCGATCAGCCGGTCCAGGGCCGATACATCGTCGTGCTCAAGGAAGAAGCAGCCCGTCTCAGCAGCGAGAGTGAACGCGGGGGCGACAGCCGCCAAGGCGATGCCTCGCGCGCCGCTCCGACGGTGGCCGAAGTCGCCAGCGTGATGTCGCGCAGCTACCGGGTATCGGTCGAGCGCAGCTACAACCATGTCCTGCGCGGCTTCGTGGTCAGCGCCGATGACGCCGCCCTGGAACAGCTGCTGCTGGACGAGCGCGTGGCCTATGTCGAAGAAGACGGCATCGTCAGCCTCAGCGCCACCCAGAACAACGCCACCTGGGGCCTGGACCGCATCGACCAGCGCGATCGCCCGCTCAACGGCAGCTATGTCTACGACACCAGCGCGGCCAACGTGAACATCTATGTGGTCGATACCGGCATCCGGCCCAGCCACAACGAGTTCGGCGGCCGCGTGTACTCGGGCTACAGCGCGATCAACGATGGCCGCGGCAGCAATGACTGCAACGGTCACGGCACCCATGTCGCCGGCAGTGCCGGCGGTTCGGTGTACGGCGTGGCCAAGGCGGCGCGCCTGTTCCCGGTGCGCGTGCTCGACTGCCAGGGCAACGGCACCAATTCCGGCGTCATCGCCGGCATGGACTGGGTCGCCGGCAACCACAGCAAGCCGGCCGTGGCCAACATGAGCCTGGGCGGCGGTGCCTCCACCGCCACCGACCAGGCCGTCACGCGCATGCGCAATGCGGGTGTCACCGTGGTGGTGGCAGCGGGCAACGAAAACCAGAACGCCTGCAATGTCTCCCCGGCGCGCTCCAGCGCGGCGATCACCGTCGGCTCCACCACCAGCACCGATGCCCGCTCCTCGTTCTCCAACTGGGGCAGCTGCGTCAATATCTTCGCGCCGGGCTCCAGCATCACCGCCGCCTGGCACACCTCCAACACCGCCCTGAACACCATCAACGGCACCTCGATGGCCTCGCCGCACGTGGCCGGTGTCGCCGCCCTGTACCTGGCCGCCAATCCGTCGGCGACACCGGCGCAGGTGGAAACGGCGATCTACAACAACGCCACGCCGAACAAGGTCACCAACGCCGGCAGCGGTTCGCCGACCCGCCTGTTGTATTCACTGTTCGGAAATGGCGGCGGCAGCACTCCGCCCGATCCCACCCCCGGCACGCTGGCCAACGGCACCCCGGTCACCGGCCTGTCCGGCAGCGCCGGCACCGAGCACCGCTTCACCGTGCAGATCCCCAGCGGTGCCAGCAACCTGCGCGTGCAGATGAGCGGCGGCAGCGGTGATGCCGACCTCTACGTGCGCCGCGGCGCCGCCCCCAGCACCGGCACCTTTGACTGCCGTCCGTGGCTGGCCGGCAACAACGAAACCTGCACCTTCGCCAGCCCGCAGTCGGGCACCTGGCATGTCATGGTGCGCGGCTACAGCGCCTTCTCCGGCGTCAGCCTGGTCGCCACCTGGGATACCGGCAGCAGCGCCCCGTGCAGCAATTGCACGCGCTACACCGGCAGCCTGTCCGGTAGTGGCCAAGCCCAAGTGCAGCCCAATGGCGATTACTACACCAGCAACAGCGCCGGCTTCCAGCGCGGCTGGCTGGAAGGCCCGGCCAACGCCGACTTCGACCTGGAGCTGTACCGCTGGAACGGCAGCGCCTGGGTGCGCGTGGCCCGCAGCATCAATACCGGCAGCAGTGAACAGGTGGCCTACAACGGCAGCGCCGGCCACTACTACTGGCGCATCGTGTCCTATTCGGGCAGCGGCAGTTACCAGTTCTGGATGCAGCAACCGTAAGGCTTCAAGCTCTTTGCATGCTGCACATTAGGCCCCGGGGTTTCCCGGGGCCTTTTTTGTTTTCTCATGCGAAGCGCTCTTCGATGGTCGCCGCGACGGTCTGGCAACACGAAATCAGATCGCGGACCAGGCGCTGATCCACGTCGACATGGCCTTCGTACTCGGCCAGGTTGCGCAGCTCGTGCGCCTTGGCCAGGACGCGCCACACCTCCGGGCCAAGACCAAGCGTATGGGGCAGCACCTGGAAAACGATGTAGCGCTGGCGGGGCCGGAAGCCGTGATTGCGCAACGCGGCAAGGCACAGTGCATGGGCGGCGTTGTAGGCCAGATCGAACCTGCTTTCCGGCGACAGCGTGTCGATGGCGGCATCGGCCAGCCGGGCACGGCCCGACGTGATCAGGCCAGCGGTTTCCATCGGATCCGGCGCCTCGACAGCCAGCGGCTTGCCTGGGCCGGCAAGATTACTGAGCGGCGAGCTCATCGCTGGTACCGATCAGATCAATGCGTGGCTGTGCCAGCACACGCGTGATGAAGCTGTTGTCGGCGTTCAGTTTGTCGCGCAGTTCCGGGCGGGTGTAGATCGTCGGGTTGACTGGCCGGCCCAGTTGCTCCATCAGCGGATGCAGGGCCGCCATGACGTCCGGGTAGCCAAGGTCGTCGGACACGATCATCAGGTCGATGTCGCTTGTTGCCGTATCTTCGTGCTTGGCGACCGAACCGTAGAGGAACGCATTGCTGATCCGGCCCGACAGCGGCGCCAGTGCCTGCCGCAGCGGCTCGGCCAGCCCGAATGTCTTGCGCACGATCGAGACCAGTTCGTCATGGATGGGCGCCTGGGGGTTGGCGCGGTAACGCTTCTGGTTGCCCACGCTGTCAACCTGCAGCAGGCCGGCCCCGGTCAACCGCGCCAGCTCGCGCTGAACGGCGCCACTGCCTGCGCCAGTGACCTGGATGAGTTCGCTGACTGAATAATCCAGATCCGGGCGGCCAAACAGGCGCGCGAGGAGACGTTGTTGTGTCCTGGTGAACAGGGCATTGGACAGGCTCGCGGCCTCATAGCGCGCGCGGGCTTCGCTAAG
>CAZUZT010000043.1:12247-14902 GCA_964624575.1 uncultured Rhodanobacteraceae bacterium | reverse complement strand
GCATCGGCATCGACACCAGCCCGCGCCACCGAACTGCCGGCCGACCTGGCCTGGGAAGTGCTGCTCACCGGCCTGTCGCAGCCGGTGGCGGTGCGCCATGCCGGCGATGGCAGCCGGCGCCTGTTCGTGGTCGAGAAGGGCGGGTCGATCCGCATCGTGCAGCTGCATGCCGATGGCTCGGCGAGCCTGCAGCCGACGCCATTCCTGTCGCGCCCGGTCACTACCAGCGGTGAATCCGGCCTGCTCGGCCTGGCCTTCCATCCCGACTTCGCCAGCAATGGCCACTTCTATGTCGCCTTCACCGCGCACGGTTTCGAGCCGCGGCTGGGCGCGCAGCCGGACCAGGTGATCGCCCGCTACACGGTGACGGCAGAGGATCCGGACCGCGCCGATACCGGCACCCGTCTGGATATCCTGCGCGTGCCGGACCTGGCCGCCACCCACAACGGCGGCGACCTGCATTTCGGCCCGGATGGCTACCTGTATTACAGCTCCGGCGACGGCGGCCCGCTCAATGATCCCAACGGCTTTGCCCTGTGCGACTGGAAGAAGCCGGCCGATGGCGACCCGGCCAACTGCACGCCGGCGCCGGGCCTGCACAACTACTGGCTGCTGGGCAAGATCCTGCGCATCGATGTGGACACGCCCACTGCCAGTGCCGGCGCGCACATGTGCGGTGTGCCGGCCGGGCAGCCGGCGCCTTATTCGATCCCGGCCGACAATCCCTACGTCGGCATCGCCGATACCTGCGACGAGATCTGGCATACCGGTCTGCGCAATCCCTGGCGCTTCAGCTTCGACCGGCTCACCGGCGAGATGTACATCGGCGATGTCGGCCAGAACGCGCGCGAGGAGGTGAACCGCGCCGGTGCCGGCGAGGGCGGCCTGCATTTTGGCTGGCCGTGCATGGAGGGCACGCGCGTGAACCGCACCACGCCGCCGTGCGTGGACGATCCGGTCAATGCCTTCCCCGGCTCGACCCTGCCGCTGTTCGAGTACCCCCATGTCGGTGGCGCGGCGGTGACCGGGGGCTATGTCTATCGCGGGCCGGTGCAGCGCCTGCAGGGCAGCTACTGGTTTGCCGACAACGTCACCGCCCGCGTGTACTCGGCGCAGCCGCTGGCCGGCGGCGGCTGGCCGGTGAGGGAGCGCTTCCTCGGGATGCTGATCACCGGTTTTGGCGAGGACTGGGACGGCCACCTGTACGCCGGCAACTTCCTCCACGGCACCTTGCTGCGGCTGACCAGCGAGGCGATCTTCGATGATGGGTTCGAGCCGGGGGCGACGGCGCCGGAGTGAGCAGGGCCGGCCGATTCGGGCATCAATAAGCACTGTTCGGCATTGATATGCACGATTAACGAGGACTGGTTCACGGATCGACGCGGCTTTCATTTCGCGCCGGCAACGGCTGGGCATAATGCCGGACCTGCCTGTCTGCCAGCCGGAGAATGCCGTGTCACGCAACGCGTTTTTGGTCCCGTTTTTGTTGTCCCTGCTGGCCGTGCCGGCGCTGCCGGCCGCGGCCCAGGTGCCCGCCGACCTGCACCTGGAGAATGTCGTCACATCGGGCCTGTCCTCGCCGCTGGGCCTGACCCATGCCGGAGATGGCAGTGGCCGGCTGTTCATTCTCGAGCGCGGCGGCAGCATCAAGGTGGTGGCCGATGGCGCCCTGCTGCCGACCCCGTTCATGACCCTGACCAGCGCCACGCCGGGCGGTTTCACCACCGGCGGTGAACGCGGCCTGCTGGGCCTGGCCTTCCACCCGGAGTTCATCGCCAACCGGCGCTTCTACCTGAACTACACCGGCAGCGGCGGCCACACCAAGATTGTCGAATACCAGGTCTCGGCCAGTGATCCCAACGTGGCCGATCTGTCGACCCGGCGCGAGCTGATGACCATCAGCCAGCCCGCCTCCAACCACAACGGCGGCAACCTGCTGTTTGGTCCGGATGGTTATCTTTATATCGGCATGGGTGATGGCGGCAGCGGCAACGATCCGTTCGGCCCGCACGGCAACGGCCAGAACATGCAGACGCTGCTGGGCAAGATGCTGCGCATCGATGTCGATGTGACCTCATCCAGCCACGGCAAGGCCTGCGGCGGCTCCGGCACGCTGCCCTACGGCATCCCGGCTGACAACCCGTTCGCCAGCACCGCCGACAGCTATTGCGCCGAGATCGTCCATTACGGCCTGCGCAATCCGTGGCGCTGGAGCTTCGACCGCGCCACCGGCGACCTGTGGATCGGCGATGTCGGCCAGAGTACGCGCGAGGAGATCAACCTTTTGCCGGCAGCGCAGCTCAACCAGGTGGTCAACTTCGGCTGGCGCTGCTTCGAGGGCACCTGGAACACCGGCCTGGACTGCCCCGATCCGCTGCTGTTCCCGCACTACCCGCCGGTGCATGAGTACCCGCGCAGCGGCGGCAACTGCTCGATCACCGGCGGCCACCGCTACCGCGGGCCGATCACCGGGCTGGATGGCGTCTACATGTTCACCGACTACTGCCTGGGCCAGATCCGCTTCCTGACGCCAAACGGCAGCGGTTGGCAGCAGAGCAACTGGGGCAGCAACCAGGGCAGCGGCATCGTCAGCTTCGGCGAGGACGAGGCCGGCCATGTCTATGTCGTCAACATCAACCAGGGCAGCGTGCGGCG
>CAZUZT010000043.1:8928-12147 GCA_964624575.1 uncultured Rhodanobacteraceae bacterium | reverse complement strand
GGGCCGACATAGACGCGGTGGTAGGGCGTGCCATCGATATTGGTGGTTTCCACCCGGGCGCTCATGCCCAGCAGGGCCAGGCGCGCCTTGCGTTCCTCGGCCGGGCGCGGGTCGCGGAATGAGCCGGCCTGGAGCAGGTAGACCAGGGCGGCGGCCTGGGCTGGCGGTGGCGTCGCGGCGGCCGTGGCCGGCGGCTCGCTGGCGGTGGATTCCGGCGATTCGGCGCGCACTTGCGCGCGCAGTTCCGAATCGGGAATCAGCACTTCCATTTCCGGCAGCACGGTATAGAAATCGAACTCCTGGCGCGCCGGGCCGGCAGGGGCCGGCTCGGGTTCGGCACTGTCGGCCACCGGTTGCGGCGGGTTCTGGTCATCACGCAGGCCGGGGGCCAGCCCGGCCCAGATCACCAGGGCGGCGAGCAGCAGGCCAAGCAGCATGCCGATGGCCAGCCACAGCCAGGCGGGCAGGGCCGGATTGCCACCGCGGCGGGCGTGTGCGGAAGAGGGTCGTCGGGCCATGGTGAGTCACGTTTCCATGCAGGGACATTAAAGAAAGGGAATTCAACGCTTGCCCGAATCCGGGCAGGGCGCTGGCGCGTGGGCGGCGCCCCGGCCGGTATCTGGCCGGTGCCCGGCCTCGGCGGCGCGGCATCGCGCTGGCGTTTGCTGGCCTGGCCGGATCAGTCGGGGGCTGGATCAGCCGGGCCGGATCACGGTGCGGCCGGTCCGGCATCGGAAGGCACGGCTTGCCGGACGTCGCCGGGATTGTGTCACATCGATTCGGGTGCCGAGACGCCGAGCAGTTCCAGGCCGTTGGCCAGCACCTGGCGCACGGCCGCGGCCAGGGCCAGGCGGGCATCGCGCAGCGGTGCCGGCGAGGACAGGATCGGCTGGCTGGTATAGAACGAGTGGAAGGTGGTGGCCAGCTCGCGCAGGCCGTTGGCCAGCAACTGCGGCGCGCGCTGTTCGGCGGCTGCCGCCAGCCATTCGGGGAAGCGGGCCAGCGCGGTCAGCACCGCCATTTCGGCGTCGCTGTCGAGCTGGTCGACGGCCGCCAGGCCGGCGGCCTGGTCCCAGGCCAGATCCTTGCCGGCGAGCTGCCGGAACAGGCTGGCGATGCGGGCATGGGCGTACTGCAGGTAATAGACCGGGTTGTCGCTGGATTCGGCACGGGCCAGGGCCAGGTCGAAATCCAGGTGCTGGTCGTTGCCGCGCATGACATAGAAAAAGCGCGCGGCATCGTTGCCGACATCGTTGCGCAGCTCGCGCAGGGTGACGAACTGGCCGGAGCGGGTCGACATCTGCACCTTCTCGCCGTTCTCGTACAGCACGGCGAACTGCACCAGGCGGATCTCGATGCGTTCGGGATCATGGCCCAGGCCCAGGGCGGCTGCACGCAGGCGCGCGACATAGCCGTGGTGGTCGGCGCCAAAGATGTAGATGGCACGCTGGAAGCCGCGTTCGAACTTGTTGTTCAGGTAGGCGATGTCGGAGGCGAAGTAGGTGTAGGCGCCGTTCTCGCGCCGCACGACGCGGTCCTTTTCATCGCCGAACTGCGTGGCGCGGAACCATTGCGCACCCGCTTCCATGTACAGGTGCCCGGCCTCTTCGAGCCGGCCCAGGGCGCGTTCGATGGCGCCGGAGGTGAACAGCGAGCGCTCGGAGAACCAGTTGTCGAAGTGCACGCCGAAGCCGCCCAGGTCGTCCTCGATGTCGGCCAGGATGTGGTTCAGGGCGGCATCGAAGAACTGCGCGTAGCCTTCGGGACCGAGCAATGAGCGGGCGCGCTGCACCAGGGCATCGATGTGCGCTTCCTTGTCGCCGCCCTGGCCTTCGTCGGGCGGCAGGTTGGCGGCGATGTCGGTCCAGGCGTGGCGATGGCGCTCGCCCAGCCCGTCGGCCAGCCGCTGGCTGATCGCCAGCACATAGTCGCCGCGGTAGCCGTTGTCGGGGAAGCGCACCGGTTCGCCGAGCAGTTCCAGGTAACGCAGCCAGGTCGAGGCGGCGAGGATGTCCATCTGCCGGCCGCCATCGTTGACGTAGTACTCGCGCTGGACATCGTGGCCGGCCGCCGCCAGCAGGTTACCCAGCGTCGCGCCATAGGCGGCGCCGCGGCCATGGCCGACATGCAGTGGCCCGGTGGGGTTGGCGGAGACGAATTCCAGGGTGACCTTCTCGCCCCGGCCGGGCAGGACATGGCCGTAGCGCGGGCCCTGTTCCAGCACCCGGCCGACCACGGCCTGGCGGGCGCCGGCGCTGAGGAAGATATTGATGAAGCCGGGGCCGGCGATCTCGATGCGCTCGATGGCCGGGTGGCTGGCCAGCCGCTCCACCAGTGCCTGGGCGATGGCGCGCGGCGGCATCGGGAACACCTTGGCGTTGACCATGGCGGCATTGCAGGCGAAATCGCCGTGCCCGGTACTGCGGCTGCGCTCGATGGCAAAGCCGGTATTGGCGTGGACGCCGGCGTGGCCGGTGGCCAGGTCGGCCAGAGCCTGGGCAAACAGGTCGTGGAGGATGGTTTTCACAGGCTTGGCCGCCGTATTCAGATGAGCCGGGCAGTGTAACGCCCCCAATGTCGCGTTGCAGCAATCCGGCCCGTTGCGCCGGCCGCTGAAACATGGCGGACGCGCAGCGGCGGATACCGGCCGGTTGCTGCCCGGTGCCAGGGTTGCCGACGGGGTCGCGTCACGAAACGGCAACCTTGCGGTCATAGGCTTCCGCCCCCGGTGAGGCCGGCTGCGCACGTGAGGTGCCCGGCCGGTCGATGCATTTCCCCTTTCCCGATTGCGACGGCAGCCGCTGCGCCGTTTCCGTACAGGCCCGACCATGATCCGACCCGCTTTCACCCTGGTGCTGCTCACTGCCGCCATCCGCGTCGCCCTGGCCGCCGATCCCGTGCCGCTGCCGGCGGCCGGTTCCGGCGCGCAACCGGCCCCGGCGCAGGCCGCGCAGGCCGCCCCGGAACAGGCGCCGGCACTGGCCTGGCTGACCGGCGTCGTCACCGGCGCCGATGGCCAGCCGTTGCTGATGGCCCAGGTGGCCATTGCCGGCACCGATGCCTTTGCCTACACCGGTGAGGATGGCCATTTCGCCCTGCAGGCGCCTTCGGGCCGTCACGTCGTGCAGATCCAGGCCGACGGCCATGAGCCGCTGCAACTGGATGGGCTGGAACTGCCGGCCAACGACATCCTGGCGCGGGATTTCCAGCTTGCCGCCG
>CAZUZT010000043.1:2480-8828 GCA_964624575.1 uncultured Rhodanobacteraceae bacterium | reverse complement strand
AGAACGCGAGCTGGCGACGATCCGGGTCGAGGAACAACGCGTGGACAACCAGTCCTCGGCCGCGGCGGTGATGGACCGGCGCTATTCGCCGCAGGTGCTGGAAACCATCAGTGCCGAGCAGATTTCGCGCGCCGGTGATTCCGATGCCGGCGCCGCGCTCAAGCGCATCACCGGGGTGACCCTGGTCGGGGGCAAGCATGTCTTCGTGCGCGGCCTGGGCGAGCGCTATTCCAGCGTGCTGCTCAACGGCGCCCAGGTGCCGTCGCCGGACCCGACCCGGCGCGTGGTGCCGCTGGACCTGTTCCCCACCGATGTGCTCGCCGGCATCCAGGTGCAGAAAACCTGGTCGGCCGACCTGCCCGGCGAATTCGCCGGCGGCAGCGTGCTGATGCGCAGCAAGGGCGCCGATGCCGATGACTTCCACATGCGCCTGTCGGTAACCGGCAAATACCTGCACGGCACCACCGGCAAGGATGGCCTGGCGCATGCCGGCGGCAGCCGCGACTGGCTTGCCGATGGTGTAGATGCCCGCGCCTTCCCCGACGGCATCGCGCCGTTGCCGCTGGACCCTGGCGAGCGCCAGCAGGTGGGCCATGCCGTGGCCGGGCGCGGCTACCGCACCTGGCAGCGCTCGATCGACCCGGGTGTCGGCCTGGGTTTCGGCATTGGTGATTCGTTCCAGCTCGGTGGGTGGAACCTGGCCTACGCCGCCTCGATCCGCCATGCCCACGACTGGGCCAGCCGGCAGGAGCATCGCGCCGCCTACGCGCTGGGTATCAACGGCCTGCAGCCGCGCATGGAATACACCCGCCAGCGCACCGAGCGCAGCATCGATCTCAGCGGCCTGGGCACGTTCAGCGCCCGCTACGGCAACAACCACGAACTCGGCCTGACCCTGCTCAATATCCGCCAGGCCACCGACGACACCCGTGTCGACCACGGCTGGGATACCCAGCCCTCCGACCTGGAGCAGTTGTATCAGCTGGAATGGGTCGAGAACGCCTTGCGCGTGACGCAGCTGCATGGCCGGCATGGCTTCCCGAACCTGGGCTGGCTCGAGGTCGACTGGCTGTATTCCAAAGCCGATGCCTCGCGTGACGAGCCCAATACCCGCTACTACGAATACGAGCGCCTGCCGCAGACCGGCCAGTACCAGTACGGCCGCGGCTCGTTCAGCAACGACCACATCACCGGCCGGCTCGATGACGACAACCAGGAGCTGGGCCTGAACCTGGCGCTGCCGGTGCAGTTCACCGATGACCTGGCGGCGGTGTTCCAGGCCGGCGCCGGCCGTATCGAGCGCGACCGCGATTCGCACATCCGCCGCTTCCGCTTCCGCGGTTTCCGTCCGCCCGAGGCCGGGCCGGACGTATGGGATGTGCTGACCCCCGAATACATCCATCCCGGCGGCCTGGTGCTGCAGGAATCCACCCAGGCCACCGATGCCTACACCGCCAGCCAGACGCTGGATTCGCGCTACCTGGCGGTGGAGCTGGACTGGGCCTCGCGCCTGCGCCTGAACCTGGGCCTGCGCGAGGAGGACAACCGCCAGGAAGTGGTCACCTACCAGCAGTTTGCGCCCAACCCGACGCCGGTGATCGCCCGCATCGACCAGGTCGACCGCCTGCCCAGCGCGGCCCTGACCTGGATGCACGGCGACAACGCCCAGTTGCGCCTGGGCTACAGCGAGACCCTGTCGCGGCCGGACTTCCGCGAACTCAGCCGCGCCCAGTACGTGGATCCGGAACTGGACGTCACCATCCGCGGCAACCCCGACCTGGTGCAGACCGACATCCGCAGCTACGACCTGCGCTGGGAGTACTACTTCTCCGATACCGAGTCCTTCTCGGTGGCGCTGTTCAAGAAGGATTTCCGCAACCCGATCGAGCGCGTCAACCTGGCCGGCACCAGCGTTCTGCTGGAGCTGCGCAACGCGCCCGAAGCCGACAGCCACGGCATCGAGCTGGATTACGGCGCCAGCCTGGGCACCCTGCGCCGCTGGTCCTGGCTGGATGAGTCCTGGTTCGGCCGGCTGCCGCTGGATGACCTGTACCTGGGCCTGAATTACACCTGGATCGAATCGGAGGTGGACCTGGGCGAGGAAGGCGGCATCCAGACCTCGGACACGCGCGCCATGCAGGGCCAGTCGCCGTGGGTCGCCAACCTGCAGCTGGGCTACCGATCGCCCGGTGGCCGGCTGGAGACCAGCCTGCTTTACAACGTGTTCGGCAAGCGCATCGCCGAGGTCGGCGTGCAGGGCCAGCCCGATGTCTACGAGCAGCCATTCCGGCAACTGGATCTGGTCGCCTCCTGGGCGCTGGCCGAGCGCTGGCAGCTGAAGGCGCAGGCGCGCAACCTGCTCAACCACGAGGTCGAATTCAGCCAGGGCGGCCTGCCGACCCTGCGCTACCGCCAGGGCCGCGAGTTCAGCCTGGGCCTGGAATGGACCTGGTGAGCAGCCGGGCCGACAGCGGCCGGAGCTTCCTGCTCGCGCCCGACAACGCCCTTGCAACCTGATTGCCACATGCATGACATCGGCCGGTAACCCGCGGCCGGAACACTATGCCGCGCCGACCCGGTGCCGCCCGAGTGGTGCCATGTCGTCAGCACACTTTCCCAACGAGGTAGACCCCGATGAAAGTTCCTGTCCGTACTTCCCTGGCCGCCGGCATCGTGATGAGCCTGGCCGCCGGCTCCGCCTTCGCCCAGGTGCAGCTGTCCGACGCCTTCGACGGCAACTGGTGGAACCCCGAGGAGGCCGGCCGCGGCGTCCTGGTCGACTACATCGCCGATGACGCCGCACCCGGCCGCGGCGTGCTCTGGTTCGCGCTGTACACCTACGACGCGCAGGGCAACCCGACCTGGCTCAACGTGCAGACCGACCAGATCAGCAACGTCGCCAACGGCGACATCCAGGCCACCATCTACCAGGCCGACGGCGGCGCCTTCGACGATGCCCACGTACCGGGCAACCTGGCGGTGAACCCGGTTGGTCAGGCCATCGTCAACGTCGACAGCTGCGAGCAGATCACCCTGGAGCTGGCACCGGACGCCGACAGCGGCCTGGGCGGCGCGACCAGCTACGAGCTGCAGCCTTACCTGGGCAACACCGTGCAGTGCTCGGTGGTGGCCACGCAGTGCCCGAGCGGCACCACGGCGCAGGGCGCCGATGCCTGCCTGCTGCCCAACGACATCGAAGACCGCCTGCATCTGCCCAAGGGCAAGGATTACATCGTCCATGGCCAAGTATCCGTCCATGACGGCGGCGTGCTGAGCATCGATCCGGGCGTGACCGTGATCGGCTCGGACGATCCCAGCTCGATCAACTTCATCGCCGTGCTCGCCGGCGGCCAGATCCTCGCCGACGGTACCCGCGACGAGCCGATCACCTTTACCGGCCCCGAGCCGGTGCCCGGCTCCTGGGCCGGCCTGGTGCTGGCCGGCCGCTCGATCTGCAACGACGAGCAGGAAGAAGAGCTGGCCTGCGAGTTCGAAGCCATCGAGAACGTCAAGTACGGCGGCCAGCGTTACGACGACAACAGCGGCATCCTGCGCTACGTGCGCATCCTCTGGGCCGGCCAGGAAATCCGTCCGGACGAGGAGCTGAACTCGCTGACCCTGTGCGGCGTCGGCAGCGGCACCACCCTGGAGTACGTGCAGGTGCACGGCGGCCTGGACGACGGCTTCGAGATGTTCGGTGGCAGCGTCAACGGCCGCTACCTGGTCGCCACCCAGGTCGGTGACGACATGTACGACTTCGACGACGGCTACTTCGGCAAGCTGCAGTTCCTGCTCGGCTGGCAGGGTTCGGAGAACTACGACCAGACCCAGGACAGCCATGGCATCGAGTCCGACAACTCCAACCCGGCCCCGTACCTGGAGCCGCGGACCCGCCCGGTGGTGTCCAACATCACCCTGATCGGCTCGGCCAATGGCAGCGAAGGCGCGCGCATCCGTCGCGGCAGCGGCGGCATCTACCACAACGCCGTCATCCACGGTTTCGCCAACTACTGCCTGAACGTCAACGGTGACGATTCCGCGGCCCTGGGTCCGGATTTCCTGGCCTTCAACAACTCGTTCGTGGGCCAGTGCGGCCAGGGCCCGTTCACCGGCGCCGGCGAGGCGTTCTGGAATGCCGGCACCGGCAACGGCCAGGGTGACCCGATGCTCGACGGCTGGATGCCGCGCGCCGGTTCGCCGCTGCTGGGCGGTGGCGCCACGCCGCCGGCACTGGCCAATGCCGTCGCCGCCGACGGTTCCAACGACGATTCGTTCTTCCTGCGCGTCGACTACATCGGTGCCTTCGATGGCGTCAACGACTGGACCCAGGGCTGGATCTACAACCCCGGCGCCCAGTAAGCAGTCAACGCAACTCTCCAGCGTTCACTTCAAACCCGGGCCTGGTGCCCGGGTTTCTTCTTATGGGCGCTGGACCCCGCTCGAGTGAGTGCAGATCAATGGGCTGGGGCGTCGTCCAGGGCCGGCAGTGCTTCGGCCAGGCCGGGCAGGAAGCTGGCGCCGTGTGGCACCTGCAGGGTGGCGCCGTGGAAGGCATCACCGATCGGCTCGACACGGCCGCCCAGGCAGCGGCCCAGGAAAGCCTCGGTGACCGCCTGGAAGCTGAGCCGGTTGGCCGGGCGCACGAAGCCGTGGCCTTCGTCCGGGTACAGGGCATAGGTGACCGGAATGCCGCGCGCGGCCATGGCGGCGACGATCTGGTCGGATTCGGCCTGCACCACGCGCGGATCATTGGCGCCCTGGGCAATCAGCAGCGGCTTGCTGATCTTGTCGACATGGTTGATCGGCGAGCGCTCTTCCAGCAGGCGCCGGCCGTCCTCGGTCTCGGGGTTGCCCATGCGGCTGTGGAAGGTGGCGCGCACCGGTGCCCAGTAGGCCGGGATGCTGTCCAGCAGGGTGATCAGGTTGGACGGGCCGACGATGTCGACGCCGCAGGCGAAGGTGTCCGGGGTGAAGGTCAGGCCGGCCAGGGTCGCGTAGCCGCCGTAGCTGCCGCCCATGATCGCCACCTGATCGGCGCTGGTGATGCCCTGGTCGACGGCCCACTGCACGGCGTCGATCAGGTCGTCATGCATCTTCCGGCCCCATTCCATGTCGCCGGCATTGACGAAACCCTTGCCGAAGCCGGTGGAGCCGCGGAAGTTGACGCTGAGCACGGCATAGCCGCGGTTGGCCAGCCACTGGTGCTGCGGGTTGTAGCCGTAGGCATCACGCGCCCACGGGCCGCCGTGCACCAGCAGCACCAGCGGTACCGGGCTGGCCGGGCGCTGCAGGGCGTCCGTAGTTTCCCCGGCCGCCGCGTCCGCGCTGTCCAGCGGCAGGGTCAGGTAGCTGACCAGGCGCAGGCCGTCGCGGGCGGGAATCTCCAGCGCCTGCATGCCGGCCAGGTTGTACTGCGCCAGTTCCGGGCGGCTGTCGAACCAGAACGCCAGCGTGCGGTCGGTGCGGTCGTAGCGGTACCAGCGGCTGCCGGCATCGGCGGCGGTCAGGGCGACGATCCACCAGCGGTCATCCAGGCTGCGGCTGGCGACGTGGATTTCGCCTTCGGGCAGCTCGCCGCGCAGGAAGTCCAGATCCGGTGCGATTTCTTCGTCGAGCACGGTCCATTCGGTGCGCAGGTAATTGGCGGCCACCGCCTGGACCTTGCCGCTGGCCGGGTCCGCCATGATGGCGCCGACATCGGCGCGCGGATGTTCGTAGAGCAGTTCCGGCTCGCCGCCCTCGCCTTCGATGGCGAACAGGGCGGCGGTATCACGGCCGCTGCTGTCGAGCAGGTACAGGGTCTGGCCGCTGAGGTCGTAACCCAGCATGGCGGTGGTCAGCGCGTCTTCCTGGGCGATCTGGCGCCATAGTTGCCATTCCTGGCCGTCGCGGCTGAAGACCTCGACACCGCCGTCAGCGGTCTGCGCCATCGCCAGGCGCGGCTGGAAGTCGTCATCGATGACAAAGCCGGCGAAGCGGTCGTTGTCGATGATCCGGGTCGCCTCGCCACTGGCCAGGTCGATGGCGACCAGGTCCATGAACTGCGGATCGCGGTCGTTGACCGAGACCACCACAGTGCCGGGATGGCGGTGGCTGAGGCCGGCGATGTCGGCGCGGGCGCCCTCGGCGGTGAGTACGCGCTCGGCCCCGGATTCCAGATCGACGGCGTGAATGCGGAAGTTCTCGTCGCCACCGGTGTCCTGCGGGTAAAGCAGGTGGCGGCCGTCATGGGCGAAGGCGAAGCTGCGCACGCCGCGGTTGCGGTCGTCGGTCAGCGGCCGCGCCTGGTCGGGCGCGTCGACCGGTGCCAGGAATACGTTGAGCACGCCTTCGCGCGGTGCGATCCAG
>CAZUZT010000043.1:0-2380 GCA_964624575.1 uncultured Rhodanobacteraceae bacterium | reverse complement strand
CGCGGGCCTATCATTGCCGGCTGCTCCATCCCCGTTAGATTCCGCAGGAGAAGTCGATGCGCACCCTCGTATTGCTGGCAGCCACGCTGCTGGCGCCCCCCGTGCTGGCCGCCGACGCGCCGACGTGGGATGTCAACCAGATCCAGGGCCAGGCCGTCGAAGCCCGCTTCGATACCGACGAAGGCACCTGGATGAACCTGGATGTCAGCCCCGACGGCAAGACCATCGTCTTCGACCTGCTCGGCGACCTGTACACGCTGCCGATCAGAGGCGGCCAGGCCCGGCGCATCACCTCCGGTCCGGCCTTCGACCTGCAGCCGCGCTTCTCGCCCGATGGCACGCGCATCAGCTTCACCTCCGACCGCGGCGGCGGCGACAACATCTGGCACGCCAAGGCCGATGGCAGCGACGCCCGTCAGGTCACCAGGGAAAACTTCCGACTGCTCAACAATGCCGCCTGGACGCCGGATGGCCGCTACCTGGTCGCGCGCAAGCACTTCACCGCGCGGCGCTCGCTCGGTGCCGGCGAGATGTGGATGTACCACGCCGGCGGTGGCGGCGAAGGCGTGCAGCTCACCGAACGCAAGAACGACCAGCAGGACGCCGGCGAACCGGCGCTCTCGCCCGATGGCCGCTACGTGTACTTCAGCGAGGATGTCAGCCAAGGCCCGACCTTCCAGTACAACAAGGATGCCAATGGCCTGATCTATGCCATCCGGCGCCTGGACCGGGTCAGCGGCGAGCTGATCGACCTGGTGCGCGTGCAGGGCGGGGCGGTGCGGCCGCAACCCTCGCCGGACGGTTCGCAACTGGCTTTCGTGCGCCGCGTCCGCGGCCAGTCGGTGCTGAGCCTGTTTGATCTTGAAAGCGGCCAGATCCGCGCCCTGTGGGATGGCCTGTCGCTGGACCAGCAGGAAGCCTGGGCGATCTTCGGCCCGTACCCGAATTACGCTTGGACACCGGACGGTGAGGACATCGTGATCTGGGCCCAGGGCAAGCTGTGGCGGGTGGCGGTGGAAGACGGCACGCCCAGCGAAATTCCGTTCACGGCTCAGGTCGACCAGCGCATGTCCGAGCCGGTGCGTTTTTCCTACCGGCTGGATGAGGGCAGCTTCGATCCGAAAATGATCCGCGATGCCGCCACCAGCCCGGATGGCCGCACCCTGGTGTTCCACGCCGTCGGCAGCCTGTGGCAGAAGGCCCTGCCCAATGGCCGGCCGCAGCGGATCAGTTCCGACAGCCACTTCGACTACGAGCCGGTCTTCAGCCGCGATGGCCGGCAGCTGGCCTTCGTGCGCTACAGCGACGAGGACCAGACCGCGATCATCGTGCGCGATGTCGCTACCGGCGCCGAGCGTGCCGTCACCACCCGCGCCGGCTTCTACTTCGCGCCCTCGTTCTCACCCGACGGCAGCGCCCTGGTCTACTCGCGCCAGGCGCCGGGTGGCCTGCTCGACTACCGCTTCGGCCTGGACACCGGCATCTGGCTGCAGCCGCTGGCCGGCGGCGAGCCGCGCCGCATCAGCCGCAACGGCTACCAGCCGCAGTTCGCCGCCGATGGCCGCCGCGTGTTCTACATGACCGGCGGCGGCATGGACAAAAAGCTCAACAGCATCGGCCTGCATGGCGAGGATCCGCGCGAGCACTTCAACCTCAAGTACGTCACCTCGGTGGCGCTCAGCCCGGACAACCAGTGGGTCGCCTTCACCGAGTTGTTCAATGCCTATGTCGCGCCGTTCACCGATACCGGCGGCGCCGTTGACCTGAACAAGGACAGCAAGGCCTTCCCGGTGGCCCAGGTCAGCGCCGATGCCGGCTCCTACCTGCACTGGTCGGCCGATTCGCGCAAGCTGCACTGGCTGGTCGGCGACGAGTATTTCAGCCGCGAACTGAAGGACAGTTTCGACTTCCTGCCCGGCGCCCCGCGCACCCTGCCCAAGCCCGGCGATGCCCGCGGCGTGGGCATCGGCCTGAGCGTGCCGGTGCACGCGCCCGATGAAGTGGTCGCCTTCACCAATGCCCGCCTCGTCACCATGCGCGGCGATGAGATCATCGAGGGCGGCACCCTGGTGGTGCGCGGCGACCGCATTGCCGCGGTCGGCCCGGCGGACCAGGTGCAGGTGCCGGCCGGCGCCCGCATCATCGATGCCGGCGGCCGCACCCTGGGCCCGGGCATCATCGATGTCCACGCCCACGCCAACCACTTCCACAGCGGCCCCAACCCGCAGGCCAACTGGAGCTACTACGCCAACCTGGCCTACGGCATCACCACCATGCACGACCCTTCGGCCAGCACCGAGGCGGTGTTCACCCAGGCCGAGCTGGTCCGTGCCGGCATCAATGTCGGGCCGCGCGTGTTCTCCACCGGCACCATCCTGTA
>CAZUZT010000042.1:0-15303 GCA_964624575.1 uncultured Rhodanobacteraceae bacterium | reverse complement strand
GGCAGCTTGATCTTGCCCATCTGTGCGATGCGTTCCTCGCCCATGCGGTCGGCCGCCTTAGAGGTGGGGATGCCGTCGCGCTTGGCGATGGTGAAGATCTTGCCCAGGTTGTAGTAGATCGTCCGCATCATGCGCATCGCGCGTTCGCGGTTGTAGCCTTCCAGCTCGATCGACACGTTCATCAGGCCGCCGGCGTTGACGGCATAGTCCGGGGCGTACAGGATGCCGCGGCCCTCAAGCTCATCACCGCATTCCTCGGTGGCCAGCTGGTTGTTGGCCGAACCGCAGATGATCTTCGCCTTCAGGCGCGGGATCGTGTCCAGGTTCACCGTGCCGCCCAAGGCGCAGGGCGAGTAGACATCGCAGTCGACATCGTAGATCTCGTCCAGGGCCACGGCTTCGCAACCCAGCTCGTCGACGGCGCGCTGCACCGCTTCCTTGTTGATGTCGGTGACGAAGACCTTGGCACCCTGCTCACGCAGCAGCTTGACGAACTCCATGCCGACGTGGCCCACGCCCTGCACGGCGAAGCTGTACTTGCCCACGTCCTCGTTGCCATGCACCTGTTGCAGCGCGGCCAGCAGGCCCTGCAGGGTGCCGTAGGCGGTGAACGGGGAGGGGTCGCCGGAACCGCCATGGACCTGGTGCACGCCGGTGACGTAATCGGTCTCCTTGAGCACGTATTCCATGTCGTTGACATCGATGCCGACGTCCTCGGCGGTGATGTAGCGGCCGCCCAGCGAATCGATGAAGCGGCCCAGCGCCCGGAACAGCGCCTCGCTCTTGTCCTTGCTCGGGTCGCCGATCAGCACGCCCTTGCCGCCGCCCAGGTTCAGGCCGGCCACGGCGGCCTTGTAGGTCATGCCGCGCGACAGCCGCAGGACATCGTCCAGGGCATCCTGTTCGGTCTTGTAGGGCCACATGCGCAGGCCGCCCAGGGCCGGGCCAAGGACGGTGTTGTGGATGGCGATGATGGCCTTGAGCCCGGCATCAGGGTTGTGGCAGAAGACGACTTCCTCGTGGCCTGATGTGCCGATTTTCTCAAACAGCATTGCTGACTCCGATCGGTGGAAGGGGGTGGAACCGGATCCGCGCCGGGGCGTGCCACGGTCGTGGACCTGTCTGGCCGGGCACGGCTGTACCCGGTCCGGGGTTGGGCCATGCTGCAGCCCGTTTGTCCTGTTTCATGCACACCGGCGGCGCAGGCCACCGGTGAGGGATGGCGGCGCCTTGGACCGCTGTCGCGATCCCCGGCCGGTGCGCATTGCTGCGCTGCCGGGTGATCGGCGACACTGGCGCCGGCCGTTCGCCCGGTGCCGGCGGCTGGGGCGGGTGCCGGACCGGCGCCTTCGCCCGGCCTTGCCGCCACGGCGCGGAACGCGGGGCATTGTAGCAGCGCCTCCGGGCATGCAGCCGCTTTTGCCAACGGCGCGGCGGTCGTCGTCGTGCCTTCGGCCTGGCGGCCTGCCCGGCGCAGGCGCGCCATCTTCCAGCAACGCAAGGTCAGAGTCTGTGAACAATCCACCCGTCGGCTGCAGCGGCCGGTTCTGCCCCCGGCAGCGACGATGACACGAGCTCGATTCCTGGCCGCCTGGCTGGTGCTGGCGCTGATCAAGCTGGCCCTGGTGGCGAGCTTGCCGCTGTTCGGCGATGAGGCCTTTTACTGGTGGGAGAGCCGGCATCTGGCCTGGTCGTACTCCGACCTGCCGCCCTTGACCGCCTGGATGATCGCCGTCGGCACGGGATTGCTGTCGGGCGAAACCGGCGTGCGCCTGCCGTTCCTGCTGCTGTCGCTGCTGCTGCCCTGGCAGGTGGTGTGGCTGAGCCGGCGCTGGCACGGCACCGGCCCGTGGCAATGGTGGTCCGGCCTGCTCGCCCTGGTGATGCCGCTGTCGGCCTTGCTGGGCATTCTGGCGGTGCCCGATGTCGCCCTGGCGGTGATCAGTCTGGCGGCCGTGACTGCCTTGGCCAGTGCCTTGGAGGACGGGCGCGTGCGTCAATGGCTGTGGCTGGGGGCGTGCCTGGCGCTGGGGCTTTTGTGCCACTACCGCTTTGCCGTGCTGCTGCCGGCGCTGGCCTGGGTGCTGCTGGCCAGCCGTGACGGCCGTGCGGCGCTGGCCGGACGCGGGCCCTGGCTGGCCGCTCTGGTCGCCGGTGCCGGCCTGCTGCCGCTGCTCTGGTTCAACTGGTCGCACCAGTTCAGCGGCCTGCGCTTCCAGTTCGTCGATCGCCATCCCTGGGCTTGGCAATGGCAGGGCCTGTGGCAACTGCCCGAACAGCTGTTGATGGTCAGCCCGTTATTGTTGCTGCTGCTGGCCTGGGCCACCGGTCGCGGCCTGGCGCGATGCCGCCACGCCGGTGCCGGTTCAGCAGCCGGGCGCCTGGACCAGGTGGTGATCCCGGTGGCGGTGATCGTCTGGCTGCTGTTCATCGGGTTGGGGTTCTTCGCCGATGGCGAGCGCTTCCGCTGGCATTGGCCGCTACCGGCCTACCTGTTGCTGCTGCCGCTGCTGGGCCGCGAAATGGATCAGTTGCAGTCGCGGCTGCGCCAGGCCACGGTGGCGATGGCGATGCTGGTCACCGCGGCCGTGCTGGGCTGGTTGCTGGCTACGCTGATGCCGGACCGGGCCGGGCTGTTCACCGACGGCAAGCGTTATCCGGCCAACTTCGCCGGTTGGCGGGAAGCGGCCGATTGGCTCGAGCGGGAAACCCTGCCCGGGGCGATCGTGGTCGACAACTTCATGTTGGCGGCCAATCTTGCGTTTTATTTGCCGGCCAGCCAGGAGCGTCTGCGGGTGCTGGACGATCGGCGCAATGTCCGTCATGGCCGGGCCACCCAGTTGGCCATCTGGGGCGTGGACGAGGCCGCACTGGCGGCCGGGCCGCAGCAACCGGGATGGCTGGTGGTGGAGGAAACCGCGCGCCGTTTCAGTGACCGCTGGGTCTGGTACCAGGAGCTGTGCCGACGTTTCGACCATCTGGAACTGGACCAGGTGCTGTCCCTGCATGGTGACCGCAAGCGGTTCGTGCGCTGGCGACACCAGGGCTACCGGGTGCAGGATCAATGCAACCAGCCGCAGGCCCTGCCGCCGCTGGGCTGGATCGAAGTCGCCGACGGCGCCGGCAAGTTGCGCCGCGGCCAGCCGCTGACCGTGACCGGTTGGGCGCTGCAACCGGGCCTGGGCATCGACCAGGTGCGGGTGGCGATCAACGGCGTTGAAGTCGCCAGCGGGCCTCGGCATCTGCAAGCCGGCTGGCCAGCGGATCATTGGCCCGATGCCGCTGATCCGGCCGGCAATCGGCTGGGCTTCAGGTTCCAGATCGACAGTTCCGGCCTGGCCCCCGGGCGGCACCAGGTGCAAGTCAGTGTTGTGCGCGGTGATGGCCGGCTGTGGCCCCTGGCCACGCGCACGATCGTCCTGCGCCGCTGAATGCCGTCCGGGCCATGCTGGCAAAGCCTTCAACGGCGCCACTGCCCTGATTGACGGGTGCTTTCCGGGCCGGGTACCATGCCGCTCTTATGTCGCACGGACTGCCCGATCAGATCGATGTCTGGCGCGCGGTGTCGGGCCGGTACGCGTATGCGGGTACCCTGGCCCTGGCCGCGTTCACGCGCCTGCGTGACAAGCTGGCCGGGGCCGAAGGCAGCGTCGAGTTCGAACTGGAGTTCGGCACCGATGGCCTGGACCAGGCCTTTGCCCAGCTTCAGGTGAGTGGCGCGCTGCCGCTGGTCTGCCAGCGCAGCCTGGAGGTCTACCGGCAACCGGTGGCGATCAGGCAGCGGCTGGGCCTGATCCGGCGCGAGGACGAGGAAGACGCGTTGCCGCCGGACTACGAAGCCTGCCTGGTGCCCGCAGATGGCCTGGTGGTGCCGATGGAGCTGATCGAGGACGAGTTGATCCTGGCCTTGCCGCTGGTACCGGTCCGGCCCGGCAGCGAAGCGGCCGATGCCAGCACCGATGCCGCTGGGGCAGATGCCACCGGAGAAGTTCCCGAAAGCCGGCGCCCGAATCCCTTTGCGGCCCTCAAGTCGCTGAAGTTGCAGTGAAACACCGTTGAATACATTACGTCTGGAGTTGAATTAGTCATGGCCGTACAGAAAAGCCGCAAATCCCCATCCCGTCGCGGCATGCGCCGTTCGCACGACGCCCTGTCGGCGCCGCAGCTGGCCACCGATCCGACCACCGGTGAAACCCACCGCCGTCACCATGTAACTGCCGATGGCTATTATCGTGGCCGCCAGGTGATCGCGGCCAAGGTCGTTGTCGACGACAGCGACGAGGACTGAGTCGCCTTGCCGGGGCCCGTGCCCGGCAGCTTCACCAAACTGGCCGGTTGCCGTCATCGCACCGGCCTGCTCGCCCATCCGCGCAGCACCGACACGGCCCGGCCAGTGCATCGGCCAGGGCCGGCGCCAAGGTCCTGATCCGAAAAAAGACCGCTGCCGACGCCGGCGCCAGTACCTGCCCTGTAAGGTATTGAGCGCCGCACCTGGACCGCAGACCGGTCCACGCCCAGGGAGGTTGCGCCATCGTGCTCCATTCACGCATTGCCGGCACCGGCAGTTATCTGCCGGAAAAAGTGCTCACCAATGCCGACCTGGAAAAACTGGTCGACACTTCCGACGAATGGATCCGTGATCGCACCGGCATCCGCGAGCGCCGGGTGGCCGCCGAAGGCCAGACCACGGCCGACCTGGCCGAAATCGCCGCCCGCCGGGCGATGGCAGCGGCCGGCGTGGACGGCAACGACATCGACCTGCTGATCGTCGGCACGACCACCCCGGACCTGATCTTTCCCAGCACTGCCTGCCTGGTGCAGGCCCGCCTGGGCGCCAACGGCTGCGCCGCCTTCGATGTCAACGCCGCCTGTTCGGGCTTCATCTATGCGCTGTCGGTGGCCGACAAGTTCGTGCGCAGCGGCCAGGCCAAGTGTGCGCTGGTGATCGGCGCGGAAACCCTGACCCGGATGATCGACTGGACCGATCGCGGCACCTGCGTGCTGTTCGGCGACGGCGCCGGCGCGGTGGTGCTCAAGCCCGATGCCGAAACCGGCATCCTGTCCACGCACCTGCATGCCGATGGTGCCTACAAGGATGTGCTCTACAACCCGGTGGGTGTTTCGGCCGGCTTCAAGGATGAGCACAACCACGGCGTCAAGGTGGTGATGACCGGCAACGAGCTGTTCAAGGTCGCCGTCCGCGCCCTGGCGCGCACCGCCGAGGAGGCGCTGGCCGCCAACGGCATCGAACAGGCCGAGCTGGACTGGCTGGTGCCGCACCAGGCCAACCTGCGCATCATTTCCGCCACCGCCCGGCACCTGGGCCTGCCGATGGACAAGGTCATCGTCACCATCGACCGGCACGGCAATACGTCCTCCGGATCGGTGCCGCTGGCGCTGGACGAAGCGGTCCGCGATGGCCGCATCCAGCGCGGGCAACTGCTGCTGATGGAAGCCTTCGGCGGTGGCGTCACCTGGGGTTCGGCGCTGCTTCGTTATTGAGTTTGGACCGTGAGGGTTACGGCGGCCCGTGTCCGGGCCAGGACAACGACGCGCCTTGACCACATCGGCGGCTGGACAGCTTCCGTACCGCCGTTGCTGCTGCCACTATCGCCCCGGTGCCGGCCGATCACGTTGCCGCCGCCGATACCCCTGCTGCTGTGTGGTTCCGGCCCGTTCGATGCATCGCATCGGCCTGTCACGCAAGCCGTACCGGGCCGGCTGCCAGATGGGCGCGCCAGCGGGGGTAATCTTCGCCGCTGGCGGCACAACTGCCGCCTGACCGCCCATCCCCATGCATTCTTTCGATTTGGCAATCGATGATGGAGTCCCGATGAACAACCCCGATTCCCAGGCCGGCCTGGCCTTCGTTTTTCCCGGGCAGGGCTCGCAGACGCCCGGCCTGCTGGCCGACTTGGCCGCGGACCAGCCGCAGGTGGCGCAAACCTTCCAGGAAGCCTCGGACGGGGCGGGCGTCGACCTGTGGGCGGTCGCCAGTGCCGATGGCGATGAGCGCCTGAACCAGACCGAGTTCACCCAGCCGGTACTGCTCGCCGCCGGCATTGCCGTATGGCGGCTGTGGCAGCAGCGCGGCGGGCCGGTGCCTGCGCAGTTGGCCGGCCACAGCCTTGGCGAATACTCGGCACTGGTCGCTGCCGGTGCCCTGGACCTGGCCGACGGCGCCCGCCTGGTGCGGGAGCGTGGCCGGCTGATGCAGGCCGCGGTGCCCGCCGGCAGCGGCGCGATGGCGGCGGTGATCGGCGCCGAGGATGCGCTGGTGGCCCAGGTCTGTGCGCAAGCTTCGGGCGACGAGGTCGTGGTCCCGGCCAACTTCAATTCACCCGGCCAGGTCGTCATCGGCGGCCATGCCGTTGCCGTGGAACGCGCGCTGGCGCTGCTGGCCGGGCGCGGCGTGCGCCGGGCGGTGAAACTGCCGGTCAGCGTGCCCTCGCATACGCCGCTGATGCGCCAGGCGGCCGATCAGCTGGCCGGCGTCATGGCCGATCTGGACTGGCGGTCGCCATCGATCCCGGTGGTGCACAACGTCGATGCCGCACGCCATGCCGAACCGGCAGCGATCCAGGATGCCCTGGTGCGCCAGCTTTACCTGCCGGTGCGCTGGACCGACTGCATCCAGGCGCTGGTCGCCGGCGGCGCCAGCCGCATCGCCGAGTGCGGCCCCGGCAAGGTGCTGACCGGCCTGGTCAAGCGCATCGACAAGTCGCTGGATGTTCGCGCCATCGGTACGCCGGCCGATTTCCAGGCGGCACTTGCGGACTGGTCATGACCGTCCCACCGTCCGCCGCGCCACGTCATTTCGCAGGAGAAAACGCATGAATCCCACGCTTGAGGGTGAGATCGCCCTGGTCACCGGCGCCAGCCGCGGCATTGGCGCCGCCATTGCCGACACCCTGGCGCGTGCCGGCGCCACCGTGATCGGGACCGCCACCAGCCAGACCGGCGCCGACGCCGTCGGCGAGCGCCTGGCGGCGTTGGCGCCGGGCAGCCGGGGCCGGGTGTTGAACGTTGCCGATCCGGCCAGTTGCCAGGCCGTGCTGGATGACATCGGGCCGGTCTCGATCCTGGTCAACAATGCCGGCATCACGCGCGACCAGTTGCTGTTGCGGATGGGCGAGGACGACTGGCAGGCGATCCTGGATACCAACCTCAGCTCGGTGTTCCGGCTCAGCAAGGGCGTGCTGCGCGGCATGATGAAGGCGCGCAAGGGCCGGATCATCTCGATCGCCTCGGTGATCGGCCTGACCGGCAATCCCGGCCAGGCCAATTACGCCGCGGCAAAGGCCGGCATCATCGGCTTCAGCAAATCGCTGGCGCGCGAAGTCGGCAGCCGCGGCATCACGGTCAATGTCGTGGCCCCGGGCTTCATCCAGACCGACATGACCGATGGCCTGGCCGACGCGCAGCGCCAGGCGATGCTGGATGGCATCGCCCTGGGCCGGCTCGGCGAGGCTGCCGACATCGCCAATGCCGTCGCCTTCCTGGCCTCGCCGGCGGCGGCCTACATCACCGGCGAAACGCTGCACGTCAACGGCGGCATGTACATGGCCTGAGCTTTCGAATTTTGCCCGCGCCTGTTGCAGGCCGTTGAATCGGCTCGATAAATTCCGGTTTTAAAGCGGCACTGACCGGAAACGGCAGCGGCTGTCAAGCCGGCATCGGGCGCCGGCATTGGACACCAATCGCTGCGTCATGCACTACAATCGCCGCTTCGTTCCTGAACAGAGGTTGTCCTACACATGAGCATCGAAGATCGCGTCAAGAAAATCGTGGTCGAGCAGCTCGGGGTCAAGGAAGATGAAGTGACCCCCAGCGCATCCTTCGTCGACGATCTCGGCGCGGACTCGCTGGATACGGTCGAGCTGGTGATGGCGCTCGAAGAGGAGTTCGAGTGCGAGATTCCCGACGAGGAAGCCGAGAAAATCACCACCGTCCAGCAGGCCATCGATTACGTCAAGGCCCACGTCAAGAGCTGAGTGCTCCTTGCCGGACCGGTGCGCCAACGCTGGTGGCGCCGGTCCGGGCAGCGTCAGGCCGCGACCGCGGTCGGCCCGCCAGTCCGGGCCGGTTGCGGTCGTGCGGCAACCCCGGCCTGGCGCTGCCACAGGCACCCCGCTGCCAGCGCAGCGGGCGCGCCATTGAACCCCTTTCCTGAGCCAGTGCCCGGCACTGGTTTTCCGACTCCATGGCGGGTGATTCCATCATGAGCAAGCGTCGCGTCGTCGTTACCGGCATGGGCCTCCTGTCGCCGGTCGGAAACTCCCTGGATTCGGCCTGGTCGGCCTTGCTGGCCGGTCGCAGCGGCATCGGGCCGATTACGCATTTCGATACCTCCGCCTTTGCCACCAGAATTGCCGGGGAAGTGCGCGATTTCGATCCATCGCAGTGGATCGCGCCGAAAGACGTGAAGAAGATGGATCCGTTCATCCATTACGGCATCGCCGCCGGCACCATGGCGATGGACGACGCCGGTCTGGAGGTCACCGAGGCCAATGCCGACCGCATCGGTGTCGCGATCGGCGCCGGCATCGGCGGCATCGGCACCATCGAGCGCACCACCGAAGCGTTCCTGGCCGGCGGTCCGCGCAAGATTTCGCCGTTCTTCGTGCCCAGCGCGATCATCAATATGGCCTCCGGGCACCTGTCGATCATGAAAGGCCTGAAGGGCCCGAATGTCGCCGTGGTCACCGCCTGCACCACGGCCACGCACAGCATCGGCCTGGCCGCACGCATGATCGCCTATGGCGACGCCGATGCCATGGTCGCCGGTGGCACGGAATACTCGACCACCGCCACCGCCGTCGGCGGCTTTATTTCGGCGCGGGCGCTGTCCACGCGCAACGAAGAGCCCGAGCGCGCCAGCCGGCCCTGGGATGTCGGCCGCGATGGTTTCGTGCTTTCCGACGGTGCCGGGGTGCTGATCCTGGAAGAGTACGAACACGCCCGTGCCCGCGGCGCGCGCATCTATTGCGAGCTGGCTGGCTTTGGCATGAGTGGCGACGCCTTCCACATGACCGCGCCGAGCGAGAACGGCGACGGTGCCGCCCGCTGCATGGCCCATGCCCTGGCCGACGCGGACATCAATCCCGACCAGGTCGATTACATCAACGCCCACGGCACCTCCACGCCAGCCGGCGACGTTGCCGAGGCGCAAGCCGTGCGCACCGTGTTCGGCGACCATGCCGGCAAGGTGATGATGAGTTCGACCAAGTCGATGACCGGCCATCTGCTCGGTGCCGCCGGCGGCATCGAGGCGGTGTTCTCGGCGCTGGCGATCACTCACGGCGTAGTGCCGCCGACGATCAACCTGGATGAGCCCGATCCGCAGGTGGCCGGCCTGGATCTGGTGCCGCATACCGCGCGCCAGGCGCGGGTCGATGTCGCCATGTCCAACTCGTTCGGCTTCGGCGGCACCAACGGCACCTTGGTGTTCCGGCGCGTCTGAGCGCACCCGCATCCTTGCCGGCGGCGGCATGATGAAGCCTGCCCGGGTTGATGACGCCGTGCTCGCCGGGCTCGATCCGCTGGCGCTGCTGGCACGTTGGCCGCAGCGTTATCCGGCCCTGCTGGAAAGCTCGGCGCAAAACCCGGCCACCGGCCGCCACGACCTGTTGCCGATTGCCGATGGCCGTTGTCTGGCTCTGGGCGCGGATGGCCTGGTGCGCGACCAGGACGGCCGCGATCTGGGCCGCGACTTTGGCGCCGCCCTGGATGCCGCCTGGCAGGCTCAGCAGCCGGATCCTGTGGCGCCGGTTGCCCGGTTAGCTTCGGTTGCTGCGGACACGTCGTCGGCGATGGCGCCGACAATGGCGCAAGGCGCCGGCTTTTCCGGCGGCTGGCTGCTGTACCTGGGCTACGAAACCGCCGCCCAGTTCGAGCCGGGCCTGGATCTGCCTGCCTTCGACGAGACAACGCTGCCGGTGGCGCTGGCGATCCGCACGCCGGCGGTCTGGCTGCGCGACCGCATCACCGGCCATGTCCGCTGTCTGGCCGAACCCGGCCACCGCCACCTGATCGACCGCCTGCGCGCCGATGTGCAGGCACTGGTCGGCGTGCCGGAAACATCGCCGTCACCGCCGTCGCCGGCCATCCCAGACAGCATCGACGAGGACGACCCGGCCTGCTTCCTGGCCGGCGTCGAACGGATTTTGGAATACCTCCAGGCCGGCGATGTCTTCCAGGTCAATCTGTCGCGTGGTTGGCGGGCAGCGTTCGCCACCGCCCCCGATCCGGTGGCGCTTTACCGGCGCCTGCGCCAGCTCGGGCCGGCACCCTTTTCGGCGCTGTTGCGCTGGCAGGGCAGCAGCATCCTCAGCGCTTCGCCCGAGCGCCTGCTGCGCGTGCGCGGTGAGCGGATCGAAACCCGCCCGATCGCCGGCACCCGGCCGCGCGGCCGCGACGCCGACCAGGACCGCGCCCTGCGCGAGCAGTTGCTCGCCCATCCCAAGGAGCGCGCCGAGCACGTGATGCTGATCGACCTGGAGCGCAATGACCTGGGCCGGATCTGCCAGCCGGGCAGCGTCGTCGTCGACGAGATGATGATTCTGGAGAGCTACGCCCACGTCCATCACATCGTTTCCAACGTCGCCGGTCGGCTGCAGCCGGGTACCACGCCGGGTGCGATCCTGCGCGCGCTGTTCCCCGGCGGCACCATCACCGGCTGCCCGAAGGTACGTTGCATGCAGATCATCGCCGAGCTGGAGGGCACCGGCCGCGGCCCGTACACCGGCGCCATCGGCTGGCTCGGGCACGATGGCGACATGGACCTGAACATTCTCATCCGCAGCGCCTGGCTGCACGGCACCGGCATGGGTTTCCGCACCGGTGCCGGCATCGTGGTCGATTCGGTGCCGGCCCAGGAACTGGCGGAAACGCGCACCAAGGCCGCCGGCATGCTGGCCCTGCTCGGCGCGCAAACATGAGCGGCGGCGGGCCGGGCAGCGAGCGCGTCAGGACTTTGGTCGACGGCATTGCCAGCGACCATGTGCCGGTGGATGACCGTGGCCTGGCTTATGGCGACGGCCTGTTCGAAACCATCGCCTTCACTGCCGGCCGGGCGCCGCTGTGGCGCGGGCACATGGCTCGCCTGGCCCGCGGCGCGCGCCGGCTTGGTCTTGAGGCGCCGGCCGCTGACCAGTTGCTGGCCCAGGCCCGGCAACTGGCCGGCAATGACGATTGCCTGGTGAAGCTGGTGCTCACCCGCCTGGGTGGCCGCGGCTATGCGCCGGCATCGGCGGCCGGCATCGACACCGCCGCGGGCGCGGTGCGCGCTGTCGGTAATGCCGGCAATGTCGGTACCGACCCGGTGCGCAGCATTGTCATTCGCCATCCCTTGCCGCAGGTGCCGGCGCGCGTCTATCGCGACGGCCTGCGCCTGCGCTGGTGCCGCCTGCGACTGGCCGCGCAACCGCGCCTGGCCGGCATCAAGCACCTCAACCGTCTGGAGCAGGTGCTGGCGCGCGCCGAATGGCACGATCCGCAGATCGACGAAGGCCTGCTGCGCGATGCTGATGACCGGGTGATCGGCGCCACCGCCGGCAATCTGTTCATCGTCAGCGACGGCGAGTTGCTGACGCCGCGGATTGACCGCTGCGGCGTCGCCGGGGTCGCCCGCGCCTGGCTGCTGGCCCGGGCCAGGCGCTGGCTGCCGGTGGCCGAAACCGATATCGATCGGGCCCAGGTCGAAAGCGCCGATGAGGTGTTCCTGAGCAATGCCGTGCGCGGCGTGATGCCGGTGGCCGGCCTCGGTCGCCGGCGCTGGCAGCCCGGGCCGGTGACAATGCGCCTGGGCTACACTCTGGCCGCGCTCGGCATCGGTCGGGCGCCAGGCGTTTATCCGCAATGAAGTGCCCACCGTTGTCCATCGATTCCCGGCTCCCGTCCCCGCCATTGTCCTCTTCCGACGCTGCTGCCTACCCCGGCTACGGCCCCGCTCCCGGCCGATATCCGGCGCCGCGCGCTGCCGGTGGCTGGATCGGGAAATTGCTGCTGCTGTTCATGCTGCTGCTGGCGGTGGCTGCCGCCGTGGCCTGGACCGATTACCAGCGGTTTGCCGCCACGCCGCTGGCCCTGGACGAAGCCCGGGTATTCAATGTCGAGCGCGGCGATTCGCTGCGTTCGGTGGTCGGCCGCCTGGCCGATGACGGCCTGACGCCGCAGTGGCGCCAATACTGGTGGCTGGCACTGGCCTGGCAGGGCGATACCGTGCGCCGCCTGCAGGCGGGCGAATATTCCCTGCAACCGGGCCTGGCTCCGGCCGGCCTGCTTGAGTTGCTGGCCAGCGGCCGGGTGATCCAGCACCGCTTCACCATCGTCGAGGGCTGGACGTTCAGCCAGTTGCGCCAGGCCCTGGCCGCAGCCGAGCCCTTGCGGGCGACGCTGGCCGACCAGTCCGACGAGCAGATCATGGCGGCGCTGGGCGCGGCCGACCGGCATCCGGAAGGCTGGTTCCTGCCCGAAACCTATGCCTATACCCGCGGCACCACCGATCTTTCCCTGCTGCGCCGCGCCCATCAGGCGATGGAGCAGGCGCTGGCCGACACCTGGCGCCAGCGCAGCCCCGATACCGCCGTCGACAACCCCGGGCAACTGCTGGTGCTGGCCTCGATCATCGAGAAGGAAACCGGCAAACCGTCCGAACGGCGCCAGATCGCCGGCGTGTTCTCCCGGCGCCTGGCCATCGGCATGCGCCTGCAGACCGATCCCACCGTGATCTACGGAATGGGCAGCGCCTTCGACGGCAATCTGCGCCGGAACGACCTGCGCACCGACACGCCCTACAACACCTACACCCGCGCCGGCCTGCCGCCGACGCCGATCGCGTTGCCGGGCCGCGCCGCCCTGCGCGCCGCCGCCGACCCGGCCGATGGCAACGCCCTGTATTTTGTTTCCCGCGGCGATGGCAGCCATTATTTCTCGCCCAATTACGATGAGCACCGGCGCGCGGTGCAGCGCTACCAGATCGAACCGGCGCGGCAGCGGCGGGCAGCGCAGCGGGCCGGAGCCGGCGATGACTGAGCCATCGTTGACCGAGCCATCGTTGACCGAGCCGGGCGCAGGACGCTTCATCACCCTGGAAGGCGGAGAAGGCGCCGGAAAAAGTTCGGCCCTGGCCATCTGCCGCGAGCATCTGGCCGCGCGCGGCCTGGACGTGGTGCTGACCCGGGAGCCGGGCGGCACACCGCTGGCCGAACGCATCCGCGAGCTGATGCTCGATCCGGAGCTTCCGGTGCGGCATGCCGAAACCGAACTGCTGCTGGTTTTCGCCGCCCGCGCCGAGCACGTGCGGGAAACCATCCGGCCGATGCTTGTGCG
Organism: uncultured Rhodanobacteraceae bacterium; assembly: GCA_964624575.1. GTDB lineage: Bacteria > Pseudomonadota > Gammaproteobacteria > Xanthomonadales > UBA2363 > Pseudofulvimonas. The sequence goes on along the minus strand of CAZUZT010000042.1, from coordinate 1,971 downwards.
CGGCACCTGGGTGTTGTGCGATCGTTTCGTGGATTCCAGTTACGCCTACCAGGGCGGCGGCCGCGGACTGGACCAGGCGATGATCCAGACCCTGGACCGTTTTACCGTCGGCCCGACCCGACCCGACCTGACCTTGTTGCTGGACCTGCCGGTGGCCCAGGGCATGGCCCGCGCCGGCGAGCGCGCCGGCAATGACGGCAGCCAGGGCGACCGGATCGAGGCCGAGCCGGACTGCTTCTTCGAACGCGTACGCACCGTGTTTCGTGAGCGCGCCGCCGCCGAGCCGCAGCGCTTCACGCTGATCGACGCCAGCCAACCGCTGCCGGAAGTCGGCCAGTCTCTGCGCCAGGCGCTGGACCGGTTCATCGCCGGGCTGCCGGTCGGGGCCGCGCACCAGTGAACACGCCTGCAGCCATGGCCCTGGCACCCTGGTTGATGCCGGCCTGGCAACGATTCCAGCAGGCCGTCGCCGACAACCGGCTCGGCCATGGCCTGCTGATCGCCGGCCCAGGCGGGCTGGGCAAGCACGAACTGGTCCGGCGCATGATCGCGCACCTGCTCGACCCGTCACCCGCCGGCGGGCAGGACGGCGACCATGCCGCGATTGCCGGCGATGTCGACGATCGCGACGACCGCGACGGCCAGACACAAAGCCGGGCCGGACGCTGGCTGGCCGCCGGCAGCCATCCGGATCTGCTGACCCTGCAGCCGCTGGAGGACAGCCGCCAGATCCGGGTCGTCCAGGTCCGGGAACTGATCGACTGGGCGGTCCTGACCGGCCGCGCCGGCAGCCATCGCGTGATCGTCATCGACCCGGCCGAGGCAATGAACACCGCCGCCCAGAACGCCTTGCTGAAAATCCTGGAAGAACCTCCGCCGGATGTGCATCTGCTGCTGCTGTGCGATGCGCCGGCGCGATTGCTGCCAACCGTGCGCAGCCGCTGCCAGGCCTACGCGGTGCTGGAACCGGCCCGCGCCCAGGTCGAGGACTGGTTGCGTGACACCGGTGCTGCGGTCGATGCGGATTTGCTTGACCTGGCTGCCAGCCACCCCGGCCAGATCACCGCCTGGACCGACCCCGAGCGTGGCCAACGCCTGCGCACCGTGGCCGATGACCTGGTGGCCCTGGCCAGCGGTCGCGATGCCACCCTGGCCGTGGCCGGCCGCTGGGCCGCCGATGCCGCCGGACATGTCGACGACGCCATCGCCTGGCTGCGGGTGTGGTCGTGGCAGCGCGCCGGTGTTGCCATGGGCCCGGTGCCGGTGCCCGACCGATCGGCTCTGGCCCTGGCCGATGCCAGTGCCGCCGCGCTTGACCTGCGTCGCCACCTGGACACGCCACTTCGACCGGTCTGGCTGCTGTACGAATGGCTCGCAGCCTGGCAGGTTCCCGCCCGCTGACGGCGCAACTCCCGGCCGGCGCATTGCTGGCCGATCCGGTAGTTATGTGTTTGCTGGCCGCCGCATCCGTGTGGGAGACTGGCCGCCTGCGACACAAAAGCGTGCCTCAACGCCCGCCGCCCACCTGGCCATCACCATCGCCGCCCTGAACGCTGGAGTCACCACCACCATGCAGTCCGCACCCGCCCGGCAAGCCATCCTGCCCCTGGACCTGAAAGACAAGGCCGCCCTGTACAAGGCCTACATCTCGGCGGTTCGCGGTGGCGGCCTGTTCATCCCCACCAGCCAGCAATTCCGCCTTGGCGACGAGATCTTCGTGCTGCTGAATCTGGAGGAAGTCCAGGAACGGCTGCCCGTCGCCGGCAAGGTCGTCTGGCTGACCCCGGCCCAGGCCCACTCAGGCGGCGGCCCCGGCATCGGCATCCAGTTCAACGACGCCCCCGACGGCGAAGCCGCCCGTTCCCGCATCGAAGCCCTCCTCGGCGCCATGCTCAACGCCGACCGGCCTACGCATACCATGTAACCCGTCCATCCTGGCCGTGCTGGCAAATCCCGCGATCCGCATCGCGG
>CAZUZT010000041.1:0-15312 GCA_964624575.1 uncultured Rhodanobacteraceae bacterium | reverse complement strand
CCGAATCGTTTACCTACGAGCAACTGATCGCCTCCGGTGAAGGCCGGCTGTTCGAACCCGGTGGCGGCCGCCTGCCGCTGCCGCCGATGCTGATGTTCGACCGCATCACCCGGATCGACGAGGACGGTGGCCAGTACGGCCGCGGCCAGATCACCGCCGAGCTCGATATCCGGCCGGACCTGTGGTTCTTTGATTGCCACTTCAAGGGCGATCCGGTGATGCCCGGCTGCCTGGGCCTGGATGCGCTGTGGCAACTGGTCGGCTTCTTCCTGACCTGGCAGCGGCTGCCCGGCCGTGGCCGTGCGCTGGGCGTGGGCGAGGTGAAGTTCAGCGGTGAAGTGCTGCCGACCTCGAAGCTGGTGACCTACCAGATCGATCTGAAGCGGGTGATCCGGCGCAAGCTGATCATGGCGATCGCCGATGCCCGCGTCGATGTCGACGGCCAGCCGATCTACTCGGCCACGGACCTGCGCGTGGGCCTGTTCAGCCGCTGATCAACTGGTCGGCACGCCGGCGACTTCCTTACAGGCCGCTGGCAGCACGGGCGACGGCGCGGAACAGGGCCCGGCCCTTGTTCATGGTTTCGTCCCATTCCCGGCGTGGATCGGAGTCGGCGACGATGCCGGCGCCGGCCTGGACGTGCAGCATGCCGTCCTTGAGCACCGCGGTGCGGATGGCGATCGCCAGGTCGGCGCCGCCGTGCCAGCCCAGGTAACCGACGGCACCGGCGTAGACGCCGCGGCGCACCGGTTCCAGCTCATCGATGATTTCCAGGGCGCGCAGCTTGGGCGCACCGGAAACGGTGCCGGCCGGAAAGCTGGCGCGCAGCACGTCGATGGCATCCAGGCCGGCGCGCAGCCGCCCTTCCACCTGGCTGACGATGTGCATGACGTGGCTGTAGCGCTCGATCAGCATCTGGCCGGTGACTTCGACGCTGCCCGGCTCGGCGATCCGGCCGATATCGTTGCGGCCCAGGTCCATCAGCATCACATGTTCGGCCAGCTCCTTGGGATCGGCCAGCAGCTCCTGTTCCAGCGCCAGGTCGGCCTGCGGCGTGTCACCACGCGGACGGGTGCCGGCGATCGGCCGCAGCACGACCCGGTCGCCATCCAGGCGCACCAGGATCTCCGGCGATGAGCCAACCACGTGGCTGCCATCCAGATCGAAAAAGTACATGTACGGCGAGGGATTCAAGGCCCGCAGGGCGCGGTAGACATCGATCGGCCGGGCCCGGAACGGCACGCTCAGCCGTTGGCTGAGCACGACCTGGAAGATGTCGCCGGCGAGAATGTCCTGCTGACAGCGGCGCACCGCAGCCTCGAAATCGGCCTGGCTGAAGCCGGAAGTGAAATGCGCCTCATCCAGGCTGGCCGGGTCGAGCACCTCCGGATAGCCGGGCCCGCCGATGCGCAACCGGTGCACCAGTTCATCCAGGCGCCGGTGCGCGCGCTCATAAGAATGGGCTTGCGCCGGATCGGCGTGGACGATCAGCGACAGCGTGCCGCGCAGGTTGTCGAACACCGCCACCGCCGTGGATTCCATCAGCACGATGTCGGGCATTGCCAACGGATCGGGCTTGTCACGCCGGGCCAGTCCCGGTTCGATGTAGTCGATGGTGGCGAACCCGAAATAGCCCACCAGGCCGCCGGTGAAGGCCGGCAGGTCGGGCAGTTCCGGCACCCGGTAGCCTGCCAGCAGCGCCGCCACTTCGGCCAGCGGATCGTCAACCTCACGCTCGTCGACAACGACGCCATCTTCGCGACAGCACCAGCGGTTTCCATGCACGCGGTAAACGCGCCTGGCCGGCAGGCCGATGATCGAATAGCGGCCCCAGGTTTCGCCGCCGGCAACCGACTCGAACAGGTAGGAATGCGGCGCCGCCGCCAGCTTCAGGTACACCGACAGCGGCGTATCCAGGTCGGCCTGCACCTGGCGCACCAGCGGGATGCGGTTGTACCCGGCCGCCGCCAGGTCATCGAATTTTGATCGGGAAAGCATGGGATCAGACACCAGGAAGTTGCCAGTCATCGGGTCCGCGCCGGCGCGGCGCGTGATTATCCCGGATATCGCCGCGGCCGTTTCGCCACGGCGCTGGTAGTTCGCACCATGGCTTTCGCGTCATAAGCCTGACGGCGCGTATCAGCCGCGCCCGCTCCGGAGCCGATTACGCACACTGGCGAGCACGGCTGCCGGCACCGCCAGTGCCCAGCGCAGCAGCAAGCCGGAGGCCACGGCCAGACGCAACAGCGGGCCGGCCTGCGGTTCGTGCTTGCGGAAATAACGCCACAGCGAGCGGGTCTTGCACCAGTGCACCCACAACGGCCGGCGCCGGCTGGAAACACCGCCGATATGGGTGATGACGATCGCACTGGCGTGGCCGACCAGCCAGCCGGCTTCGCGCACCCGCCGGCACAGATCCAGATCCTCCGCGTGCAGGCGAAAACCCTTGTCAAAGCCGCCAATGGCATGGAATACCGGGGCCGGCAACATCATCAGGGCACCGTTGACGGCGTCGACAGGGTCGACCGGCTCGCCCGGGGCCTTTGCCATCGAGCCCAGGCCGGCAGGGTGTTCGATACCGGCCAGGGCCGGCCAGCGATGCTCGAACCGGGCGAGCCCGGTCAGGCTCATCAGGCTACGGCGCCAGGTGGGTTCGCGCCGGCGTTGCGGGCCACTGGGCCGGCCGGCCTGATCAACAACGCGGCAACCGAGCAGGCCGAGCCCCGGCCGCGAAGCCAGCAGCGAGCGCAGGCGCGCCAGGCTGTCGGCGGCGACAAAGGCATCGGGATTGAGAAATACCAGGACATCGCCATCGGCCACCGCCGCGCCCTGGTTGCAGGCGCTGGCGAAACCGCGGTTGTGATCATTGGCGATCAGTTTCAGGCGGGCGGGCAAGGCATCGGGATCACCAGCCGGCTGCGCGTCCAGACGTTGCCGCACCTCCATCAGCGTGTCATCGCCGGACTGATTGTCGGCCACGATGACTTGGTGGTTGCCGGCCGCCGCCAGCACCTGATCCAGGCAGGCGCCGATGGTGGCCCCGGACCAGTGGCTGACGATGATCACCGATGTCAGTGCGGACATGTACGGCTCCCGGGCGCGCCGTAGGCTTGGGCGAGTTCCAGATCAGACGCGGCCGGTGGCCGCGGGCATTGAACGCCGCGATCGGCAGCAACAAACATGGCAGTGGCTGATCGGCCCAGGTCGCCGGCGCGGCGGGCTGCCAGTACGCCAGCGATGCTGTAGCGTGATGGCGTGCAGCCCGACCTTCCTGCGCAGCGCCTCAGCGCGGCAGCAGCGTGTCGCCCATGTCAGCGGCGGCCGTCCAAAGACGCGGCCAGATTTGCCAGGCACGTGCCAGCTGCAGGCAGGCATCGCTCAGGCGTTGCGCGCACCCGTCGGCGTCGATGTCCTCGGGCCAGCCATCCAGGCGCGGCGCGGCATTGGCCAGCAGGGCCTTGCCATTGGCCTCGACGATGGCGCGGGCATCGGCCAGCCAGTACACCGGTGCATCCGGTTCGGCAACGATCTGCTGCTGGATGCCCTCGATCAGGTCGGCGCGGACATAGCGCAGGTATTCGGACAGCAGTTCAACGCGGTGGCTGGCCGGGGCATGGGCCAGATCCTGCAGTTGCACCGCCAGCATGTTCAGGCGGTCGGCCGGGTCGACGCTGTGCGCGGCGCGGGCATGGCCGCCCACCCATTCGCGCAGGAAATGGTTCACCGATGGCATATATGCCTGCATGCCGCGCTCGCGTCGCGCGCGCGCGCCTTCCTGGCGATGGCCGACGGTCAGCGGCAGGTGCAGGGTGACGCTGTCCGGATACAGGTAGCGGCTGACGGCATCGAACAGGCCATCCTCGCCGCGCCCTTCGGCTGCCGTACACGGCAGCAACTGGGCGTTGTCGAGCATGAACGGGGTGTGCACGCCGCTGGGCTTGGCGGTGAGCTGCGGCATGGCAATTTCAACGGCGTCGGCGTCGACATGGCGCAGGTAGCTGTCGCGTTCGCGCCAGAATTCCTCGCGCGCGGCCTTGTCCAGCTGGTACATCCAGGTGTTGTCGCTGGTGTAGGCGGCGCCGCGGTAACCGACGAAGGTGGCCAGTACCCGGGCACGGCCATCCAGGTGCGCCAGGCGCGCCAGGGTGCGGCCGCGCAACTGCTCGCGGCCAGGCATGTAGCCGGGCTGGCCGGCCAGCAGGTCGCCCAGGCTGTGGCCGACCATGGCCAGTTGCTGGCCCAGGCCGTCTGCGCCGGCCGGTTCGCCGGCCGCCAGGGCGGCTTCGGCGGAATCGAAGAAACTTGCGCCCATTCGTGCCCGCGGGTTGGGCTCAAGGCCCGGCTGGGCGGTGGAAGCGGTGTGGAATGGCAGGATGTAATCGTCGTCGAGCAGGGCCAGGCGCTGGCCGGCACTGAGCAGCATGGCCAGGTTGTAGCCGCGACCACCGCCGAAGCTGGCAGCGCTGCCCAGGCCGAGCATCGGTTCGGCCAGGTCCCGGGCTTCCGGCACCGCCTTGAGCAGGCGCGCCACCACGGCCTGGGCCTGTGCGGCGCCGACGTAATGCACCGATGTGCGCTTGCCCAGATCAGCCAGCAATTGCTGGTGCCGGCTGCCGGCTTCGGGGTCACGGGAATCGTCGATCACGATCACCGGCGGCAACGGGCGATCGTTTTTGTCACCGCCATGGGCCGCCAGGCTGTCGAGCAGTCGCCCGAGCTGGGCCGGACGATCGCAGGCACGCACGATCAGGCCACGTAGCGGCGCCGGCACCACGGCATCGTCGGCGCGCGCCAGCGCCGCCAGGAAGGTTTCGTCCGAACGCAGCAAGCCGCGGTCGACCAGGCCGTTGAGCACCCGGCGCACGGCTTCGGACTGGCCGGCAAGGCCGGGCACGACACCGATCACCCGCGCGACATGTTCATCCAGGGTGTGGAATTCGCGGCACTGGTCCAGCGCCTGCAGCACCTGGTGCGTCATCACTTCCAGCTCGCCACCACCGGTAGGCTGGAACACGCACTCGTTGTTCGACAGAGACGCCGCCTTGCCGTCGACAGCCGCATACAGCGGGCCCTGGTTGGCCGGCTTGGGCGCCGGCGGCGGGTTCAGGGCGATATTTCCGAAATCGATGTTGAATTCCACGTGCAGTCCGATCGGCTCAGCGCGGTTCGTCCCGGCCAGCTTTCAGCTCGGCCAGTTCGCGCTCCAGTTCGAGGATGCGGTGACCACCTGCGATCACGCGCCTGATCTCGTTATTGTAATGGCTGTAGACAGATTGTTGCTCGTCGGAGAAAAGTGAAAGGTCCGGCATTGCCGGCAGGTCTGCGCCATGGCGCGCGCAGGCCGCCAGGTAATACATCGGTGCCGCCATCGGCCCGGGCATGAGCTGGCCGCTGCCGGTGTCTAGCCGGCTGGCCTGTGCCGGCCCGGCGACACCATCGGCATTCGGACCGTGGGCATCCAGGGACCACACCACCGAGTGGAAACCCAGACGCTGTCCGAACAGGCGCCGATGCGGAAAATGACGCCCAAGCAGGCCGTCGAATTCGTCGCGGTCAAGTTCGCGGACATGGAAAGGGTTGGCGACGCCGGCGGCGTTGTAGTTGTCGCGGTCGGGCGAGGAAATCAACAGCAGCCCGCCGGGCGCCAGCAGGCGATCGAACTCGGCCAGCATCTGTTCGTGCTCGGCCAGGTGTTCGATGGTCTCGAACGAGACGATCAGGTCGAAACTGGCATCGGGCGCATCGATGGCGGTGACGCTGGCGCACTGGAAATTCAGATTGCCTGTATCGCCGGCATCGCCGTAGCGGCGGCGGGCATGGGCGATGGTCTGGGCATCGACATCGACACCGGTGACCGTGCGTGCCGTCGATGCCAGCAAGGCACTGCCATAGCCTTCGCCGCATGCCGCATCCAGCACCCGGCGGCCGCGCGCCAGGGGCAGCGCGAATACATAACGGTGCCAGTGCTCGTACCAGATCTCGCGCACGCATTCGGGCGTGAAGCGTTCACCGGTGAAATCGAGCGTGGCGTCGCTGTCGGACGATGAGGGATCGGTCATGGAAACTTCCTGCGCGATGGCCGATGCAGATGGCGACGCGGGCGCGAGGTCCGGGCCCGGTGCAGTGCCGGCCTGCGGCTTTAGCCGGGCAACCGGTCCACGATGGCCTGGCGGCGGGCCCGGAGCGGATCGCGGGCAATGAAATCGGCAATCAGGGCATTGTAATGGGGATAGCGGGCCAGCAAGCGCGCCAGCTGCCCGCCGCCCGGGCGCCACTGGGTGTCGGCGAATGACAGCCCGCCCCGGTGCACCACATAGGCGTCATCGCACAGCACATGGCGCCAGCCGTGGCCGCTGGCGCGCAGGCACCAATCGTTTTCTTCGCCATAGCCGCGACCGAAGGTGGCTGCATCGAAATCGCCAATCATCGCCAGGGCGCGGCGGCGGATGAACATGCAAAAGCCCACGCCGGTGGGCAGATCCGGGTAATTGGGCTCACCGGTATCGGCAACGATCGCGGCAACGGCCTCGGGATCATCGGGCACCGGATTGGCGCGACAGAATTGCGGCAGCGAACAGATCTCGGCGTTGTTGGAGAACGGTGTCGCCGTGGCAATTTCCGGATCCGAATCGGCACAGGCGCGCAGGCGCTCGAGCCAGCCGGTGGTCACCACGGTGTCGGAGTTGAGCAGCACGACATCGCGATCGCTGCGCGCCATGGCGGCGTTGACGGTGGCGACGAAACCCAGGTTGTGCTGCTGCCGGATCACGCGCACGTTGTCGGCCCGGGCCAGCCGGTGGCCGGCCAGCAGCGGCGCGATCGCCGGATCGGTGGAGGCATCATCGACCAGTTGCACACCGGCCCAGTCCGGCAGCCGCGTTGCCAGGGCATCCAGGCAGGCGGCGGTGGCGGCGGCGGCGTTGTAGATCGGCACGATCACGTCGATGCCGGTGGCCGGAGCTGCCCCGTTCATGCTCGCGGACGTCCTGGTGTCATCGTGCGCGCCTGGCACGCGGGCGGCGGCCAATGCCGGTCAGGAGGCATGCCAGACATGCGGCAGGCGGACCACGCCGAACTCGCGCGAGGCACCGCGGATCACCAGCTCCACTTCGCGGGTATCGAACAGGCGCAGGCCTTCGGGATCCATGGAATGCAGGCGCAACTGGTATTGGCCGGGCAGCAGGCTGGCCAGATCCAGGCCAAGCCGGAACCGGTACCGGCCCGGCGCCAGGCGCTGGGCGCTGGACTGGTCCATCTCATTGCTGACGCCATACAGCGGCAAGCCGTTGCTGTGGCTGATGCCAAACAGCAGCACCGGCGGCCGATCCTGCTGCGATTCGATCTCCACGTCGATCTCCACCTGGCTGGAGCCCTCCAGCAGCAGGTGCTCGGCATCCGGCTGGCCATTGAGGCGGTACGCACGGACGGCAAAATCACTGGCCGAACCGCGGTGCGCGGCCTCGTCTTCCTGCTGGCGCTTGCGCTCGTGATAGGCCAGATAGGCCTGGGTGACATCGAAGACATCGCCCTGCGCGGCCACCGCGCCATCGCGCAGCCACAGCGCCTGCCGGCACAGCTTCTGGATGTGATACATGCCGTGCGAGACCAGCAGCAGGGTGCCGCCGCCGGCGAGGTAATCCTCGATCCAGCTGATGCATTTTTTCTGGAACGATTCGTCGCCGACCGCCAGCACCTCGTCGGTGATCAGCAGATCCGGGCGCAGGGAGGCGACCACGGCAAAGCCCAGGCGCACGACCATGCCGCTGGAGTAATGCTTGATCGGCTCCTCGATGTAGGTGCCGATGTCGGCGAACTCGATGATCTGCGGCAGCTTTTCCTGCAGCTGCGCCTGGCTCAGGCCGGCCAGGCTGGCCGCCATGCGCAGGTTTTCACGGCCACTGTAATCAGGATGGAAACCGGCGCCGAGTTCAAGCAGCGCACCGATGCTGCCGCGGCGCTGGATGCTGCCCGTGGTCGGCGTCAAGACACCGGTCAGGAGCTTGAGCAGAGTCGACTTGCCGGCGCCATTCTCGCCGATGATGCCGGTGGACTGGCCGCGCTCGATGCGCAGGTCCAGCGGCTTGAGCACCTGGTTGGCTTGCGGCGTCTGGCGCGAGGCCAGCAGCCGCCAAAGCGCACGCAAGCGGGCGTCACGGCGGCTTACCTTCGGGTAGGACTTGCTGATGCCGCGGGCATCCACCAGCCAACCGCTCACAGGAAATCCTCGAAATACGGCGACAGGCGCTGGAATACCCACCAGCCGGCGGCGGCTGTGGCCAGCGCGATCACGATTGCCAGCAGCCAGTGCTGCCAGTCGTAGGCGCCGGTGCCCAGGATCACCTGCCGGAACAGGCCGATGTACAGGGCCAGCGGATTGGCATCGGCGACCGGACCCAGCGCATCAGGCACAAGGCTGCGCGGATACAGCACCGGCGTGAGGAAGAACAGCATCAGCATCAACTGGCCGAGCAGGTGCGACAGGTCACGCACGAACACGTTCAGCGCCGCCAGCAGCCAGGACAGGCCCAGGGCAAACAACGCCAGCAAAGCCAGCAGCAACGGCACGGCCAGGATCGACCAGCTCCACGGCAACCAGCCGCCGAATATCAGGATGGCGATCACCGCAAACAGGCCGACAGCATGCAGCAGAAAGCCCGAAACTACGGGCGCCAGCACGAGCAACGGCCGTGGCAGTGCGACCTTGCCCAGCAGGCCGGCGTTATCCGGAATGGCGCTGACCGCACGCAGGCAGGCTTCCGAAAACGCCGTCCACGGCCACAGGCCAATGGCCAGGAACGGCACGAAGCCCAGTTCGCCGAATTCTTCCTGCGGCAACCGCGCCCGGAAGATGTACAGGAACACGTAGCTGTAGATCGCCAGCTGCATCAGCGGCTGCAGCAACGCCCACGCGGCACCGCTGAATGTCCCCAGCCAGCGCAGGCGCAGCTCGCGGCGGATGAATTCCAGGGTGAGGGGCCAGTTCAAGGCCCGTGCTTTGCCGGATGCGGACATGTGATCGCAGGCCAGGCTGTTTCCGGCCAGGCCACTGGTTGGCCGGAAACTGTACCTGGGTTGTTCGCCGGATTACTCGGCGCGCCCGCCGTAGCGGGCCGGCAGGCTGCGCAGCAATTCCTCGTCGCCCTGCTCCGGTTCGGAGCGCACCTGGCGCATGTGATCCTCGCGCACCCGTGCCAGGTATTCCTGACGCAATGTGCCGACCAGTTCCGGCTTGACCTCTTCGAAGCTGCGCTGCCTCGGCCCGTCCGCCTCCACCAGCCGGATCAGGTGATAGCCAAAAGTGCTCTGCACCGGCTCGCTGATCTGGCCGGGCTGCTCAAGAGCACGTGCGGCCGCCTCGAACTCGGGCACGAACTGGCCACTGCCTTCGATGACATAGGTGGTGCCATCCGCAGCCGAGCCGGGGTCGTCCGAATATTCCTTCATCATGGCCACGAAATCGGCGTCTTCCGCACGGGCCAAGGCAAGCACATGCTCGGCTCGCGCCAATGCCTCGTCGCCATGCTGTTCCTCGCTGATCAGGATGTGCTGCACGGTGATCCGCTCACCCTGCATGAAGCGCTCCGGGTTGGCGAGATAGCGCTCGTGCGCCAGTTGCTCAAAATCCGGAAGGGCATCCAGCTTCAGCAGCGCATTGAGCCGGTGCGTGGCCAGGACCTCCTCCATGGCCAGTTGCAGGTCGCGCTGGACGAGCGGGTCATTGTCCAGGCCCAACTCGCGCGCCTGGTTCGCCAACTGCCGGTTGAGCAGAAGGCGGTTCATCAGGTTGGCCAGATTCTGGGGCTGATGGGCAAAGTCGGCACGATCGGTCTCGGGAATGCGGCTGACGCGGGCATCGATGTCGGCCAGGGTCAGCTCGGCGGCGCCACGTGTCACCACGACGGCGGACGCATCATCGCCCGCGCTGGCAGTCATTGCGCCGGCAATGCCCGTGATGAAGAGGGTGGCGTAGACGAACGATCGGATCATGGGTTTGCTCCGTAATGCATGAAAGGGGGCTGCCAGCGGACAGTCGTTCGCGACCAGGGTTCCGCGCTTGCGCTGTGTCGGCCGCTGCGCATGGGAGCCGCAGGCAGACGGCCAATGATCGTGGATCCATACGCTTGCGGCCACCTTGGGCGGCACCGAACACGACGACGCCGCCATCCCCTGCAGGATGACGGCGTTTACTTGTCTATCGATTGTTACACCATCGGCCGTACTGCCCAAGCCTGGCGCGGCGGCAGCCCGCCCGGTGAAGAGCGCAACCGGTCAGTTGGGCGGAACTGGATATTTTTCCGTGAACGGCCGGCGGTCGGACAGGAAGGTATTCGGCTTGATCTGGTAATCGTTGGCTGGCTGATGCCACGAATCATAGAGCGCGCTGACTGTCAGCAGTCCGGAAAAGCCTGTTTCATGCAGACCATCCTGCCGATAGGCACGGCCGTTGACCGTCACTTTCAGGCAACTGCCGTTGGACATGGTGTCACCGTTGATACGCAGGGGCGTATCCAGGCGGGCGCCGTCAATGCGGGCAAAGCCTACGCCCATGGCCTCGGTTTGACCGCGGCCACAATCGGCATCGCCATTGGCCTGGCAGGTCCACAGGTGCTCAAGCCGCATTGACTTCCCGTACACGGGGTATGACTCAAGATCTTCGTAGAATGGGAACTGCTCACGCACACGAATGTTGTGAACAGGGCCATCCTCCGCCCAGAAGGTGTAGGTGTAGCTGGTAATGCGGCTGATGGTGTCAGGGTTGATCTCCACCGCCATCTTGAGCGTGCCTTCATCCACCGTGAAGGCTTGATCAAAGCCCTGCTGGAACAGACCATCCCGAATGATCCCCGGACCTGCGGCAACCGGGTTGCATACCGGCGGATCAGGATCGGGCACCATCAGGGCCTCGGGCATGGCGTAGCAGCCGCCGGCGATGTCTACAGCAGCCACCTGATATCGCTCATCGAAGTCGTTGGTGTGCCAGATATAGTTCATGCTTTGCAGCCGAACAGGCTCATTTGCCGTAATCGGCCACTGTTCTCCGGAGCGGCCGAACACCTCGACGGGCAAACCATAATCCCGGGCCTGTTCCAACGTCAGCAGCTTCGGGCTGTACGGCCTGTTCTGGTCAAAGGTGACATAGCTGCCTGCCGGAGCAGGCTGCCGGACCGGTGAAAAGCACTGGACAAACCGGTTTCCACGCGCGGTCAGGATCGTCCGATCCTGGCCGGCGTGGTGGAAGCGGATGGCCTGATGAGTGCCTGAAACCAGCGGGGCCCGGAAAGTTGTCTCTACATCCAAAGCGCTGTCCTGCAGAATCATGATCCTGGGCGTGAGCGTTTGCGCTGTTGCGACAACCGATGCCGACATCAGACCGAATGCTGCGAGCGAAATCATCAACTTCGCTGAAGAAATCGTTTTTACGCTTGAACTCATCATTGAGGAACCAGCCGCATCTGTACGCTGCAATTCGGAGCACAGAAATAATCATTCCGCAACTGCCTATAGACGGGAGGACTCTGGCTGGTGTCATAACACTGGGCCGCACCTGGATTGTTGGTACAGGTTTGATAATGATTGAGATCAATCGGCGCCAGATTCACGTAATACTTCTTTCCGGCTTCCAGATTGCACGTACCCGGACCCTGCTTGGAGCCGGTTGCCCAGATCAAACCGTACCCACCGCTGCTGCACTCGGCCTGACCTTCAGGCAGGTCCTCTTGAAGGAATGTACCCGGACACTCACTGATCGTCAGTCCGTGCTGGCCGGAGCTTGTGTCTCCTTCATTCATGAAAATTCGGGTATTTGCAGGTGCCGTGAACTCCCAAACCCGCAGTTGCACACTGGTGGCCCAGTTGTCGATGTTCGGTGTCTTGGTCAGCGTCCAATACCGATGACTCGTACCCTGTCCGGGATGGAACGTTGAATCACCCGGATTCGCCCAGCCACCGCTGCTGTTGCTTGAATTATATGGAGCGGTATAGGCCACGGGCGTGCCACCCGTAAAATACGACGGGACCGCGGGGCAACCGGTAGGTGGAGGATCGCCGCCACCTTCCTGTTCAACCAAAACCGGCATGGTCTTGCTTGGCACCTGAACCATATTGAGGTTCTGTGTGGCGGCCGAGCCGAAGCTGCGGCTGCAACCCAGGGTCAGGGTATGATTGCCCACACCCAAGCTGAAAACAGTACTGGGTTGACTTGGGCTCACCATCGCCGTGTTGCCGGCACCGGCAGAGGCCGTGCAGCTGTCCTGATAGAACGGTGCGCCCACACCATATCCCTGGAATAGTGCGTGAACCGGCACGTCTGCTGTCTGCTGCGATGAAGGGATGGTAAAGCTGCTGCTCGGCATCAACGCAGTATTGAAGTCGATACCGAGTGTGGTCGGAGCATCTTCCGGCACCGACCCACCGCCGGAAGCAGGGCCACAGTCAGTGATGCCCTGAAGCTTTACAGTGCCGTCCGCGCCGACGGTCATGTCATCTGCGGTAGCGTCGTACACCTGCGCGTCAACGATGCACTGGACATTGATCTTCTCCTCGGGCGGCGTCTGGGACACTGCCGTCATGGAGAACGACAGGGCCGCGGCCGAGCAGACAAGAATTCTGAGTAGGGGAGCGTTCATTGACAAATGTGAGACTTCAGGTTCGTTAAAACAACGAAACCGGCCAAGCCCGAATGGACTTGACCGGTTGCGTGATTCCGATGGCTGCCGGAGTTCCCGGCAGCCATCGGAGCTTTGGTGTTCGACTGGAGTTCGAACCAGCGGCTGGCTCCCCGCAAGGCGGGATAGTGTCCTTTCACTGACCGTCCCTCCTTTCTTACACCATATTGCAACACCTATCAGCTGAGCAGGTCGACGCTACGCTCAGTGCGGTGACGGAACAGGGCGCTGTAGTTGGACAGCACGCCATCGGCGCTGTCAGCCCAGTTGCCGTTGTCGGCGTTGGTGGCGAAGAAGCCGGTCACTGGCAGGCCGTGGAACACCACGCCTTCAGCCGAAGCACGCAGGCTGGCCGAAGTGCTCAGGAAGTTCACGTGCGCCCAGCCGTGCTCATAACCATCCGGAGCATTCACGTTCTTGTAGTACGTGGCGCCCAGAATGTTGCTCGGCTCTTCATCAATAACACGCTGTTCCTGATTGAAGGTGATGACCTGGGCTTCCCAGCACAGGGAGTCCGGATCAGGACCGGTGTCCGGCGGCGAGAAGCCACCACCTTCCGGACGGAAGGTCTGCTCTTCACGGTCATAGACGGTGACGCTGACCACTTCACACGAACCACGGGCACCGAACTCGTTCGAGAACGGAGCACGCAGCGTGGTGTACGGACCGGCCGGAATACCCAGACCACGGAACGACGGCTTGGTGTCGACGTAGAAACGCTTGGTCGGGAAGTTGATCAGCCACTCGCTGCTGAAGGTGACACCGTCGGAATCATCGAGGAAGTACTCGTTGATGACGCGCGGCGACATGTACAGGGCGGTGATGGCATCAACCTTGCCACGGCTGGCGCCAGCGGCGTCGTACGTGGCGGCCACGGCGGTACCCGCGGTGAACACGTTGGCGGTGGCCACAGCCACGCTACCCGGGTTGTTGACGTCGGCCAGGCTCGGGTTGGTGTCCTGCGGCGGGTAGTGCAGAACGATGTGGTTGAAGCCTTCGATGGCATCAGCGTTGTAGGCGTTGACGATGCCGCGGGCCGGGTTGATGATCATGGCGTTGCCGAACAGCTCGCCGTGACCCCAAGGCGCGGTCAGACCCCAGTTCTGGTCACCACCACGCGACCACTGGTTGACACCGGGGACGGAGCCATCGTTGCTGAACCAGGCGCGGTTCAACGCCAGGCAGTTACCGGGCTCACCATCGCCATTGTGCAGGGCCCAGTCGTGCGGCTGCATATCAGGGTTCAGGTCACCCATTTCAATGATTTCGATGTAGCCCTCACGGGTACGATCGAGACCCTGCGGACCATGGTCATTGTAGCTGCCGGTGTAGGCGTTGTTCACGAAGGTGGCCAGGAAGGCATCACCGTAGGCAACGACACGACCACCACCGAAGCCCAGACCGCCGCGGGCGATGTCCGGCACGGTGCAGGAACGGTCACGGGTCACGACACCGGCGCCAGCGCCGTTCGGGACCACAGCACCGGTCCACACGTCATGCGGGGACAGGTAGAGATGGAAGTCGAGGACTTCGCGGCTGTTCCGGCCTTCCAGGAAGCGGACCTTGACAGCCTTGCCGACGTCGGCCGTGTTGACCACCGTGAACAGGGTGTCGTTGCCGCCCTGGGTGGTGTAGTACGGGTAGATGAGGACCTGACCCAGGCCATCCGGGTTCAGGTTAACGGCATCGGCGATGCTGCCGACGCCCGCCACGCCGACGATGCCGGCGATGACGGCATGCGTCAAAACATTCTTTTTCATTGCAGACACTCCTAATGGATCACAGGGCTTTTTTGCTTGAACTCCCGTCCCGGGGCGACACCATGGCCACCTTGACACGCGTGGGACGGGCAACAGCAGCGCAAGGATAGGGCAAAGGTTCTACCGTTTGCAAGCATCTTTGGCTGCCTGGGAAGACGAGGCCGGCAACACCTGGCAAACAATCATATCCAGTGGCCAGCAGGCGGCAGATCAATGGCCTGCAGTGGCTTTCGAATGCAGCGCGGGAACTGTAACAGGGCGCTTTCCGCCCTCGTCGGTCACGATACTGGCCAGCCATGCCGGGCGGTTGCAATCACGCTGGCAGACGTTGCCGGCACGGGTTGGCGAGCCTGCTGCCGGGTCAGTCCTGCCCCGGCAGCAGGTACCACTGACGGTTGATGCGCAGCCAGCGCTCGTCGATGGGGCCCATGGTGTCAACCGAGCCGGCACCGGGCGCCCGTACGGTGTAGGTGACCAGCATGTTTACCAGGCAACTGTCTGCGGTGGCGCAGTCGGCGTCCTGCCACGTCATGTTCTTCCAGCCAATCGGATTGCGCCGGGCGCGGCGGATGAAATCCTCCTCGCTGTAGGTACTGCGATAGCCCGGCGTGAGGTAGGTGTAGGCCTGGTCGTACTCGCGCGCGATGAGGTGCTGCCAGTAGGCCTGAACGCGCTGCTGCAGGGCGGCGTGCGGATCCTGCCCGGCGCTGCTGCGGGTGGGGCTGGCGGTGCAGGCGGCCAGCGCCAGCACGAATGCCGCGAGCATCAGGACGCCGGCGCCGGTGCGGCGGCGAGCACGGAACAGTGTGGAATCACTCATGGTACGGCTCCAGCAGGGGCATGGGTTCGGCGCTGCCGGCGGGGATGGTGGTGGGCAGGGGCCCGGC
>CAZUZT010000040.1:0-15529 GCA_964624575.1 uncultured Rhodanobacteraceae bacterium | reverse complement strand
GGCAGGGCGGTGACCTGGGTCAGCCAGTCCGGCATCCGGCCCTTGGCGCTGCGCAGCAGGGAGCCGGCGTGGCCATATTGCTGGCGCATGATGTCGGTCAGGACCGGCTGGGCCACGGCCCAGATGTCGATGTCCGGATCCAGCCATCGGCTCAGGCCCTCGACATTGAGCAGGGTCTTCTGCAGCAGGATCAGCTGTGGCTGCAGGGTCAGCTCATAGCGCTGCGCCATCCGAAACAGCTTGAACAGCACCTCGCCCAGGTTGATCTGTGACAGCGGCCGGGTGAAGTAGGGCTCGCAGACGGTCCGGACCCCGGCTTCAAGCGCTTCCACCCGGATATGGCGCGGCATCCAGCCCGCTTCCAGATGCAGTTCGGCCACGCGCCGGTAATCCATGGTGAACATGGCCATGAAGTTCTCGGCCAGGTAGCGCTGGTCACTGGTGGACAGCGTGCCGACCATGCCGAAGTCCAGCAGCACGATGACCGGCTCGCCGTCCGGGTCCGCGGCCGGCTTTACCAGCAGGTTGCCCGGGTGCAGGTCGGCGTGGAACAGGTTGTCGCGGAACACCTGGGTATAAAACAGCGCGATCAGGCGCCGGGCCAGGCGCGCCGGGTCGATGCCGGCGGCCTGCAACTGCTCCATCTCGCCGATCGGCACGCCATGCATGCGCTCCAGGGTCAGCACGCGGTCGCTGCTTTGCGGCCAGTACACCCGGGGCACGGCGACGGTGCCGGTGCCGTTCCAGATCCGGCCCAGAGTGCTGGCATTGGCACCCTCGTACTGCAGGTCCAGCTCGTTGGCCAGGGTTGCCTCGATCTCGGCGATCACCTCACGCGGGCGGATGCGTTCGGCGCGCGGGTGATGGCGCTCGACGAAGCCGGCGATGGCATGCAGCAGAGCCAGGTCGCGTGCCACCTGCTCATGCACCTGCGGCCGCAGCACCTTGACCACGACTTCTTCGCCTGTATGCAGGCGGGCGGCGTGGACCTGGGCGATCGAAGCCGAGGCCAGGGCGGTCTGGTCAAAGCTGGCGAACAGGTCGGCGATCGGCTTGCCCAGCGCGTGTTCCACAGCCGCCGTGGCCTGGCGGCCATCGAAAGGCGCCGCCTGGTCCTGCAGCAGGGCCAGTTCCTGGATCATCTCCGGCGGCAGCAGGTCGCGCCGGGTCGACAGGATCTGGCCGCATTTGACGAAGATCGGCCCCAGGTGTTCCAGCGCCAGGCGGGCCCGGGCGCCCAGGGGCAGCTGGTCGATGTCGGGCCGGGCCTTGCCGACCAGCGGACGCAGCCAGCGCAGCGGCCAGGGTGCCCGGTGGCCGAGCAGGTCATCGAGCCGGTAACGCAGGGCGATGATGCCCAGGCGGAAGGCTGCGGCCAGCAGCTTCAGGTGCCTCATGCCGAACCCGAGCCGCTGCCGGCCAGCCGGTGGATGCGTGCCGCCAGGCGATCGACATCGTCGCGCAACCGGTCGATCTGCTCATTGAACTCGTCGATCTCGGCGCGATTGGCAACCAGGCCGGCTTCCTCGGTAACGAACTCCGCGCTGCTGGCGGCCAACTCGCCGGCCTGATGCCTGGCCCAGGCCAGGCCGGCGGCCAGGCGGTGCGCCAGCACGGGCCCGAGGGTGGTGCCGAACAGGTCGGCGAACGGCAACGTCCAGTCCGGATCGAAGCTGGTCAGCGCCTGTTCCAGGGCGCGTGCCAGGTCCAGATCGCCCGACAGGCGGATCCCGGCCGGCAGGCCGCGCTGGCCAGCACCGGACTGGGCCAGCCATTGCCCCAACGCAGACGGATCGACCGCCAACGCCAGGTCGGGCTCGTCATCGTTATCGGGAACCGGTCGCACGCGGCCGTCGCTGATGTGCAGGCGCAGGCCACGCGGCGCACCGCGCAGCGCCAGTTGCAGTTGCCGGCCATCCAATCGGGACAAAAGCGGATCGCTGCCCGGATCCAGCCGCAGCAGGCGTGCCAGCGCGGTTTCAATGATCCCGGCCAGGGCATCCAGCAGGGCCTTGCCCGGAACGGGGGATTCCGGGAGCGGGGAAGTGCCGGCTGGATGGTCGGCAGGGGGGGCGGTTTCAGGCATGACGGCATTGTAATCGCCGCAGGTCAAAACCGGGTCAGCGCGTGACCGGATCGGACCCACGGCAGGTTGCGGCCAGCGGCAACGGCCATGCTGCCGGGGTCAGCGCAGACAGGGCCGGTGCCGCGTTTGTCGGGGCGATGCCTGGGCGTGCCGGTGGCCGCCGGCCGCTCCGCCGTACCGGGATCGGGCCACTTGCCGACCCCGCCCGTGTCAGATTTCACCGGCAGCAGCCGGGCGATTGCAGCGGGCAGTGCGGACATCTATAATGCCGCGTTCGTTTGCGCCTTGGCGCCGTTATCACTCCAGAGTTGCCGGTATGGTCAAGATTCGCCTTTCCCGCGGTGGCGCCAAGTCGCGTCCGTTCTATCACATCGTCGTTGCCGACGAGCGTTCCGGCCGTGATGGCCGCAACATCGAACGCCTGGGTTACTACAACCCGGTGGCAGCCGGCCAGGAGACGCCGCTGGAGGTCAAGCTGGAGCGTGTTGACCACTGGCTGGGCGTGGGTGCGCAGATGACCGAGAAGGTCCGTGCCCTGGTCCGCCAGGCGCGCAAGCAGAAGCCGGAAGCGGCCGAAGCCGGTGCCGCCAGCGAAGAAGCCGCTGCCTGATCTTTTCGGTGCCATTGATGGCCCGGTCGTGCCTGCCTGCAGATCCGACCCGCGGCCGTCGCCCGCCCCGTTTGCACCTGCGGTCTTGATTCCGGCCCCGGCATGGCCGTCCGGCCGTCTCTGCCCGTTTCGGTTGCACTGCCGGACCATCGTCCGGCGGCGCTTGGCTGTGCCGGTCACCCCGGTCATGCCGATTCAGCGGACCGTGGCTGCGCCATGGCTGTGAGCCTGGCATGAGCACACCCGTGCCCGGCAACCCGGGGCCGAATGTTGATCCGGACAACCGGACCGGCGGCGCGCGCCTGGTGCCTGTCGGCCGTATCGTCGGTCTGCATGGCGTGGATGGCGGCGTCAAGATCGAATCCTGGACCGAGCCGCGCGCTGCCATTTTCAATTACCGGCCCTGGCTGCTGAAGCTGGACGGGAAGGAGTTCAGCGTGGCGGCGTCGGCGCTGGTGCGCTCCGAGCGCATCGTGGCCCGGCTGGAAGGCATTGCCGATCGCGACCAGGCCGCGGCACTGATGGCCGCCGAGATCTTTGTCCAGCGCCACCAGTTGCCGGAGTTGCCCGCCGGCGAGTATTACTGGGTGGATCTGGAAGGACTGGAAGTCAGCAACCAGCAGGATCAGCCGCTGGGCCGGGTCCAGCGCCTGTTCGACACCGGTGCCAATGCCGTGATGGTGGTCCACGACGGGCAACGCGAGCGCCTGATTCCCTATGTCACCGGACAGTACGTGCTGGCCGTGGACTTGGCCGCCGGCACCGTGCGCGTGGATTGGGATGCCGACTTCTGACACTTGG
This sequence comes from uncultured Rhodanobacteraceae bacterium, assembly GCA_964624575.1. Taxonomy (GTDB): domain Bacteria; phylum Pseudomonadota; class Gammaproteobacteria; order Xanthomonadales; family UBA2363; genus Pseudofulvimonas. Next base: position 12,032 of record CAZUZT010000040.1, on the reverse strand, counting down.
ACCGCCGCGATCGATCCCGGCCCGTCCCCGCGCGAGCGCGTGTCAAGAGGAGTTGGGGCCAGCGATGCGCATTGATGTCCTGAGCCTGTTTCCCGAAGCCGTTGATGCCGGCACCGCCTATGGTGTGGTCGGACGCGCACGCGAGCGCGGCCTGCTCGATGTCGTCGGCTGGAACCCGCGTGACTACGCCACCGACCCGCACCGCACCGTCGACGACCGGCCCTATGGTGGCGGGCCGGGCATGGTGATGACCATCGACCCGCTGCGGGCGGCGATCAGCGCGGCGCGCACGGCGGCATCGCAGGCGGTCCGGGTGATCCATCTCAGCCCCCAGGGCGCGCGCCTGGACCAGGCCGGCGTCCGCCGCCTGGCGGCGCTGCCACGCCTGATCCTGGTTTGCGGCCGCTACGAGGCGATCGACGAACGGTTGTTGCAGGCTGAAGTCGATGAAGAGCTGTCGGTCGGCGATTACGTGCTGTCCGGGGGTGAGCTGGCCGCCTGCATCGTCATCGATGCCGTCGGCCGGCTGCTGGACGGCGCCCTGGGTGACCGAGAATCCGCGCAGCAGGATTCCTTCGGCGATGGCCTGCTCGACTGCGGCCACTGGACCCGGCCGGAGCGGCATGAATTGGGCGAGGTGCCGGAAGTTCTTCGCGGGGGTGATCATGGCGCGATTGCGCGCTGGCGCCGGCAGGAGGCGTTGGGCCGGACCTGGCTGCGCCGTCCGGACCTGCTGGCGCGGGCGGCACTGGATGACACCGATCGTGCCCTGCTGGCGCAATTCATTGCGCAATGGCGGCGGCAATCCCGAATATCCCGGCTTCCGGCAGGTGCCATCGCCGGGTAGTGGCTGCCGCTGAGCGGATCGGGTTTGCCGTTGCCAAGGCGCGTCCTGCTCCCGTCGGCACCTTCAAGGGCATCAGCGCCCGGACAGCACCGCCTCCAGCACCGCCATGCGCACTGCCACGCCATTGCCGACCTGGGTCAGGATCACCGACTGCGACCCGTCGGCGACCTCGGAGGCGATTTCAACCTCACGGTTGATCGGGCCCGGATGCATGACGATGGCATCGGGTGCCGCCAGCGCCAGGCGACGGCTGGTCAGGCCCCAGTCGCGGAAATAGGCCTCGCCGTCGGCCACCTGGGCCGCCGCCATGCGCTCGCGCTGCAGGCGCAGCATCATCACCACATCGGCGCCGGCCAGGGCCGGTTCGATGGCATCCAGGCGGCGCACGCCCGGTGGCAGCTCATCGGCTTGCAGGGCCGGGGGCGCGGCGACACGCAGCTCACCGATACCCAGCATCGGCAACAATTTCAGGTTCGAGCGCGCCACGCGCGAGTGGCGGATGTCGCCGATGATGGCCACGGTCAGGGCAGACAGGTCCGGTTTGCGCTGGCGGATGGTCAGGGCATCGAGCAGGGCCTGGGTGGGATGGGCGCGGCGGCCGCTGCCGGCGTTGATCACCGGGCTGCCGGTATCGCCTTCCAACTGTCCGATGCGGTCCGCCAGGCCGGCCACGGCGCCATCTTCGGAGTGCCGCACGATAAACGCGTCGCAACCCATGGCCCGCAACGTGGCCCAGGTATCCAGCAGCGACTCGCCCTTGCCGGCCGACGACGTGTGGGCCTGGAAATCCACCACCTCGGCGCCCAGGCGGCGGGCGGCCAGGGAAAACGAGGTCCGGGTGCGGGTCGAGTTTTCAAAGAACAGGTTGACCACGGTGCGCCCGGCCAGGCTCGACAAGGCCGGGGCCCGGCCCAAGGCGGCAGCATGCAGCGCCTGGGCACGGTCCAGCAAGGCCAGGGCGCTGGACCGGTCCAGATCATCGATATCGCACAGCCGGGTCAGGGCGGCGGCAGGGCAGGGTGGCAGGGTGGCAGGTGTCATGGCGGTTGGCGGATCAATCAGGCCAGGGGCACGGCGGCATGGGCGCGGGGCTGGTCGTAATAGCGTTGCACCAGCACCGCGGCGGCGTCGGCATCGAGCTGGTCGCCCTGGGAGCGCCGGCGCAGGCCGTCGCGGCGCCCCTGGGCAAAGCGGGCGGCGGCAATGCGTGAGCTGGAGCGTTCGTCGACCTCGATCACCGGCAGATCAAAATGCCGTGCCAAGGCCCGGGCAAAGCCCCGTGCCCGGTCACTGGCCGGCTGTTCGTCGCCGTCCAGGGTCAGCGGCCGGCCCACCAGCAGCGCCGCCGGTTGCCACTGGCCAATCAGCGGAGCAATGGCCGCCAGCACCTTGGCGTGGGAATGATTGGCGATCACGGTCAGGCCACGGCCGTCGCCGGTCAGGGCCTGGCCGATGGCGACACCAATGCGTTTGGCGCCGACATCAAAGGCCATCACCGGGCTCAGCGTCGCCGCCGCGGGGGAGCCATCGACCGGCGCCGGGTTGTGGCCGCTTTCAGGCACGGCCGGAATAGCCGGACAGCTGCTGCGGGTCGATACCGATCAGGCCGACGGCGGCCTGCCAGCGCTGTTCGATCGGCGTGTCGAACAGGATGTCGTGATCGGCCGGAACCGTCAGCCAGGCATTGTCCAGCAGCTCGCGTTCCAGCTGCCCTGCGCCCCAGCCGGCATAACCCAGCGCGAACAGCTGCCGAGCCGGCGGCTGGCCTTCGCCATAGGCACGCAGGATGTCGCGCGAGGTGGTGACCGACAGTTGCGCAGTCACCTGCAGGCTGGAATCCCAGCGCCGCTGATCGGTCTGGTGCAGGACGAAGCCAAGCTCGGTCATCACCGGACCACCGATCAGCATCGGTTGGTCGTCGATTTCCGGTGTGGCTGCGGTCATGCCGGCCTGCTTCAGCACCCGCCCCAGGGTGAATCCGGCGCGCCGGTTGATGGTCAGGCCCATGGCACCATGCCGGTCGTGCTGGCACAGGTAGATCACGGCACGGCTGAAATTGGGATCATCCAGCGCCGGCATGGCGATCAGGAAGTGGTCGTTCAGGCGGGTGTGGGTGCTGTCATGGTCGCCCCGATCATCGCCCCGGTCGCCGGCACGGCCGCCGCGCGATGTCGCATCGCCACTGCCGGCTGCGCATTTGAACGGCAGCGGCCGACCTGCCACCAATGGTCCGGTGTCGGCTGGTCCAGCGACGTGGGGAAGAGCGCCACCCTGATCGCGTCCCGGTCGGCTGTCGGGTGTCCGCCGGCGGTCGCCAGGAACAGGGGTAGGGCTGTGCTGCATGGCCAAAGTCTATCCCGGATACCGCACCCGGCGGCAGGGCCGCGACGACGCCCGGATCATGGCCCGGTGCCGCAATGCGGTCACCGCTGACGCACCTCGCCGCTGGGCAGGAACTGCCAGGTGCGGGTGATGTGCAGGATATCGACCGGCTCATCGGGATTGCGCGGGAACGGGTTGAACGGGGCCGCCCGATGCACGATCTGGATCGCGCTTTCGTTGAGTACCCGGTGCGGACTGGGGTCGATGATCTCGACGCTGGCGACGCGGCCGTCGCGCTCGATCTCCACGGTCATGATCAACTGTCCGTGCAGGCCGTGGCGGGCGAACTGCGCCGGGTACTCGCGATTGCTGATCCGTTCGATGCGGGCATCCCAGGCCTTCAGGTAGGTGGCATAGAAGTACTCACGGGTCTGGGCCGAGATGAATTTCTTGCGCGGCCGCTTGGCGTACTCCTGCTGCCGGTTGGCCTGCTCGGCGGCCAGGGTGGCGATCTTTTCCTGCAGCTGGCGCAATTGCTCGCTGTCGTCGACTGCGGGCAGCGGCTCGGTGGGCGCGATCGTCGGTTCGTTGCGGCGGTCCTGGCCGACCGAGCTCACCACCGGTGCCGGCGCGATCTCGGGCCGGGGTGCGGCGGCTTCCTGCTGCACCGGGGCATCACCGGGATCGGGTTCGATGGTCGGGGCGCTGGCCAGTGCGGTCGGGCGCACGGCCTCGTCCAGGTCGCCGCCACCCTCCTGGTTGGCCTGGGCCAGGAAGTCGGCCTGGTCTGGCGCCTGGTTGGTGCCGGTGGCGACCAGGATGATGTCCAGCATCGGTGGTGCCGCCGCCGGCTGGCCGGTACCGAAACCGACTCCGAGCAGCACCACGCCATGCAGCAGGGCCGAGAACAGAAGGGTCAGCACCAGTCGTTCCCCGCCGCCCACGACCACGCCGGTGCCCACGCCGCCTGCGCTCATCGTGTCTCCAGCACGTCCATGAGCTGACCGGCGATGTTCAGCCCGCACTGCTGGTCCAGTTCCCGGACGCCGGTCGGGCTGGTGACGTTGATCTCGGTCAGCCAGTCGCCGATGACATCCAGGCCGACGAACAGCAGCCCCCGGCGGCGCAGTTCCGGAGCGACCTGGTCGACGATCCAGCGGTCTCGGTCGGACAGCGGCTGGGCCACGCCACGGCCGCCGCGGGCCAGGTTGCCGCGAAACTCGGTGCCCTGGGGAATGCGGGCCAGGGCATAGGGCACCGGGGTGCCGTCAATGACCAGGATGCGCTTGTCGCCCTGGGCGATCTCGGGTAGGAAGCGCTGCGCCATGGCCAGGTTGCGACCGCTGTCGGTCAGCGTCTCGATGATCACATTGAGGTTGGGGTCATCGGCATGGACGCGGAAGATGCCGGCGCCGCCCATGCCGTCCAGCGGCTTCAGGATGGCGTCGCCATGTTCCTGCACAAAGCCGGTGATGCGGCCGGCATCGCGGCTGGTCAGCGTTGGCGGGCAGCACTGCGGAAAGTGCAGGGTGAACAGTTTTTCATTGCCGTCGCGCAGTGCCTGCGGGCGGTTGACCACGCGCACGCCTTCCTTCTCGGCCAGGTCTGCGAGCAGGGTGTCGTAGAGGTATTCGCGATCGAACGGTGGATCCTTGCGCAGCAACAGCACATCCATGCTCGCCAACGGCTGCCATTGGCTGTCGCCCAGCTGGTGCCAGTGGCTGGCGTCGTCGTACACCTGCAGTGGTCTGGCGTTGACCTCGACGGTGGACCCGGCCAGCGTCATTCCGGCCTGCTCGACGTAATACAGCCGGTGGCCACGGCGCTGGGCTTCCAGCAGCAGGGCAAGGGTGGTGTCCTTGGCCGGGGTGATCAACCCGATCGGGTCCATCAGGACGGCAATAGCAAGTGCCATGAATGGCCAGTTCCGATGCGTGAATGGAAGGTGGCAGGATAACCCGGATATCCGGCCGGGGTGGGGCCCGGCCGGCGGCCGAGGGCGTGTCTGCAGGGCCGGTCCGCTCTGGGCTGGCACGGTGATTGGCCCGGGTGGCGGCGCGGCCGGCCCGGTGGCCACGGCGCGGGCGTGTGCTCGCGGTCACCGCCATGCCGGTGCGGATTGTTGCCGCGCCTCCCCGCCGGTGGCCTGTCCGACACGATGTATAGCGGGTTTTCCCCGCCCCGTCGGCAGTGTGCAGCCGCGCGGCAGGGTGGCCATCGCCCGAGTTCAGCTTGACAGGACGGCGCCCCGCGCATACAACAGCCACAGTCATGAAGCCATCATGACGTCTGGCTAAGGAAAGCAGGGGATGTACGTGGATCAGACGGTGGCAACGAGCGATACAGATGCAAGTGGGGGCATCACGGGGCTGAAGGTGATGGTGATCGATGACTCCCGAACCATCCGCAGGTCCGCCGAGACCCTGCTGAAAAAGGAAGGTTACGACGTGGTCACGGCCAACGACGGCTTTGAAGCCCTGGCCAAGATCACCGACTACCAGCCGAACATAATTTTTGTGGACATCATGATGCCGCGTCTGGATGGATACCAGACTTGCGCGTTGATCAAGAGCAACCAGCTCTACCGGTCAACGCCGGTGATCATGCTGTCGTCCAAGGACGGGCTGTTCGACAAGGCCAGGGGCCGAATCGTTGGGTCCGATGAATATTTGACCAAGCCCTTCACCCGCGACGAGCTGCTCGGAGCCATCCGGCGGCATTCGGAGCAGTGAAGACATTTCACCGGTACCTGGGAGGAGGCTAAACGTGGCCCACATCCTGATCATCGACGACTCACCTACTGAAACCACCATCTACCGCACCATTCTGGAAAAGCATGGTCACCGGGTGTCCTCGTCACCACAGGCCGAGGACGGGATCGCCTCCGCGAGGCGCGAACAGCCCGATCTGATCCTGATGGACGTGGTCATGCCCGGCATGAACGGCTTCCAGGCCACGCGCAGCCTGAACAAGGATCCCAGCACCGCCGCGATCCCGGTCATCATCCTGAGCAACAAGAGCATGGAGACCGACCGCATCTGGGGCCTGCGCCAGGGCGCGCGGGACTATCTGGTGAAGCCGGCCAAGGAAGACGACCTGATCGGCCGGGTCAACGCGATCCTGGCCGGTTGAGCGGGCGCGTCATGGCCAGTTCCAGCGCCACGCCCTATACGCTGCTGATCGACTTCGAGCAGCGGGCGCTCGCGCATCAGGCCCAGGCACCTTCGTCGCAGGAGGGTGGCAAGGTCCTGTGGCGCGGCCTGTGCTTTGATGTCCACGGTATCGAACTGGTGGCCTCGATCAACGAGGTCGCAGAAATCCTGGTGATGCCCAACCTGACCTACGTGCCCGGGGCCCAGCCCTGGCTGCGAGGCATTGCCAATCTGCGCGGTGCACTGCTCACCGTGGTTGACTTGAAACATTTCCTGTTTGGTGAGGTCACCGAACAGGAAGATCGCAATCGTGTGCTGGTGGTCCGTCAACGGGGGGCGGCGGCTACCGGCTTGTTGGTGGGATCCGTACTGGGTCAACGTGGCTTCGAGGAAACAGCGGCGGTGGTTGCTGACGAAGTGGTTGAGCCGCGGGTCCTGCCGTACGTAACCCATGCTTATGGCGATGCAGCCGGCAAGCGGTATTGGCCGGTCCTTTCGTTGCCGACCTTGCTCAGGGCACAGGCATTTCTTGATGCAGCCGCCTGAGCTGGGCGGCCTGGAAACAAACGGGGAGTACGTTTGATATGGCAAGTCCCACCACTGGCAGGTCCGGATCCGGTTCTGGAGGCACGCGCTTCTGGATGTTGCTGATGGCAGTTGCCGTCATCGTTTTCGGCGTCAACATCTATCTAAACCAGCAGCAGACATCGGTGGTTTCCGGAGCCACGGCCAATGCCAGCCGGCTCCAGGTGACCGCCTTGCGCACCGTCGCCTATACCGAGCGCGCGGCGCACGGCAACGCCCTGGCGTTCGACGAGCTGCGCTCCAGCCTGGAAACCGGCGACGGCATCCTGCGCGAACTGGCCGGCGCCAGTGGCCAGGGCGACGCCCTGGTCCGGGAGAGTTACGACACCCTGGCCAATGAGTGGGGCACGCTGGCCGGCTCGGCACGTTCGATCCAGGACCAGCGCGACCTGATCCTGGACAGCATGGGCGCCGCCGACCTGGTCGACGAGCGCATGCCCGCGATCAACAACCGCATGGACGCCGTGGTCCGGGCCTTGACCGAGCGTGGCTCCGCCGCCGCCCAGGTGTTCGTTGCCTCGCGCCAGTTGCTGCTTACCGACCGCATGCAACGCCGCATCGCCGACCTGAAGAACTCCCCGGAAGGCGCCCGCGTCACTGCCGCCGCCGACGGCCTGGTCCGTGACGGCGGGCTGTTCGGCCAGATCCTGGACGCCATGCTCAACGGCAATGACGAACTGGGCATCCGGGCCGTCGATGTACCCGACGCCCGCCAGGCGCTGACCGAGGTCACCCAGATGTGGCCCGAGGTCGACGAGGCACTGCGCGAGCTGGCGGTAGGAGCGGAAAGCCTGGCTGCGGCCCGTGCGGCGGTGCCGCAGATCGCCAGCCATGATGTCGACCGGGTGCTGTGGGCCGGCAACAACCATGGCCGGGTCTGGGAACAGTCCACCGCCAGCCAGTTGTTTCCCAACCTGTGGTGGGGCATCGCCTCCGGTGCGATCGCCATCCTGGCCCTGCTGATGATGATCATCAGCCAGTGGGGGCGCGATTCGGCACGCTATCGCGAGACCGCCGAACTCAACCAGCGCAACCAGGATTCCATTCTGCGCCTGCTCGACGAAATGGGCTCGCTGGCCGAGGGTGACCTGACGGTGCATGCCACCGTGACCGAGGACATCACCGGTGCCATCGCCGACTCGATGAACTACACCGTCGAGCAGTTGCGCAACCTTGTCGGCACCATGACCCAGACCTCCAACCAGGTGGCCGAGTCGACCCAGGGCACGCTGACCACTGCCAGCGACCTGGCCCAGGCCGCCGAACAGCAGTCGCGCCAAGTCAACGCCGCTACCCAGTCGGTGACCGACATGGCCCGGTCGATCGCTGCGGTGTCGCAGAACGCCGCCCTGTCGGCCGACGTTGCCCAGCGTTCGGTGACCATCGCCACCGAAGGCGCGCAGGTGGTCCGCGAAACCATCACCGGCATGGACGCCATCCGTGAGCAGATCCAGGAAACCTCCAAGCGGATCAAGCGGCTGGGTGAGTCTTCGCAGGAAATTGGCGCCATCGTCGAGCTGATCAACGACATCTCCGAGCAGACCAATATCCTGGCGCTCAACGCCGCCATCCAGGCCGCCTCGGCCGGTGAGGCGGGCCGCGGCTTCGCGGTGGTCGCCGACGAAGTGCAGCGACTGGCCGAGCGTGCCGGTAACGCGACCCGACGGATCGAAACCCTGGTCCACACCATTCAGACCGACACCAATGAAGCGGTCGGTTCGATGGAACAGACCACGGCCGGGGTGGTCAGTGGTGCCCGCCTGGCGGAGAACGCCGGTCGTGCCCTGAATCAGATTGAAGATGTCTCGCAGGAACTGGCACGACTGATCGGCGAGATCTCCGATGCCTCCAAGCAGCAGTCCCGCGGTGCCGGCGAAATCGCCGAGACCATGGACGCGATCCGCGGCTTCACCAGCGATACCGCGGCCGGCGCCAACCGCACCGCCAGTTCGATTGGTGCCCTGGCGCAGCTGGCCGGTGAACTGCGCAGCACGGTCGCCGACTTCAAGCTGCCAGAACCAGGGGTGTCCGAGACCGGACCGGCCGGCGATGAGCCACTGCTGGCTCAGGACCCGGACGAGACCGACAGTACGTCTGCTGCCGATAGCAGCAGCGACGAAGATGCATTCGATGAGTTCATCCAGGTGGAGGGTACGGCCGGGGCAGATGACAACCCGGCACTCTCCGACCAGACGCGCTCTTGATCCGGACCGGGGACAGCGACAAGGCCATGCGACCTGAGAGCGGAATCGACCAGACCAGCCTGGCTTGGATCAAGCCGGAAATCGACGCCTGCCTGGCCCGTGCCGCCGACGCCCTGGAGCGTTATGCGGAAAACGGCTTCCAGGGTGAGAGTGCGCAAACCGCGTTGGCCGAGCTGCACCAGGTCCAGGGCGTGTTGCGGATCATGGAACTGTACGGGGCTGCGCTGGTGGCCGAGGAGATGGAGCGGCTGCTGGCCGAGGTCATCGCCGACCGCGTCCAGCGGATGGAGGATGCGCTCACCAGCCTGTTGCGCGCGGCCCTGCAATTGCCCGACTACCTGGAGCGGCTGCAGGCCGGCAACCGCGATGTCCCGATCGTGTTGTTGCCACTGCTCAACGACCTGCGTTCGTGCCGCGGTGAGAAGCTGCTCAGCGAAAGTGTCCTGCTGATCCCGCAGGCCGATCCCGAACTGCCACCCTCACTGCCGCACCCATCCGAACGGTTGGCCGCAGGCGCCCTGGAACGAAACCTGATTGGCGTTCGGCGGGCCTGGCAGTTTGCGTTGCTTGAGTGGTTCCGGGGCAAGGATGGCGATGCGGCGCTGGTCCGCCTGGGTGAGCTCAGCGACGAGTTGCTGAAACTGCTGTGGGTACGCCCGGCACGCAAGTTGTGGTGGGTGACCGGCGCCGTGGTCGAGGCCCTGTGCGAGCACACCCTGGATGCCAGCATTTCGGTCAAGCTGCTGTTCGGTCGCCTGGACCGGGAGATCAAGCGTCTCATCGACCAGGGCGAAGGGCTGTATGCCGAGGAGCCTTCCGAGGAACTCCAGCGCAGCCTGTTGTATTACGTTGCCCAGGCCGGTGGTGGCGGCGAACGCATCGACCAGGTGCGCGAGGCTTTCCGCCTGGAAGACCTGTTGCCGTCGAGCGAGGAAATCGATCACGCCCGGGGCGTTCTGGGCGGCCGCAACAGCCAGTTGCTGGGCAGTGTCGTGCACGCACTGGAAGAAGAGTTGCTGCGGGTCAAGGATGCGCTGGACCTGTACCTGCGCGGCGACCGTTCCGATGCCAGCGGGCTGACGGCGGAATTGCCGGTGCTGGATCGGGTCGCCGATACCCTGGGCATCCTCGGCATGGGCGTGGAACGCAGCCAGGTCCAGGCACAGCGTGAAGCGCTGGCGCCGATCATCGATGGCGGGCAGGTCGATGAACAGACCCTGCTTGATATTGCCGCTTCGCTGCTCAACGTGGAAACCGCGCTGCATGGCCAGCGCGATGGCCTGGGCTGGGTGCCCAGGGAGGAAGAGGGCGCGCCTTTGCCCGGACGGCTGACCGGCGTCGAGCGGCAGCGCCTGATCCAGGCGGCGTTGGTCGAGGCATCGATCAATCTGCAGAACAGCAAGGAGCTGTTCATCACCCAGTTGTCGGCCGACAAGCCCGACGACAACGGGCGTCTGGTCACTGCCGTCGACCTGATGCGCGATGTCGCCGGGGCACTGTGGTTGTTGAAGTTCGACGCCGCCGCCGAGCGCACCCTGGCATTGGCCGGCTTCCTGCGCGAGGCTGCCGTCCGGGCCGAACCGCTGACTGCCGACGAGATCGAAAGTTACGCCGATGCCGTCAGTGGTGTCGAATATTATCTGGAACTGGTCGCCGACCATCGCGGTCACGACGACCACTACCTGGATCCGACCACACAATCACTGGTCAAACTGGGCCATTGGCCATCCGCGGTCAGCCTGCACGATCTGTTCGAACGTACCCTCGAGCCGGCGGCGGATTCGGCGGGTGCAAAGGCCAAGGCACCGGCATTGACCCCACCCGGCGCGACCCAGCCCGGCACCGACACCCGATCCCAGGCTGATGGCGCTGTCGAGCACGATCCAGCGGTTGCGCCGGACAGTGGCTCGGGCGCCACGACGCCGGAGTTGCCACCGGCAATCGCCGCATTGCACTCGGCACGCCAGGGTTTCCAGGCACTGGTGGCCGACGCCGGTTACGGCTTTGCCGATACCGAAGCCGGCGACGACGATATCCGGGAAACGTTCCTGGAAGAACTTGATGAGCAGATGACACTGCTCGGTGAATACCTGCCGCAATGGCGCAACAATCCGGAGAACCTGGCTGGCCTGCGGGAGATCCGCCGCAGCTACCACACGATCAAGGGCAGCGGCAGGATGGTCGGCGCCCGGCTGCTGGGCGAATTTGCCTGGCAGGTCGAGAACCTGCTCAACCGCGTCCTCAACGGCGGTCGACCAGCCAGCCTGGCGGTCATCACCCTGGTGGAAAGCAGTACCGCCATCCTGCCCGAATTCCATGCGGCCCTGCTCGGCAAGCCGGCGCCGCAGCGCGACGTGGCCGGCAACATGGCCCTCGCACAGGTCCTGGCCGATGGCCAGGACGTGACCGCTGCTGACCTTGAGAACTTGCCCGAAGCCGAAACGGCACGTGCCGTCCCGGACCGGGTCGATGAAACCGCGACCAGCGAACGTCCCCGCGTCGGCAGCGACACTCCATCCCTGGCCCTCGTTGACGACGGCCAGGAGGCGGCGATTCCTGATCAGGTTGGCGCCGACGGCGATGCCGCAGGCGATCAAGCCGAGCCGGAAATCGACTGGGCGGAGCCCTCCGGGTTGCAGAGCGAATCGGCCGGCGTAACGGACACCGGCCTGCCCGTAGATGGACCCGGGTTCGCCCCGGAGCCTGGCCTGGAGGCTGGATCGGCGCCCGAATCCGGCTCGATGCCGGCAATGGCCGATGCTGTTCCCGATGGTTCCGTTCCAGTTCCCGGGCCGGAGCTGGAGCCGGAAGCTGCCGCGGCAGCGGCGGCCACCGGTGCGCCGGACGAGAAGGACGACCGGTCCGCCGCGGCGACAGTCGCATCCGATGCCGATGCCGATGCCGATGCCGATGCCGATGCCG
>CAZUZT010000039.1:0-15572 GCA_964624575.1 uncultured Rhodanobacteraceae bacterium | reverse complement strand
GTGCCGTTCTTTCTAGCGCCGCTATTCCTGTCCGACTCCCGGTACCTGGCCAACCCGGCACCTGATCAGCGCCACTGCTCAGCGAATACAGCTTCCCCCCTTCGCTGGCCGAAGGGGGAGTGAGGGGAAAAAGCCTGCGCTGCTGCGCGTCGCAGCATCCACCCCGACCCTCCTTCGCAAGCGAAGGAGGGAGTTTTGGGTGCTCAGTCGAGGAGTGGGGCCAGCCAGACCCCGACAAGCACGGCCCGAACAGCCCGCCATCGCCCGGCCTGACGCCGACGGGCGCAAGCCGGTGCAAGGCGCCACGCCGTCAAATCAGTGTGCCGCCGGCCCCTGGTAGCCGGCGACGTCCGGCGATTCGGCTTCGGCCTCAAGTTGCGACAACTCGTCAAGGAACGCCATCACCCGGGCACAGACCTCACCGGTGCCCTGCCGCGACAGTGCCGAGATTGTGAACCAGGGGCCTTGCCAGTCCAGCTCATCGATCAGTTCGCGGGCCTGCGCCTGGGCCTGGTCGGCGGGCAGCAGGTCGATCTTGTTCAGCACCAGCCAGCGCGGCCGCTCCAGCAGTTCCGGGTCGAAGGTCTTCAGCTCATCTTCGATGATCCGCACCTGGTCGGCGGGATTGGTCTCATCCATCGGCGCCATGTCGACCAGATGCAGCAACAAGCGGTTGCGCTGGACATGGCGCAGGAACTGGATGCCCAGGCCGGTGCCGCCGGCCGCGCCCTCGATCAGGCCGGGAATATCGGCAATGACAAAGCTGCGGTGGCGGCCGACCGAGACCACGCCCAGCTTCGGGGCCAGGGTGGTGAACGGATAGTCGGCGACCTTCGGCGTAGCCGCCGAGACCGCGCGCACGAAGGTGCTCTTGCCGGCATTGGGAAAGCCCAGCAGGCCGACATCGGCGAGCAGTTTCAGCTCCAGGCGCAGCTTCCTCCGGTCGCCATCGCTGCCCGGCGTGGACTGGCGTGGCGCCCGGTTGGTCGAGCTCTTGAAGCTCATGTTGCCGCGGCCGCCCTCGCCACCACGCGCCACCAGCAGGGTCTGGCCGGGCTCGGTCAGATCGCCGATCACCTCGTCGGTGTCGACCTGGGTGACCACCGTGCCGACTGGCACCTTGATCTGGACATCCTCGCCGCGGCGGCCGGTCATCTGGCTGCCCATACCGTTCTGGCCGCGTTCAGCGCGGAAGATGCGCTGGTGGCTGAAGTCGATCAGGGTATTGAGGCTGTCGTCGGTAACCAGCCAGACGGCGCCGCCATCACCGCCGTTGCCGCCATCGGGACCACCGAATGGGATGAACTTTTCGCGCCGGAAGCTCACGCAACCGTTGCCGCCATTGCCGGCCTCAACCTGGATCTCGGCTTCGTCGACGAATTTCATGATGCTTCACCACCTGGCGCGCAGGAACAGTCTTTACGGAATGGCCGGGCAGGCCAAGGCGGACGCCGTCCGGCCAGCCCGGCAAGGATACTGCGGGAATGAAAAACCCCGCACAGGGCGGGGCTTTCCATAAATGCCTTGGCTGCGGCCGTTCAGTCGCTGACGACGTTGACCGTACGGCGCCGGTTCGGACCCTTGCGGGTGAACTCGACCTTGCCATTGACCAGCGCGAACAGCGTGTGGTCACGGCCCAGGCCAACATTGACGCCCGGATGGAACTGGGTGCCACGCTGGCGCACGATGATGTTTCCAGCTTCGATTACCTGGCCGCCATACATCTTCACGCCCAGCATCTTCGGGTTGGAGTCGCGGCCGTTGCGCGAGGAACCTACGCCTTTCTTCTGTGCCATTGCGAATCCTCCTGATTACTGGCCGCCGGCGATGCCGGTGATCTCGATTTCGGTGTAGTGCTGACGGTGTCCCATCTGCTTGCGGTGGTGCTTGCGGCGACGGAATTTGATGATCCGGATCTTGTCGGCGCGGCCGTGGCCGAGCACCTTGGCCGTCACCTTGCTGCCTTCGATCAGCGGCGCACCGATGGTGATGTCATCACCATCGGCCAACAGCAGAACGTCGCCCAGTTCGATCTCACTGCCAGGCTCGGCTTTCATCAACTCAACGCGCAAGACTGCGCCTTTTTCGGCGCGATATTGCTTGCCGCCGGCGGTAAATACAGCATACATGGCGCAAATCCTTGGGGAGCAACGCGTGGGAAAAGACCGCGAATTGTAGGCCCCGGCCAGCGGCGAGTCAACACCGCATGCGCAATGCCGCAGTCTTCAAGTACCCGGGCGGGGATTGTCGCCGGCACCGGACCCGATCCAGGCCAGGGTGGCCTGCCGCCCGCTGGCCGGGCCATCGCGGCGATGGGAATGGAAACGGCGGGCATCGGCGGCCGTGCTCCAGTGCCCGCCGGCGACCGTCGTGACCCCGGCCCGGCCCAGTCGTTGCCGCACCAGGGCATACAGATCACACCGCCAATGGCCTGCCCGGCTGGCCCTGAACGCGGCCGCGGCAGCGGCATCGTGAGCAAGGAAGGCGGCCCGTACCGGCGCGTCTATTTCATAGTCGGCTGCCCCGATGGCCGGCCCCAGCCAGGCCTGCAGCCGCCCGGCGGCGACGCCGCTTGCGGCCAGCGCTGCCAGGGTGGCTTCGATGACACCGGCCGCCAGACCGCGCCAGCCGGCATGGATCAGCGCCAGGGCATCACCGTCCCGGCTGGTCAGCACCACCGGCAGGCAATCGGCCGAAAGCACCGCCAGCACGGCACCGGGGCAACGGGTGATGGCAGCGTCGGCCACCGGCTCGGCCGCCATCGGCCGGGCTCGCAACAGGGGCCGGGCAACCTCGAGCACGCCGGTGCCATGGACTTGCTGCAGCCAGACCGGCTGCGAGGGCAGCGCCAGGGTCGAGACCAGCCGGCGCCGGTTGGCCTGGACCACGGCCGGATCATCGCCGCAACGCAGTCCCAGGTTGCTGTGCTGCCAAGGCGGCGCCGAGCAGCCCGGCGCCTGGCGGGTGGTGGCAACGACACGGATGCCACAGGCCCGCCCGATGCCGGCATGGATGAAGCCATGGCTGACCAGATCGCCGCTCATCAGCGCGCTGCCGGCCACGGCTCAGCCTTGCCGGATTGCCTGGACCAGCGCAGCCATGTCCGCCGGCATCGGCGCCTCCGCCTCGACCGGCATGCCGCCATCGGGGCTGACGAAAGCCAGGCGCCGGGCATGCAGCGCCTGGCGACGGAAGTCGCGCAGCGCGTCCTGCAACGCCGGGCTGGCACCCCGTGGCAGGCGCAGGCCGCCGCCATACAGGGGATCGCCAACGACCGGGAAACCGGCATGGGCCAGGTGCACGCGGATCTGGTGCGTGCGCCCGGTTTCCAGCGTCACCGCCAGCAGGGTATGTCCGGGCAGGCGCTCCTGGACCCGGTAATGGCTGACGGCCGGACGTCCATCCTCGACCACCGCCTGGCGCAGCCGGTCGCGCGGGTGCCGGCCCAGCGGCGCCGAAATGGTGGCGCCGGCGATCACTTCGCCGCGCACCAGCGCCAGGTATTCACGGCTGATCGTGCGCTCACGCATATCGTCAGCCAGGCGCTCATGGGCGTCTGCCGTGCGCGCCACCAGCAGGGCACCGGTGGTGTCCTTGTCCAGCCGGTGCACCAGGCCGGCACGTGGCAGCGCCGCCAGCCCGGGATCATGGTGCAGCAGGGCATTGACCAGGGTACCGGCAGCCTGGCCGGCGCCCGGGTGCACGGTCAGCCCGGCCGGCTTGTTGATCACCAGGCACGCTGCATCGCGATGCAGCAGATCCAGGGTGATGGCTTCGGGGGCATCGCCGGGACCGCTGCCGGAGTCATCTTCGACCTGCAGCACGATCTGCTCACCGCCCAGAAGCCGCTGGGAGGGCTTGCCCGACCGGCCATCGACGGTCAGGCGGCCGGCACGGATCCATTCGCTCAGCCGGCTGCGCGAATGCTCGGGAAACAGGCCGGCGACCACCTGGTCCAGGCGGCCGCCAACCGCCTCATCGGGCACCGTGGCAGATGCCTGCCGGCCCTGCCGTTTGCCCGGGTCCTGGCCACCGGCCTGACCGGTCGTCGTCGTCGCCACCGGCGTGGATCGCCTTTCCGTTATCATCGCCGCTGGATTTCCTGGTTGGGATCGTTCGATACCATGCGCCTGTCTCGCTCCATATTGTTGCTGTTGCTGGTCCTGCTGATTGCCGCCTGCGGCCGCAGTGGCCACCTGGCCAGGATTGAAACCCTGCCGGTAGCCGAGATGTATGACATCGCCAATACCGCCCTGCAGCGTGGCAACCATGATCGGGCCATCCGCTATCACCAGCGGCTGATCGCGCGCTTCCCGTTCGGCACCCTCACCGAGCAGGCGCACCTTGAGCTGGCCTATGCACAGTATCGCTCCAGACGGCCCGACCAGGCGATCTCGACCATCGACCGCTTCCTGCGCACCTACCCGACGCACCACCATGCCGACTACGCACAATACCTGCGCGGCCTGGTGAATTTCGAACGCGAGGCCAGTTTCGTCGGCCGCTACGTCAACCTGGACCAGGCCCAGCGCGACCAGAGCGCCACCCGCCAATCGTTCTCGGACTTCTCGCGCCTGCTGCGCGATTATCCCCAGAGCATCCACACCGCCGATGCCCGCCAGCGGATGGTGTTCCTGCGCAACGCCCTGGCCCGCCACGAAGTCCTGATCGCCCGCTACTACCTGCGCCGCGGCGCCTTTGTTGCCGCAGTCAACCGCAGCAAGCACGTGCTGGAAAATTACCAGCAGGCGCCGGACAGCGGTGATGCGCTGGCGATCATGATCCACTCCTACCAGCAGCTGGGCGAGCAGGAACTGGCCGACGACACCCGCCGGGTGCTCGAGCTCAACTTCCCCGATCACCCCTTCCTGCAGGGCGAACCGGCGGTGCGGCCCAAGCCGATGTGGCGTCGCCTGGTGCCGTTTGGCTGAGGCCGGCAGGCAGCGCGCGGCAATCGTTGCTGGCCATCGCTTTCCCGGCTGGATCATCGGCGCCGGCAACCGCGGCGATCAAGGCTGCGCCTGGCTGCGGGCTGCCGGCAAACCGTTGAGCATGGCTTCCAGCGCCGGCCAGACATGGTCCAGGATCGCCGGCTGCGCGGCGGCATTGGGGTGCAGGCCATCATCCTGAATCAGCGCCGGATCCAGCGCCACGCCTTCAAGCATGAACGGCACCAGGCCGGTATCCAGTTCCGCCGCCAGCCCGGCGTAGACCTGGCGCAACTGGTCGCGGTAGCGCGGTCCGTAATTGACCGGCAATTCGATGCCCAGCAGCAATACCCGGGCATCGGATTCACGGGCCAGATGCACCAGTTGCCCCAGATTTTCGCGGATCTGAGAGATCGGCAACCCACGCAAACCATCATTGGCGCCCAGCTGGACCACCACCACGGCCGGCGCATGGGCACTGAGCAGACCCGGCAACCGGGACACGCCCCCGGCCGTGGTCTCGCCGCTGATGCTGGCGTTGACCACCTGCGCGCGGCCGGCGCTGCGAGCTGCCAACAACGCCACCCAGCCGGCGGACTCGGGCATGCCGTGGGCAGCGCTGAGTGAATCGCCAACAACCAGCACGGTCGGCTCGCCGGCGTGCAAATCGGTGCCAGTAACAAGGCCGGTGATCAGGACAAACAGGACGAAGCGGAAAAAGATCATGGTGCAAGACAATCCAAAGGTCGCGGCAGCCACCGCCAGTGGCATCGACAATGACAGCGAGCCGGTGATCAGGGCGGAAAAACTGGGCAAGCGCGTGGCCGGCCCGGACGGCGGGCTCACCATACTGGAGGACATCGACCTGACGCTGAACCGGGGCGCCAGCCTGGCCATCATCGGCCGGTCCGGCTCCGGCAAGACCACCCTGCTCAGCCTTCTGGCCGGCCTGGATGTGCCCAACCAGGGCAGGTCATGGCTGGCCGGCCACGATCTGGGCGCCATGGACGAGGAAGACCGGGCCCGACTGCGCCGGCGTCTGGTCGGTTTCGTGTTCCAGTCCTTCCAGCTGATTCCCACCCTGGACGCGACCGAGAATGTGCGCCTGGCGGCCGAACTTGCCGGCCTGGACCGACCCGGCGAGCGCAGCCTCCAGGCCCTGCACCGCGTTGGCCTGGGCCACCGGCTGCACCACCTTCCCCGGCAGCTTTCCGGTGGCGAGCAGCAGCGCGTCGCCCTGGCGCGGGCCTTTGTGCACTCCCCACCGGTGCTGTTCGCCGACGAGCCCACCGGCAACCTGGATGGCGACAACGCCGCCTCGGTCACCGGCCTGCTGTTCGACCTGCAACGCCAGGCCGGAACCACTCTGGTGCTGGTCACCCATGACCTGGAACTGGCCGCCCGATGCGACCAGCAGCTCGCCCTGGTCGAGGGCCGCCTGGCGCCGGCGGCCGCACCGGCCAGTCCGCGCAAGCCGGCACCGGCACCGTCAACGCCAGCGTCATGAACCTGCCCCGGGTCATTGTCCGCGGCCTGCCGGCCCAGCTGCGCCAAGGCGAGACCCGCCTGTTCCTGGTCGCCCTGGTATTCGCAGTCGCCGCCCTGGCCACCGTGCAACTGGCCGCGCAACGGACGCTGGATCTGCTGCAGGAACGGGCGGCAGCGATCAATGGCGGTGACCTGCGGGTCAATTCCCGATCGCCCGTGCCTGACCTTTGGCGCCAGCAGGCCACCGCACTGGGCCTGCGCAGCGCCGAGAGCCTGGGCTTCCCCAGCATGCTGTTCGCCGGCGAGCAGCAGCAACTGGCCGATATCAAGGCCGTGGCCGGCGATTACCCGGTGCGCGGCCAGCTGCGGGTACGGCTGGCCGGGCAGGCCACGGACTCGGTGGTTCCCGGTCCGGCGCCGGGCCAGGCCTTTGGCGACTCGCGCCTGCTGCAGGAACTGGCCATCCGGCCTGGCGACGAGATCGAATTCGGCGAAGTCTCCCTACAGGTCGCCGGTGAACTGGTCGAGGATCCCGACGGCAACCAGTTGTTCGCCATGGCGCCGCGCCTGATCGTGGCCCTGGATGATGCGCACCGGGCCGGGTTGCTGGGGCCGGGCAGCCGGCCCGACTACCGCCTGTTCCTGGCCGGTCCGGCGCGCGCCATCGACCGCTATGCCCTCTGGCTGGAGCCGCAGTTGCAAGGCGGCCAGCGGCTGAGCCGGATCGAGGATGCCGCGGCACAGTTGCGCGGCACCTGGGAACGTGGCCGCAGCTTCATCGACCTGGCGGTGCTGCTGACCCTGGCGCTGACCGTGCTGGCGATGTGGCTGGCGTTGGCGCGCCTGGCCGAGCGCGAAGCCGCCGCTGCCGCGCTGATGCGCTGCCTGGGCGCCAGCCGGCTGGAAGTGCTGTTGTTGCCCCTGGGCCAGATCCTGGCGCTGGCCCTGCCCGCCGCCCTGATCGGCCTGGGCCTGGGCTGGCTGGGCGAAGAACAACTGGCCCGGATGCTGGCCGAGCGCCTGGACAGCACGCTGCCACCAGCCGACCTGGCAGCGGCGCTGCCCACCCTGCTCGCCCTGCTGGCATTGCTGCTGATGTGCGTGCTGCCGCCGTTGCTCGGGCTGCTGCGGGTGCCGCCCCTGCGGGTGCTGCAGTCGGCCGCCAGCCAGCCGGGAAATCCGGTGCGCTGGCTGGCACTGCCGCTGCTGGGCTTGCCCCTGGCCGGCCTGCTGCTGGGTGGCCAGCCGCGCCTGGTGCTGATCGTGCTGCTGGGCCTGGCCGGCGCTGCCGCCCTGTGCGCCGGCCTGGTCTGGCTGTGCCTGCGCCTGCTCGCCGTGGTCCTGGCCCGGGGCTCAGGAATGCGCCGCCTGGCAGTGATGCGCCTGGTCCGGCGGCCGTTCCTGGCCATCCTCCAGGGCACCGCCCTGGCCGTGGCCCTGACCGCGCTGCTGCTGACCGTGCGCATCGGGCCGGACATGCTTGGCCACTGGCAACAGCAACTGCCCGCGCAGACGCCCAACTGGTTCGTGCTCAACATCCAGCCCGGGCAACGCCAGGCCGTGCTCGACCAGCTTGGCGGCGTCGGTGCCGTCAATGTCAGCACCATGCCGGTGGCCAATGGCCGCTTCCTCACGATCAATGGCCAGCCGGCCGGCGAGCACGAGGTTCCCGAAGCCCGCGGCCAACGCTGGCGCGATGGTCCGATCAACCTGAGCTGGAGCCGGCAGATGCCGGCCGGCAACACCCTGGCCGCCGGCCATTGGTGGCAGACCGACGACAGCGAGCCGCTGCTGTCCCTGGAGGCGCAGTTCGCGCAGCGGCTGGGCTTGGGCCTGGGCGACCGGATCACCCTGGCCGTGGGCGAAGTGGAGATCCCCGCCCGCATTGCCAACCTGCGCCACACCCGCTGGGACTCGTTCAACGTCAACTTTTTCGTGATGCTGAACCCGGCCGCGGCCGCACGCCTGGACCATGCCTACATCAGCAGCTTCCACCTGCCGCCGGATGCCGCCGGTGAGATCGCCGAGCTGACCGGCCGGTTCGCCAACCTGTCGCCGATCGATGTCGGTGCCATCCTGGACCGGATCCGGGAAATGATCAGCGAACTGGCCGGCGCGGCCCGGGGCCTGCTTGGCCTTGCCTTGTTTGCGGCAATCCTGGTGCTGCTCGGCGCCCTTGCCTATGCCCAGGCCGAACGCCGCCGGGAAGCAGCCCTGCTGCGCGCGATGGGCATTTCCCGGCGCGAATTGAGCGGCCTGCTGGCGCTGGAATGGCTGTTGCTGGCGCTGATCGCCGCCCTGGTGGCCTCGGCCCTGGCCGCCGGTACCGGCTGGCTGCTGGCCAGCCAGGTGTTCGATTTCAGCTACCTGCCCGGACTGGCGCTGCCGGCCATGGCCCTGCTCGTGGCCCTGGCGGTCTGTGCAGTGGCCGCCATGGCCGCCGCGCGCACGGCCACGCGCGTGCCCCCGGCCGAGAGCCTGCGAGTGTGAGCCGCCGCCATGTGCCGCCGTCATGTAGCACTGCAAACGTCGCCGGCGCACGGCGCGACGACGACAATGCCGGCGGCGATACTGTTGGCGCGGTTTTTGACAAGGCCGTGGCAATGGCCCTAGGCTACGTTCCGGCAATCCCCATCCCGCCCGCTGGCGCGCTCACGACGCCATCCCGCGGGAGCCTGCCCGGACCGCCTGCACCGTCCACGATTCCTGGGGCTGACCACGCCCCCCTTGATTGATTTGTCCGCCGCTGCATGGGCCGCCTTTCGGCACGCCCGGGCTGCAGCCGCTTGCGATCTTCGCCTGGCCGAGCGCCGATGAGCCCCGAAACCGTCACGACCGCATCGCCGTCGTCAACGCCCCAGCAGCAGGAAATGCCGCTGGCGATGGTGCTGGGCCAGCCATTGGTGAAGATGCCCGAGGATCTGTTCATCCCGCCCGATGCGCTGGAAGTGATCCTGGATGCCTTCGAAGGTCCACTGGACCTGCTGCTGTATCTGATCCGGCGCCAGAACCTGGACATCCTGGACATCCCGATCGCAGAAATCACCCGCCAGTACACGCACTACATCGAGCTGATGCAGGAACTGAAGCTGGAACTGGCTGCCGAGTACCTGGTGATGGCGGCGATCCTGGCCGAGATCAAATCACGCCTGCTGCTGCCAAGGCCGCCAACCGAGGAACAGGTCGAAGACGATCCCCGGGCCGAGTTGGTCCGGCGCCTGCAGGAATACGAACGCTTCCGTCAGGCCGCCCAGGACCTGGATGCCCTGCCCCGCCAGGAACGCGATTTCATGCCGGTCCACGTGGACACCGGCGAGCGCAAGATCATCCGCCTGCCGCCGACGGTGGATCTGCGTGAACTGCTGCTGGCGCTGAAGGATGTGCTCAAGCGTGCCGAGTTGTTGTCACGCCATGAGATCCAGCGCGATACGCTGTCGGTACGGCAACGGATGACCGATATTCTGGCGCGACTGGGCAATGGCCAGTTCCACGCCTTCCAGACCCTGTTCGACCCCGGCCATGGCCGGCGCGGCATCATCGTCACCTTCCTGGCGCTGCTGGAGCTGGCCAAGGAACAACTGATCCAGATCGTGCAGGAACAGCCTCTGGGGCCCATCCACCTGCGCACCGCCGCCGACGGCGCCGATGGCCCGGCCCAGGTGCCCGACTCCGAATTCGACGCCCCCAACGACAACAGCCCATGGAACCAGAGCGCCTGAAACCGATCATCGAGGCCGCCCTGCTGGCGTCATCCCGACCGCTGCGGCCGGCCCAGCTGGCGGAGCTGTTCGATGCCGACCAGCGGCCGGCCCTGGATGCCATCAGCCAAGCGCTGCATGGCCTGGCCGAGGATTGCCAGGGCCGCGGCATCGAACTGGTCGAAGTCGGCTCGGGCTTTCGCTACCAGGTGCGCACCGAGGTCTTTCCGCATCTGGATGCCCTGTGGACCGAGCGCCCCAGCCGCTATTCCCGGGCGCTGCTGGAAACCCTGGCTTTGATGGCCTACCGGCAGCCGATCACGCGCGGTGAAATCGAGCAGATCCGCGGTGTCTCGGTGGCCACCAGCATCCTGCGCACGCTGGAAGAGCGCGACTGGGTGCGCGTCGTTGGCCACCGTGATGTGCCCGGCAAGCCGGCACTGTATGGCACCACCCGGGCCTTCCTGGATTACTTCTCGCTGCGCAGCCTGGACGAACTGCCACCGCTGTCGGCACTGCGCGACCTGGATGCCCTGGAACCGCAACTGGATCTGGATGGCTCCAACAGCGCGCCGGCCGAGCAGACCACTGGCACCGACGCCGACACCGACGCCCAGGCCACGGCGGACGACCATGGCAATACCGATGACAACGCGGGCGATGATGCCGATAGCGGCACCGAAGAACCATCAGCCGCACAAACCGGTGGCGATGACGCGGCACGGTCCGGAATCCCTCCGAAGCCGTCCCGCGAAGCCCCCGCCCCCAAACCGCAAGCCGGCACCACCGGCGAACCTCCTGTCGGCGATCCGGACCACACAGGCGCCCAAGCCAGTGACCCGGACGCCACCGTCGACCCCGTCGACCGCAATTGAAGCCAGACACCATGACAACCGAAAGAAAGGTCCTTTCCCTGCGCCGCGGCCAAAGCAACCTGCCGGCGATCACCGAACGCCTGCACAAGGTGCTGGCCAATGCCGGCATGGGCTCGCGCCGGGCGCTGGAAGAACGCATCGCCGCCGGCGAAGTGCGAATCAATGGCGAGGTCGCCCAGCTCGGCGCCCAGCTCAACAGTGGCGACCGGGTGGAGCTGGACAACCGCCGCTTCGCCGCCGTTCCCTGCGCACCGGAAGAAACCCGCGTGCTGATGTTCCACAAGCCCGAGGGCCTGGTCACCAGCAATGACGACCCGGAAGGCCGGGCCACCGTGTTCGAGAAGCTGCCGCGCCTGAAGGGCGCGCGCTGGGTCAGCGTCGGCCGCCTGGACATCAACACCACCGGCCTGCTGCTGCTGACCACCGATGGCGAGCTGGCCAATGCCCTGATGCATCCGCGCCAGGAAGTGGAGCGCGAATATGTCTGCCGAATCTTCGGCCAGGTCACCGACCAGCACCTGCAGCAGCTCACCGCCGGCGTGGAACTGGAGGACGGCACGGCCGCCTTCGATGAGATCCACGAGATCCATCGCGATGACAAGCACGCCTGGTACCGGGTCGTGCTGCGCGAGGGCCGAAACCGCGAGGTGCGCCGCCTGTGGGAGGCGATGGGCCTGACCGTGAGCCGGCTCAAGCGCATCCGCTATGGCCTGGTCGAGCTGCCGCGCGAACTGCGCCGTGGCCATCACCGGGCGCTGGATGCCGAACAGGTACGCGCCCTGCGCCACAGCGTCGGCCTGGGTGATACCCCGCAATCATTGACCCTGGAACCGATCCTGGGCCAGCGCCGGGCACCGGTGCGGCCGGCCAACGAATTCCGTCCCGAGCCGCGCCAGCAACGCGCCTGGACCGGCGGCTCCAGCTACGAGGAAGAACGTGAGCTGCGCGCCTTCGACCGGCCCCTGCTTGACGACCGTCCGCCCCGGCGCCGGCCCCGTCCGGGCGGCCCGGGCGCCGGCCCGGGCGCACGCAAGCGCGGCGGCAAGGTCGTCGCCGGACGTGCCCCGGGCAAACCTGGCGCCCGCAACCCCGGCGCCCGCAAGCGTGCTGGAGACGAAACCCGGCCGGAGCGCGGCAATCGCGCGCCGGGGCCGGCCACGGCCGGCAACCGGGCGCGCAAGCCGCGCCAGCCAAAGGTGATGACCGGCCCGATGGACAGCAACGAGATGCTGTTCCGTACCTGGTATCCAGGTTCGGAAACCGGCCGCGCCCATGGCAGCGATGACAACCGCGGCAACCTGGTGGTGGATCGCCCCCCGGTGGATGGCAACCGTCTGCCGCCGGCCGAGGGCAACCGCCCCGCGCGACCGCCGTCCGCGCCGGGCAATCGCGGCACCCGCAACAAGCCACAGCGGCCACGCGGGGCCAAGCCTGCGGCCCGGAAGGGTGCCGATCCGGCCAGGAAGCCTGCCAAGGGCGGCAAACCGGACCAATCCGGCAAGCCGGCCGCGGCCGCCGGCGACGAGCGCGGTGCCGGGCGGCAGCGCCGGGGACCGTTCCGCCGGGTCCGCAAGCGCGGCGGCAATCCGTCGGGCGATGGTGGCGGCAAGGAATGAGCCGCTCGCCGGCCCGGAATCGTCCGCACACCCCCCCGCCCCGGTTACTGGCCCTGTTTGCCGACTGCGACCACGCCGGCGCTGGAGACGGCGCGGCGGGAGAGCCGGGCACAGATGCCGGCCGGCCCGCATGATGCCCGCTCCGGAGATCACCGCCGGCAGCGGTGCCGGTGATGCTGTCGCATTGTCGGGCGGGCCCGATGCGGCGTCCCGCCCGGCCCTGCTTCGGGTCCGCGGCCTGTGCTTCGGTTACGACGATGAACCGCTGATCCAGGGCCTGGACCTGACCCTGGAAGCCGGCCGGGGCGGCATCCTTTGCGGTGCCAACGGCAGCGGCAAGAGCACGCTGTTGCGCCTGCTCGCCGGCCTGGTGCGGCCCGAGCACGGGCGCATCGAGCGCGCCCACGACAACCGCGAGGAACCGCTGTCAGTGGCCTGGCTGGGCCATGCCCTGGGCTTGAAGTCCGGCCTCACCGTGGCCGAGTCGCTGCGCTTTGCCTGCCGCCTGCATGGCGCCGACCAGCGCATGGGCCCAAGCCAGGCCCTGACCAGTGTCGGGCTGTCAGGCTACGAGTCGGTGCCGATGCGGGAGTTGTCGGCCGGCCAGCGCAAACGCGTCGCCCTGGCCCGCCTGCTGCTCATCGACGCCCCGATCTGGCTGCTGGACGAACCCTATGCCAACCTGGATCCGGATGGCTGCCTGCTGGTCGACCGGCTGATCGACCGCCACCTGCGCAGCGGCGGCACCCTGGCCTTGAGCGTGCACCGGCCCGACCAGGCCGGGTTTGCCGGCCCCCGCGAGCTGGTCATGCTGGACCCGGCCCGCGCTAGCGGAACATCGCCATGAACGCCTTCCTGGCCGTGCTCGGCCGTGACCTGCGCCTGGCCATCCGCCGCGGTTTTGATCTGCTCCAGCCCCTGTTCTTCGCCGTGCTGGTGTGCCTGTTGACCACCTTGGCGGTCGGCCCGGAACCGCCCCTGCTCGGCCGCATTGCCGCCGCCATCGTCTGGCTGGCCGTGGTGCTGGCGATCCTGCTTGCACTCGACGGCCTGTTCCGTCCCGATGCCGATGACGGCAGCCTGGAGCAGCTGATGACCGCGCCGGCCGGCCTGCCCGTCCTGGTCCTGGCCAAGGTGCTGGCCTTCTGGCTGACCGCGGCCCTGCCGCTGATCCTGGCCACGCCCCTGTTTGCGATCATGCTGCACCTGCCGGTACCGCAACTGCCGCTGCTGATGCTGACCCTGTTGCTGGCCACGCCCACGCTGGCCTGGATCGGCGCCACCTGCGCCGCACTCACGGTGAATGCCCACCGCAGCGGCATGCTGCTGGCCCTGCTGCTGCTGCCGCTGGTGGCGCCGGTACTGATCCTGGCGATGGGCTGCCTGGATGCCGCCAGCCAGGGCCTGCCCATCCGGGCACCGCTGCTGCTGCTGGCCGCCGGCCTGGCCGCCACCACCACGGTGTGCCCCTTTGTCTGCGCGGCAGCGCTGCGCCTGGGTCATCGTTGAGGCAAACACTGACCTGAGGCGCCCGGGCCAGTCCCGGCCAGCACCGACGCGCTGAGCTGCCGGCGCCTCGTTGCAGTCATCCGGGCACGGGGCAGGGCACCGATGCGGGCAATCACCGGGGCCCGCCGGTTCAAACGGCTTGCGGCACCTGCACCGAGCGGCCGCGGCCGATGCCGTAGTAAGCCAGTCCGGCGGCTTCGACATCGGCAGGCTCGTACATGTTGCGGCCATCGATGATCACCGGTTGCGCCAGGCGGTCGCGCAGGCGGGCAAAATCCGGGCTGCGAAAAGCCTTCCACTCGGTCAGTACCACCAGGGCGTCGGCACCGTCCAGCGCCGTCCACGGGTCCGGGCACAACTCCAGATCCTCGCGCTCGCCGTACAGGCCGCGGGTGACCGCCATCGCTTCGGGGTCATAGGCACGCACGCGGGCGCCGTCCCGCCACAACTGTTCCATCAGGCGCCGGCTGGAAGCCTCGCGCATGTCGTCGGTATTGGGTTTGAAGGCCAGACCCCACAGGGCGATCGTGCGCCCGGCCAGCTCACCGAAGTGGGCCCGCAGCAACTGGTGCAGGCGGTCCTTCTGGCGGTCGTTGACCGCTTCCACCGCCTGCAGCAGCTGCGGCGGATAGCCGATGCTGCGGGCGGTGCGCTCCAGCGCGCTGACATCCTTGGGAAAACAGGAACCGCCGAAACCGGCACCGGGATAGATGAAGTGGAAACCGATGCGCGGGTCCGAGCCGATGCCCAGGCGCACATGCTCGATGTCGGCACCGACACGCTCGGCGATGTTGGCCATCTCGTTCATGAAGCTGATCTTGGTCGCCAACATGGCATTGGCGGCGTACTTGGTCAGTTCGGCCGAGCGCACATCCATGACCACGACGCGGTCGTGGTTGCGGTTGAACGGCGCATATAGCCGTTGCAGCGTGGCAATCGCGGCCGGGTCGCTGCTGCCGATGATGATCCGGTCCGGCTTCATGCAGTCGTTGACGGCATCGCCTTCCTTCAGGAACTCGGGGTTGGACACCACTTGGAACGGAATCTGCATGCCGCGTGCAGCCAGCGTTTCGGCAATCGCCTGCCGCACCCGGTCGGCGGTTCCAACCGGCACCGTGGACTTGTTGACCACGATCACCGGCTCCTGCATGTGCTCGCCAATGGTGCGGGCGACCTCGAGCACGTGCTTGAGATCGGCACTGCCGTCTTCATCCGGCGGCGTGCCGACGGCAATGAAGATCACCTCGCCGTGGTTGATCGCGGTGGCGGCATCGGTGCTGAACTGCAGGCGCCCGGCCTGGTGGTTGTCCACCACCAGCGGTTCCAGGCCGGGTTCGAAGATCGGGATGCGGCCCTGTTTCAGACCGTCGATTTTGTCGGCGTCAACATCAACGCAGACCACCTCGTTGCCGACATCGGCCAGGCAGGTGCCTGTGACCAGCCCGACATAGCCGGTGC
>CAZUZT010000038.1:11290-15575 GCA_964624575.1 uncultured Rhodanobacteraceae bacterium | reverse complement strand
CGCGACCAGCGCCAGCAGATCAACCAGGCCGCGCGCGAGCTGGGCATGCTGGTGGTGATGGAAGGCGGCTCGACCTTCTATCACAACCTCAACATGATCGTGGACGGCGCCACCGGCGTGGAGCACAACCTGCCGGTGGCGCCGCTGTACAACGATGTCATCCGGATGTGGGCGGCGACCAATGTCGGCAACACGCCGACACTGGTGGTCAGCTACGGCGGCGTCAGCGGCGAGTTCTGGGCCTACCAGCACGATGAGATCTGGAAGAAGGACAAGCTGCTGCGCTTCTTCCCGCGCGAGCAACTGGATGCCCGCTCGATCCGCCGCCAGGCCATGCCCGACGAGGAGTACTACCACCCGCACGTGGCGCGCTCGCTCAAGCAACTGCATGACGCCGGCGTGCCG
Organism: uncultured Rhodanobacteraceae bacterium; assembly: GCA_964624575.1. Classification (GTDB taxonomy): domain Bacteria; phylum Pseudomonadota; class Gammaproteobacteria; order Xanthomonadales; family UBA2363; genus Pseudofulvimonas. The sequence goes on along the minus strand of CAZUZT010000038.1, from coordinate 15,170 downwards.
ATCCAGGTCGGTGGCCACGGCCAGATGCAGGGCCTGTCGCCGCACTGGGAAATGTGGCTGCTCAGCCATGGCGGCTTCAGCAACCATGAAATCCTGCAGATCGCCACCCTCAACGGCGCTCGCTACCTGGGCCTGGAGCGCGACCTGGGTTCGCTGGAACCGGGCAAGCGCGCCGACCTGGTGGTGTTCGCCGCCGACCCGCTGGAGAACATCCGCAACAGCGAGGAGATCGACTACGTGATGGTCAATGGCCGCCTGTTCAACGGCGAAACCATGGCCGAAATCGGCGGCCAGGAACGCCCCGCGCCGCAGTTCTACTGGCAAAAGCACGGCGCCGCCGCCGCCACTGCAGCCGGCCTGGGCCTGCCCGGCCCCACCGCCGAATGCCTGTGCCCGAAATCCCACGGCGCCCACCAGCATGCGATCGACTTCAGTAGGATGCAGTAATCGGGTGAAACGTACTGGCAGCCGTCGCCGGTGTCCGGGAGTGTTTCCCGGCGCCGGCGGATTTGCTGGTAGCTGCGGCGGCTTGCCAGCGCTTAATCCCGCAGGCCGCCTGCAATCAGACCGCGCGGTGCATGCGTTGGCTTGAGCGGGCAGGGAACGTATGTTCGGGCGCTCGCCTCCTGGAGCGCCCCATGCCGACATTCATCGACTCCGCCGTGCTGACCAGCCGGGGCCAACTCACGCTGCCCAAGTCGATCCGGCAGGCGCTGGCGGTGACTGCCGTCGATACGGTGGCGTTTGCGCTGCATGAAGATGGCCAAGTAGTCGTCAGCCGGGCCGATGGCCACCATCGGGATCCAGTTATTGCCGCCTTCCTGTCCCTGTTGGCCGGTGATATCGAGGCCGGCCGCGCCATCGGCGCACTGCCACCGGACTTGGCACGGGTCATGATCGCCTATGCCGACAAGCCCTTGGAAGATGAAGAAATCGAAGGCGACGTGGCACTGTGATGCAACGCCACGGCAGCGCTGCGTTCACGGCTGCAGGCATCCTGCAGATAGTTTTACTTCACATCTTTTGCGGCCCTGGCATCCCCTTCAGCCAGTATGCCGCCGAGCGGCCGCCTGCGCCGGTGGGCTCCAGTACCCCGGCTTCCACCAGCGCGTTGAGATCGCGCAGGGCGGTGTCCGGGGACACACGGGTCATCGCAGCCCATTTGCGGTTGGTGATCGGCTGCTCGAATTCGTCGATCACCTTGTTCAAGGCCTTGATCTGGCGCTCACTCAGGGGCACCGTCGCAATGCGGCGCCAGAACATGGCCTTCTGCAGTGTGCGTTGCAACTGCGCTTCGGAACGGCGCACCGCACGGCCAAGGCAGCCAAGAAACCACTCCAGCCAGTCCGTCACATCCAGTCCGCCGCGCTGGGTCCGCTCAAGCATGTCGTAGTAGTCCTCGCGCTCGGCCTGCAACTGCGCCGACACGCTGTAATACCGGTAGCGCTGGCCATCGTGGCGAGACAGCGCCATATCGCCGATGGCCCGTGCCACGCGGCCATTGCCGTCCTCGAACGGATGCAGGGTCACGAACCACAGATGCGCCAGACCGGCCTGCACCAGCGCGTGTTCGTCATCCGGCCCTTCAAACCATTCCAGAAAGCTCGAGACTTCCGCCTCCAGCCGATCAGCCGGTGGCGCCTGGAAGTGCACCGTCTGCCGCCCATGTGGCCCGGATACCACCTGCATCGGCCCGTCCCGGTCATCGCGCCATGCGCCGACGCGAACTTCCAGCAACCCGCTGCGTCCGGTGGGGAAAAGCGCCGCCTGCCAGGCCTTGAGCCGTTCCGCAGTGAGCGGTGCTGCGGCGCTTTCAGTGGCATCCAGGGTCATGGCCACAACGCCTTCCACCTGCCTGTCCACTTTCGCCACGCCGCCCGCGTCTACACCGAGCCGGCGGGCCAGCGACGAGCGCACGGTATCCACATCCAGCCGCTCGCCTTCGATCGCGCTGCTTTCCAGCACATCGCCCATCAGCGCCGCCAGCGCCGCCCGGTCCCGCTCGCCGGACGCCAAAGCCGCCAGGCGGCCATGCAGATGACCCATGCTGCCGGCGGTATCGCCCAGCAGCGGCGCTATCCGCCGCGCGTCGTAGTCTAAATTTGGCCAATCGGCCGCTTGCCAGATCCACATAGCTGCGCCTCCTGCGGTGAATATCGCACACATTCACCGCAGAATGAGCGGTGAATGTGTCGGGTGTTCCAAGCATCGCACCACAGCTCACTGAGCTCATTGCTTTCGTTGCAAATAAAGCTACACTCGTTGCCCAGAAGGCAACATATGACCGATCCCATCGCCCTTTTGTTTCCAGAATACCGGCGCAAAGTGTTGGGCCTGCTGCTCCTCGAACCTGAGCGCAGCTACCACGTGCGCGAGATCGCGCGCCTGACCAGCACCATGCCAGGCACCCTCAGCCGGGAGCTGGCGCTGTTGACCGGGGCCGGTCTGCTTTCCCGTACGCGCACGGGCAACCAGGTTTCTTACCAGGCGAACACAAGCAGTCCGATTTTCGGGGAGCTGGCCAGCATCGCGCGCAAGACCTTCGGTCTGGCCGATGTGTTGAAAGACGCGCTTGCTCCCCTGGCCGACCGGATCGAATCCGCATTCGTCTTCGGCTCCGCCGCCAGCGGCAAGACGACCGCGGGCAGCGACATCGACGTCATGATCATCGGTGACGGCATCGGGTTTGGCGAGGCAGTCGCCCTGCTGCATCCGAAACAGGAAACGCTGGGCCGCGAGATCAACCCGCGCATTTACACCCGCGATGAGTGGCGCAAACTGGCCCACGAGAACAGCGCGTTCTATCGAGATATCCTCACCAGGCCCAAGGTGCACCTGATTGGAGTCAAGGATGAGCCTGGAGAACCTGGCCAGGATCGGCCAACTGGAAGTAATCGAGCCTGATCCGGTGCAGATCGCCCGGCTGCTTTCCGCAGCCCGCAGGGTCCTCAAGGACGCCAGAACGGATGGCCTGGAGGCCGAAACCCGCTTCGACATCGCGTACAGGGCGGTCATGCAGGTCGCCAACCTGGCACTCCAGGCAAGTGGATTTCGGACGCCGACAAGCCGGCCTGGTCATCATCAGACGATGATCCAGACGCTCTCCCTGACCCTTGGCCTCAATCAGGCGCTGGTGGTGGAACTGGACGCGCTGCGCAAGCAGCGCAATGCCATCGACTACAACGGGGACCTCGTCAGCGATTCGGTTGCCGACGAGGTCATCAGGCACGCGGAGTCCTTGATCAAGCTCGCTGCCGAAAAGTGCTCTTAGGACCAGGTGGTCTGGAACCCTCACGGGGAGGCGGCGGGCGATCAGCGCCGGCGCGCCTGGCGAATTCCGTTCTGGCTTTCGCCCCGTACGGGTAATCGGCGTCGTGGCGTCGGCGCCGACTCAGGCCGGCTCTTCACCAGAGCGGTTGCGGCCGGCCATGCGTGTCAGGGTCTGGTCGCGCCAGTGGTACTGGTGCACCAGGGCCATGAGGATGTGGCCCAGGATGAGGGTGAACAGCAGCCAGCCCATCAGGCCGTGGCTGGCGCTGGCCGGGGCGATCAGCCATGGAATCGATTCGGCCCGCTCGGAGAACACCTCGACGCCGCGGATCACCAGGGCACCGGTGCGCCCATATTCGCGCATCAGGGCGACGGTGGGGATATAGAGCATGGCCAGGTAAAGCACGATGTGCCCGGCGGCGGCGGCGCGGCCCAGCCAGGTGGCGGGGTAGCGGGGTCGGTTGCGCCATTGACTCAGGGCCCAGATCACGCGGATCGCAATCAGCACCATCAAGGTGAGGCCGACGGCCTTGTGGTCGCTGGCGAACAGCGCGGTGAGATCATGCCGGCGGCCCAGCGTCACCTTGAAGATCATGCCCAGGAACTGCCA
>CAZUZT010000038.1:3314-11190 GCA_964624575.1 uncultured Rhodanobacteraceae bacterium | reverse complement strand
CGCAGATGCAGTTCCTGCGCCTGGAGATGGTCGAGACCGGGCCGCGCATCCGGCCGGGCTTGGTGTCAGCGCTGGAACGCGGGGGCGTCACCCTGGTGGAGGACACCGAAGTGCCCGTGGCGGTAATGCGCATTCCGGTCAATGTCACCGCCACCCAGGCGTTGACGATTTCCCAGCAGGCGCGGGTCAGCGAGTACACCGTGCGCCACCGGGTGGAGATTGAGATCCGCGGGTCCGATGGCGCCGTGTTGCTGCCGCGCGATGAGATCATCCTGGAGCGTGATTTCGTCTTCGACCGGCGCGACGCCCTGGGCGTGGCCGGCCAGGAAGAAACCTTGCTGCGCGATCTGGAGCGCGAGATGGTGCGTGCCATCCTGCGCCGGATCGAGAACCTGGAGCTGGCCCTTGATGATCAACCCTGACCCGCGCAGCGCGGCGATCCGGCTGCCAGGCATCAACAGCGCCGATGTCACCGGCGCCAGGCGCGGCGGTGTTGCCCGCGCCGCTCCGGCCAGCGGGCGCGCACGCTGACGTGTCCGCTGATCTGGCCCGCCTGAACGCCCATCTGCAGCGGGATCCGCCGGCGCCGATGTACCTGCTGGCCGGCCAGGAGCCGCTGCTGCTGATGGAGGCCGCCGATGCCGTGCGCGCCGCCGCCCGCCGGCACGGTTACGAAGAGCGTACGGTGCTGGAAGCCGGGGAAAAGAAATTCGACTGGGGCAGCCTGGCCGCGGCCAGTCAGCAGGGCTCGCTGTTTGGCGGCGGTCGCAAGCTGATCGATCTGCGCCTGCCCTCGGGCAAACCCGGGCGCGAGGGTGCGCCGGTGCTGATCGCCGCCGCGCAGGCGCGCAATCCCGATGTCATCGTGCTGATCACCTGCATGGAGTGGGGCAAGGCCTGGGCCAAGGCCGCCTGGGTCGATGCGGTGGCCGGTGCCGGCTGGTATGTGCCGGTGTGGCCGGTGCGCCGCGACCAGTTGCCGGGCTGGATCGCCGGCCGGGCGCGCAGCCGCGGCCTTGACCTGGCCGCCGATGCCGTCGATCTGTTGTCGCTGCGCACCGAGGGCAACCTGCTGGCTTGTGCCCAGGAAATCGACAAGCTGGTGTTGCTGGGCCATTCCGGGGCGATGACCGCCGCGGACCTTGAAAACCTGCTCGCCGAACAGGCGCGGCTGGATGTGTTCGCCCTCGGCGAGGCGGCCATGGCCGGCGACACCCTGCGCGCATTGCGCGTGCTGCGCAGCCTGCGCGCCGAGGGCGAGATGCCGGTGCCGGTGGTGTCGTGGCTGGGCGGACAGGTCGAGTTGCTGGCGCGTGTCGGCCATGCCCACAGCCGCGGCCAGCCGATCCGCCAGGCACTGCGGGCCGAGCGGGTATGGGATTCGCGCATGGCCATGTACGAGGATGCCCTGCGTCGCTTGGGCGCGGCCGGCATCCGGCGCGGCCTGCAACGGGTGGCGCAGCTTGACCGGGTCGCCAAGGGCCAGGAGCCGGGCGATGCCTGGCTGCTGCTGGAACGCCTGGTGCTGATCCTGACCGCCGCGGGTCGCGGCCGGCGCGCGGCATGAGCCGGCCGCTGCCGGTCGCCATCCTGGGCGGCACCTTCGATCCGGTCCATTACGGCCACCTTCGGGTGGGCTGGGAAGTGGCCGAGCAACTGGATTGCCTGGTACACCTGATGCCATCGGCCACGCCGCCGCACCGTGCCGAGCCCGGCGCCAGTGCCCAGGACCGCGCGGCGATGCTGGCCATGGCCCTGGCCGGGCAGGAACGGCTGGTGCTGGACCGGCGCGAGCTGGATCGGGCCGGCTACAGCTACAGCGTCGAAACCCTGCGCCAGTTGCGCCAGGAGCTCGGGCCGGAGCGCCCGCTGGTATTCGTGATGGGCGCCGATGCTTTCCGCGCGCTGCCCAGCTGGCATCGCTGGCACGAGCTGACCGAGCTGGCCCATCTGGTCGCCATGACCCGGCCCCGGCAGCGCCTGGACAAGCTGGATCCGGAACTGCACCAGGCCATGGTCGGGCGCTGGACCGGCCTGCCCGAACGTCTGCACAACGAACCCTGCGGCCGGGTGATGGTGGTGCGGGTGACACCGCTGGCGATTTCTTCCAGCCTGATCCGGGCCGCCCTGGCCGCCGGCCGTTCGCCGCGTTTTCTGCTGCCACAGCCGGTGCTGGATTACATCCGCGAGCGCGGGCTGTACCTGCCGGGCTGAAGGTGCCGGCAGCGGGCGGTTCCCTCTGAAGGCCAGGCGCCGGGGACATCACGCGGGCAGGTTATACTGGCCAGATTCCTGCCACGAGGTTAAACGGCTTGACTGCCAACAACACCCCTGCCGGCAATCAGTCGGCCCCCGAGTTTTCCGCCTTGACCGCGGCCGCCATCCACGCCCTGGAAGAACTCAAGGCGGTGGATATCCGGCAGATCGATGTCCGCGACCGCACCAGCATCACCGACCTGATCCTGGTCGCTTCGGGAACGTCGACCCGCCACGTCAAGGCCATCGCCGACGAAGTGCTCAGGCAGACCAAGGCCATCGGCGCCGTGCCGCTGGGCGTGGAAGGCGAGCGCGAGGCCGAGTGGGTTCTGGTCGACCTGGGCGACCTCATCGTCCATGTGATGCTGCCGCGCGTGCGCGAGTTCTACGGCCTGGAACGGCTGTGGTCGGTGGCTGAAGAAGTGCGCCAGGGCAACCAGGACGCCTCATGAGCGCACCCGCCGGCGCCGGTCAGCGCGCCGATGCCCGCGCGGCTGGCGGCACCGGCAACGCATTGCCCTGGCTGTGGCTGTCGCTGGTACTGCTGATTGCCGACCAGCTCAGCAAGCATCTGGCGCTGGCCACCCTGGACCTGCACCAGCCGGTGCCGGTGCTGCCGTTTTTGAACTGGACCCTGGTCTACAACCCCGGCGCCGCCTTCAGCTTTCTCAGTGATGCCGGTGGCTGGCAGCGCTGGTTCTTCACCGTTCTGGCCTTGGCGATCAGCGTGCTGCTGGTGTTCTGGCTGCGGGCCACGCCCCGGCGCCAGGTCTGGATCGCCATGCCCTATGCGTTGATCCTGTCCGGTGCGCTGGGCAATGCCATCGACCGGCTGCGCTTTGGCCATGTCGTGGATTTCATCGATGTCCACTGGCAGGGCTGGCACTGGCCGGCGTTCAACATCGCCGACAGCGCAATTTGCGTCGGTGCCGTCATGCTGATTGCCGGCATCGTATTCGTGCCCTCACTGCGACGCTGACCGCGTACGGTCATGCGCAGGCCAGTCCCGTGACCGGCCGCGCGGCACGAACTCAATCTTCCGCGCGCTCTCCCCGGGCCATCCGCTGCAGGCGATAGATCGCCTCCAGGGCCTGGCGCGGCGACAGTGAATCCGGGTCCAGGCCCTGCACGGCCTCGACCACCGGTGAGGGTGCCGGCGGTGCGAACAGGCTCAGTTGCGGCGCCTGGCCGGCTCCGCTTTCCGGCTCCTGATCCTGATCCAGCAGGCGGTCGCTGCGTGACTGCAGCTGCGCCAGGACCGTGCCGGCCTGGTCGATGACCGGCCGCGGCACCCCGGCCAGGCGTGCCACCTGCAGGCCGTAGCTGCGGCTGGCGGCGCCTTCGCGCACGGTGTGCATGAACACCAGGCTGTCGCCGTGTTCAACCGCATCCAGATGGACATTGACGATGCCCGGATAGCGGCTGGCGAGCACGGTGAGCTCGAAATAGTGCGTGGCGAACAGGCACCAGGCGCGGTTGACGGTGGCCAGGTGCACGGCGATCGCCTGCGCCAGCGACAGGCCGTCGTAGGTGCTGGTGCCGCGGCCGACCTCGTCCATCAGCACCAGCGACTGCGGCCCGGCGTTGTGCAGGATGTTGGCGGTCTCGCTCATCTCCACCATGAAAGTGGATTGGCCGCGGGCCAGATCGTCGCCGGCGCCGATGCGGGTGAAGATGCGGTCGATCGGACCGATCCGGGCGTGCTCGGCCGGCACGTGGCTGCCGATGTGGGCCAGCAGCACGATCAGCGCCACCTGGCGCATGTAGGTGCTCTTGCCGCCCATGTTCGGGCCGGTGACCACGAGCATGCGCCGGTCCGGATCCAGGCGCACGTCATTGGGCTCGAACGGCCCATCGAGCACCTGTTCGACCACCGGATGGCGGCCGCGCCCGATCTCGATTCCGGGCTGTTCGTCGAGCACCGGTGCGGTGTAATCCAGCGCCTGGGCGCGTTCGGCCAGGGCCGCCAGCACATCCAGCTCGGCCAGCGCCGACGCCGCTTCGCGCAGGGGCTGGAGGCGTTCGACCAGGCGGTCGAGCAGGCCTTCGTACAGCTCGCGCTCGCGCATCAGGGCGCGCTCGCGTGCCGACAGCGCCTTGTCCTCGAATTCCTTGAGTTCCTCGGTGATGTAGCGCTCGGCATGCTTGGTGGTCTGGCGCCGGGTGTAGTGCGCCGGCACCTTGTCGCCGTGGCTGCGGCCCAGCTCGATGTAGTAGCCGTGCACGCGGTTGTAGCCGACCTTGAGCGTGGCGATGCCGGTGGCGGCCCGCTCGCGCGCTTCCAGCTCGTTCAGATAATCGCCGGCGCGGGTATCCATTTTGCGCAGCCCATCCAGCTCGGTGTCGTAACCGTCGGCCAGCACGCCGCCGTCGCGCAGCAGCATCGGCGGCGCGGGCACCAGGGCGCTGGCCAGCAATGTCTGGATGTCGGCGTGTTCGCCCAGCCGGTCGAGCAGGCGGTCGATCAGGTCGCTGCCGGAGGCCGCGTCGCGCTGCGGCAGGGCATCGGTAGCCGAGTCCTGCAACAGGGCGCGCAGCGACGGCAGCAGCGCCAGGCCGTCGCGCAGGGTGGACAGGTCGCGCGGTCGTGCCGAGCGCAGGCCGACGCGCGACAGGATCCGTTCCAGGTCGCCACAGCCGCGCAGGGATTCACGCAGCGGCTCGTACAGCCGGCCGTCGATCAACCGGGCAATGGCACGCTGCCGGGCCTGCAGCTGGCCGCGGTCGCGCAACGGGCGGTGCAGCCAGCGGCGCAGCAGGCGACCGCCCATCGCGGTCACCGTGGCATCGATGATGCCCAGCAGCGTGTGCTCGCGCCGGCCTTCGGGATGGCTGTCCAGTTCCAGGTGCCGGCGCGTGGCCGCGTCCATCATGATCGCCTCGTCGGCCCGCTCCATGGCCAGGCCGGTCAGGTGCGGCAAGGCGGCCTTCTGGGTGTCCTGGACATAGGCCAGCAGGGCGCCGGCGGCAGCGATCGCCAGAGTCGCATCGGCGCAACCAAAGCCGGACAGGTCGCGGGTGCCGAAGAAGGCGGCCAGGGCACGGCCGGCACTGTCGCTGTCGAAATGCCAGGGCGGGCGCTGTTTCAGGCCGGGCAGGGCGGTGACCGTTTCCGGCTGCCCGGCACCTTCGGCAACCAGGGTTTCGGCCGGTGCCAGGCGGGCCAGTTCCGCCGCCAGTGCCGGGTGACCGCTGCCTTCTGTGACCAGGAAACGGCCGCCGGCCAGGTCCAGCCAGGCCAGGCCGAACTGTTCGCCCCGGGTATGGATGGCCAGCAGCAGCTGCTCGCGCCGATCCTCCAGCAGGCCCTCATCGGTGACCGTGCCGGGCGTGACGATGCGAACCACCTTGCGCTCGACCAAGCCCTTGCTTGCCGCCGGATCGCCGGTCTGCTCGCAGATCGCCACCGATTCGCCAGCCCGCAACAGGCGGGCCAGGTAGCCCTCGGCCGCGTGATAGGGCACGCCGGCCATCGGGATCGGCGCTCCGGCGCTGTTGCCGCGCTGGGTCAGGGTGATGTCCAGCAGCGCGGCCGCCTTGCGTGCGTCGTCGTAGAACAGCTCGTAGAAATCGCCCATCCGGAAGAACAGCAAGATCTCCGGGTGCTCGGCCTTGATGCCCAGGTATTGGCGCATCAGCGGGGTGTGGGCGGCGCGGTCAACGTCGGTCATCGGGATCCAGGCAGGGCAAGGGTGAGCGGGGCGGCGAAGGGAGTTTGGGCAGTCGGTCGGCGGGTCAGGCGCACTATCGTGCGGATATCCGCTGCCGCGCGCGCAGGCCGGCGGCGTCGCTGCTGCGGCCACCGTTCCCGTCCGGACCCGGAGACGGCCATGCCATCGCATCGCCGCCGGCCGCCAAGCATAGCAACCGCCCGCCACCTCTTGAGTCGTGCGCACAGACGGTACGTGGGGCGGGTGCGTGTCTGCCACCTGCCCCGCCCTGCAGCGGGCGGCACGGGTGGCTGTGGTTATGCTGCGCGGGCATTTTTTGCCTTGCCTTGCTATTGAAGGATGCCCTGGACATGAACATTGCTGGCGGCCGCAGGCGCCTGGCCCAAACGCGCCTTGGGGCCACGCTGTTCGCAGCCTTGGCAGGCGCCCTTTTGCTGATGACGCTGGCCTGGCAGATTCCCATGATGCTGTGGGATCACCTGGACCTGTTGCCGATCTATCGCGGCTGGCTCGACGGCAGCCTGGCCGGCACGGGCTTTTGGGCCATCCATGGCGGCCATATCCACACCAGCGCCTATGCCGTGCTGCTGGCCACCACCTGGCTGGCCGACGGTCAGGTCTGGCTGGATGGCGTGGTGAGCTGGGCGCTGTTGCTGGTGTTTGCCGGCCTGGTGGTACGCTTTCCCGGCGCCACGGATTGCGCCGGGACGGTTCAACCACTGTCGCGCGCGCAGCAAAGCCTGTTCATCGCCGCCATTGCCCTGCTGAGCCTGTATCCGGGCCACCTGGCCAACCTGCAGTGGGGCTGGCAGGTGGCCGTGTTCCTGTGCCTGGCCGGCACCGCCATCACCATCGGGCTGCTGGCCAGCCATGCCCTGCATTGGCGCAGCAACCTGGCGGCGCTGGCCGCGGCCCTGGTGGCGGTAAGCAGTTTCGCTACCGGCATTGCACTGGTGCCCACCGCCCTGCTGCTCATCGCGCTGCGCGATGACGCACCCGTGCGCCAGCGGTTGCTTCTGGCCTTGCCCTGGTTGGCCTTGCTTGCCGTGACCGGCTGGCAGGCCCTGGCAATCACCGCACGGGCAGATATCGCGCCGGCCAGTCCGGTCCCGGTGCTGGTCTATGCATTGAACATGCTCGGCGGCGGCATCAGCCGGTTCGCGACCGATGCCGCCCCGTGGCTGACAGTGCTAGCGCTGGCGTTGATGGTGCCGGCTTGCCACCGCTTGCGAAGACACCGGCAGGCGCTGCCTTGGCTTGGCCTGGCGATCTTCGCCGTGCTCGCGTCGCTGGCGATCGCGGCTGGCCGTGTGGCCACCCACGGCAGTGATCATGCCTTCGTCACCCGTTACTCAAGCTTCGCCTCGGTATTTTGGCTGGGCTGGCTGGGCCTGATGTGGCTGTGGTGCGCGCAATTGGCGCCGCGTGGCCGCCGCGCCGTCGTCGCCGTGGTCACCGTGGCGGTGGTGTTTGCCAGCGTCAACGCCCTGCACCTGATCAGCAAGGCGGGCCGGTTGTCGGTTCGCACCCAAGCCGTGGCCGCCACGGTCCGGGAACAGTTTCCCGCGGTGGACCAGGCCTTGCTTGCCCAGATCTATTTCGACCAGCCCGAGGTGGCATTGGCCCGCCTGCGGATGCTGCACGAACTGGGTTTTCCACCGTTCGATGAGCCTGGCCGGCAGCTGCCGCCTTGAGTACAGCGGCGCAGCATCAGCGCGCTGATTGCGCGGTCGAACCAAGGCCGGGCGCGATGCCGGGGCCGGGTTGTACACTGCGCCGGCAATGACCATGAACCCTGATTCAAGCGCCTGCCTGGTGCCGGTGCCGGCGGCCTGGCGCGAGCGGCTGGTGCGGCTGGTGCCGGGCCTGACGTCGGCGGATCTGTCGCTGGCGATCGATCCGGGCGACCAGATGTACAGCCATTCGTTGGCCCACCACGGCCAGCCCGA
>CAZUZT010000038.1:0-3214 GCA_964624575.1 uncultured Rhodanobacteraceae bacterium | reverse complement strand
GCCGGCCCAGCGTTTTGATGTGATCTGGGTGGCGTCCCTGTTCTCGCATCTGCCCCAGCCCCTGTTCCAGGCCTGGCTGGCGCGCTTGATGCAGTTGCTCACCCCCGATGGTGTGCTGTGCTTCAGCGTCCGTGATGCCAGCCAGCTGCCGCCGGGCATGACCTTGCCCGACAGCGGCCTGCTGTACCGCGGCGACAGCGAGAACGCCGATCTGGACCCCGATATCTACGGCACCGCCTGGGCGAGCGAGGCATTCGTGCGCCAGGCACTGGCGGGGCAGCCGTATGCGCGCCTGCCGCGTGCCCTGGCCAACGAGCAGGACCTGTATGTGGCGGCCGCCGATCCGGCCCGCGATCTGTCAGCGTTGTCGGCGATCCGGCGCGGACCCTGGGGCTGGCTGGACCGGCGCCGGCTGGATGCCGATGGCGGCCTGGAACTGGAGGGCTGGGCCGGCTCGCTGGATGATGGCCCGATCGACCGGGTCGAGATCCGATTCGGCAGCCAGGCGCGCTCGGTACCGTGCACCATTGCCCGGCCCGATGTCGCGCAGGCCTTTGCCGATCCACGCCTGACGCAGGCCGGTTGGCGCTGCCGTTTGTCGTGGCCGGGGCAGGCAGCGCAGGACGCCGCGGCGGTGAACCTGGAAGTGCAGGCGGTCAGCCGTCAGGACGAACGGATCGTGCTCTATGCCGGCCGGGCGCTGGACGAAACCACGGCCGGGGAGGAGTGAGATGAGCGAAGTGACAAGCGCCAGCGCCGACGCACCCGCCGGGCCTGACGACGACGCACTGCTTCACTTGGCCCGAGCCTTAGCGCAGGCATTGCTGGCGCGCAAGCTGCATTTGGCGACCGCCGAAAGCTGCACCGGTGGCTGGATCGGCCAGGTGTTGACGGCCTTGCCCGGCAGTTCGGCCTGGTTTGAAGGCGGCGTGGTCAGTTATAGCAATGCCGCCAAGCAATCCCTGCTGGGTGTCTCCGGGCGCACCCTGGCCGACGACGGTGCGGTCAGTGCCGCCTGTGCGCAGGAAATGGCAGCCGGCGCCAGCCACCGTCTTGGCACCGGGGTCGCCGTCGCCGTGACCGGCATTGCCGGCCCGGACGGCGGCACGGCCGACAAGCCGGTGGGCCTGGTCTGGATCGGCTGGCAGTTGCCGGGCCAGACGGCGCAGGCAACGCGATTCCTGTTTGCCGGTGATCGCCAGGCGGTGCGACGGCAGACGGTGGCGGCGGCGTTGGCCGGCCTGGTGGAACGGCTGGAAGATGGAGCATCGCCGGCGCCCTGAAGAGCGCTTTCGGTGGCGGTCGGGTTGCCGGCTTCATATTGGGTGTTTGGACAGGGCAGTTTCCCGTTGACCGCCACGCCGTTAGTAGCAATACTGCTAACCATGGCCTTGACCCCGATCCAGCAACAGATCCTGACCCTGATCACCGAGCACATCCGCGATGAGGGTATGCCGCCGTCGCAGGCTGAAATCGCCCGCGACATGGGCTTCAAGGGCGTGCGCGCCGCGCAATACCACTTGGAGGCGCTGGAGGCGGCCGGGGCGATCGAGCGCGTGCCCGGTCGGGCACGGGGCATCCGCCTGTGCCATCCGCCGAGCGAAAGCCAGCAGGTGCTGCCGCTGGTCGCGGCCGACGATCCCGATGCCGTGCGCCTGCCGGTGCTGGGCCGCGTCGCCGCCGGCGAGCCGATCGGCGCGGCCCTCGAGCATGATCGTCATCTGCTGCTGGACCGGTCGCTGTTCGCGCCGTTCCCGGATTACTTGCTGGAAGTCCACGGCGAATCGATGCGCGATGAGGGGATTCTCGCCGGTGACCTGATCGGCGTGCATCAGACCGGCCGCGCCGATCCGGGCCAGATCGTGATTGCCCGGATCGATGGCGAGATCACCGTCAAGCGGCTGGCGATCCAGGCCGGCCAGGTCCGCCTGTTGCCGCGCAACGGTGATTTCGAGCCGATCGTGGTCGAGGCCGGGCAGGAGTTCGCCATCGAAGGGCTGTATTGCGGCCTGGTACGGCCGCACCGGATCACGCAGCGGCCGGCGTACCGGGCGGTGCGCCGATGATCAGGCCGGGTTTTTCCCAGGCCGGCACGGCCGCGGTGCCGATGACCGCCGGCGGCGGGGCCGCCATCCTCACTCTGGCCCTGGCAAGGGTGTCGCATCGCATGCGACGCCGGCCCGTTAGGGTCTATCCATCACGGCACACCGCTCAACCCCATTGACCACAAGGAGCACGACCATGGACGACAATCGCAAGCGGGCCCTGACCGCCGCCCTGACCCAGATCGAAAAGCAGTTCGGCAAGGGCGCCATCATGCGCATGGGCGACCGGCCCAGCGATGGCGTCGATGCCGTTTCCACCGGTTCGCTCGGGCTCGACATCGCCCTGGGTATCGGCGGCCTGCCGCGCGGCCGGGTGGTGGAGGTTTATGGCCCCGAATCCTCCGGCAAGACCACGCTCACCCTGCAGGTCATCGCCCAGGCGCAGAAGGCTGGCGGCAGCGCCGCCTTCATCGACGCCGAGCACGCGCTGGACCCGGCCTACGCCGAGAAGCTGGGCGTCAACATCGACGACCTGGTGGTCTCGCAGCCGGATACCGGCGAGCAGGGCCTGGAGATCGCCGACATGCTGGTGCGCTCGGGTGCCTTCGATGTCGTCGTGGTCGACTCGGTGGCGGCGCTCACGCCCAAGGCGGAGATCGAGGGCGAGATGGGTGAGTTGCAGGTCGGCCTGCAGGCGCGGCTGATGAGCCAGGCGCTGCGCAAGCTCACCGGCAACATCAAGCGCAGCAACTGCATGGTCATCTTCATCAACCAGCTGCGCATGAAGATCGGCATGATGATGCCTGGCCAGAGTCCGGAAACCACCACCGGCGGCAACGCGCTGAAGTTCTACGCCTCGGTGCGCCTGGATATCCGCCGCATCGGTGCGGTCAAGCACGGCGATGAAATCGTCGGCAACCAGACCCGCGTGCGGGTGGTGAAGAACAAGATGGCGCCGCCGTTCAAAACCGTGCTGTTCGAGATCCTTTACGGCCAGGGCATCTCGCGCGAAGGCGAGCTGATCGATATGGGTGTCGATCAGAAGATCGTCGACAAGGCCGGCGCCTGGTACAGCTACAACGGCGAGCGTCTGGGTCAGGGCAAGGAGGCGGCGCGCCAGTTCCTGCGCGAAAACCCCGCCGCCGCTACCGAGATCGACGCCAAGCTGC
>CAZUZT010000037.1:10942-15635 GCA_964624575.1 uncultured Rhodanobacteraceae bacterium | reverse complement strand
ACGAGCGCGAGCAGACCCTGAACCAGCTGCTGGTCGAGATGGACGGCTTCGAGGGCAGCGAGGGGGTGATCGTGATCGCCGCGACCAACCGCCCGGACGTGCTCGATCCGGCCCTGCTGCGGCCGGGCCGCTTCGACCGCCAGGTCGTGGTTGGGCTGCCCGACGTCAAGGGCCGCGAGCAGATCCTCAAGGTGCACATGCGCAAGGTGCCGCTGGACGACGACGTGCAGCCGGCGCTGATCGCCCGCGGCACGCCCGGTTTTTCCGGCGCCGACCTGGCCAACCTGGTCAACGAGGCGGCGCTGTTCGCCGCGCGCGAGAACAAGAAGACGGTGACCATGGGCCACTTCGACCGGGCCAAGGACAAGATCATGATGGGCGCCGAGCGGCGCTCGATGGCGATGAGCGAGGACGAGAAGAAGCTCACCGCCTATCACGAAGCCGGCCACGCCATCGTCGGCCGCCTGGTGCCCGAGCACGACCCGGTCTACAAGGTCACCATCATTCCCCGCGGCCGCGCCCTGGGCGTGACCATGTACCTGCCCGAGGGCGACCGCTACAGCTACAACAAGACCTTCATCGAAAGCCACCTGTGCTCGCTGTATGGCGGCCGGGTTGCCGAGGAGCTGATTTTCGGTGCCGACAAGGTCACCACTGGTGCCAGCAACGACATCGAGCGGGCGACCAAGATGGCGCGCAACATGGTCACCAAGTGGGGCCTGAGTGATGAAATGGGCCCGATCGCCTACGAAGAGGATGAGGACGAGGTGTTCCTGGGCCGCTCGGTGACACAGCACAAGAGCGTTTCCGACGACACCGCCCGCAAGATCGACCAGGTGGTGCGCGACATCCTCGACCGCGCCTATGCCCGCAGCAAGGAAATCCTGACCTCCAACATGGATAAGCTGCACGCCATGGCGGACGCCCTGCTGCTGTACGAAACCATTGATGTCAGCCAGATCGACGCGATCATGGAAGGCCGCGAGCCGCCGCCGCCCAAGGACTGGGACGATCGTGACCGGCCGCCGCGCGGACGCAACGACCAACCGGACGACCGCCTCGGTCCGGTCGGCGAACCGGCGGCACAGACCTGAGAGCCGGTGAAGATGTCGCTCGCCGGCCACGGTGTTCGATTCTTTCACGGTCCCTGAGCGGGCGTGTCGATGCGGCCGGGAGGGCGGATCGGACCGCTGCTGGAATTGGCGCTGACCCGGGCTGCTGCCGGCCTGGGCGGTGCCCTGGCCGGTATCGGCCTGGTGCATGTCGCCGTTGCCGGCAATCCCTGGGGGATTCCGGTACTGGCGGTCGGCCTGGTGCTGTTGCTGCATGGTATCCGCAGGGCGGCGCAACTGGCCGCCCCTGACGACCGCGATTGACGATCCATGGCTCGAGGCTGGTGGCCGGCCAGCGTGCCGCATCCGGCTGCAATCCAACATTGCCAGCACACGTGGAAACCGACATGTTCGAAGAGCTGATCGATCCTTCCCGCCGGACCCTGAAGTGCGGCGGCCGACGCCTGATTCTGGACCGGCCGCGGATCATGGCGGTGGTCAATGTCACCCCGGATTCATTCTCCGATGGCGGTCAACATTTCGATGCCGGCGTGGCGATCGCCCATGGCCTGGCGCAGGCGGCCGCAGGTGCCGACCTGCTTGATGTCGGTGGTGAGTCCACGCGCCCCGGCGCCGACCCGGTGCCGGTAGCTGAGGAACTGCGCCGGGTGATTCCGGTGATCCAGGCCCTGGCCGAACAGACCTCGTGCGTGATTTCGGTGGATACCAGCAAACCGGAGGTGATGCGCGCCGCGGTCGCGGCCGGTGCCGGCATGGTCAACGATGTCCGCGCGCTGGCCGCCGAGGGTGCGCTGGACACGGTGGCCGGACTGGATGCCGCCCTCTGCCTGATGCACATGCAGGGCGAGCCGGGCACCATGCAGGAACAGCCGCATTACGAGGATGTCATCGGCCAGGTGCACCGGTTCCTGGCCGACCGGATCCTGGCCTGCGCACTGGCCGGCATCGAGCGCAGCCGTATCGTCATCGATCCGGGTTTCGGCTTCGGCAAGACCCTGGAGCACAACCTCACCCTGCTGGCCGGGTTGCCGCGCTTTGCCGACCTGGATGCGCCGTTGCTCGCCGGCCTGTCGCGCAAGGGCATGATCGGCACGCTCACCGGCCGCGAAGAACCGCTGCAGCGCGTGCATGGTTCGGTGGCTGCCGCGGTGCTGGCCGCACAGGGCGGCGCAGCCATCCTGCGCGTGCACGATGTCGCCGCCACCCGTGATGCACTGGCCGTGCAGCATGCCGTGGCCCAGGCCCACGCCCGGTTGCCCAGGCGGCAGGACAAGGCCGCAGCCAGCATCCGCTGGCCAGACGAGGACGAGTAGTCGGCCAAAGCCGGATTTTGTGCTCGCCGTCTGCCTGCTGTCACGGGCAGCAGGTCCCATCGCGCCGGACAAGATTGGCCCTGAGCCGGCCGGATGTTGTACCGCTCAAATGAGCAACCCCCCCCCGCGTTTCCGGCGAAACCATGCCCGACAGGCATGTGCGAGGGAAACGCGAGGGTTCGCATGCGGATGTGCCTGGGCCGGAGAAGCTGCGCAATGACTGCGCCCGGCAGCATTCAGTGCGGCGGCCCAGGTGCGCCGCGCCCGATGCCAAAACTGTGACGGCGGGGCGGCAAGCCGTTGATTTTTTTTCTTGTGGTTGTGGTGCCGTTGAGAGGAGTCGAACCTCCGACCTACTGATTACGAATCAGTTGCTCTACCAACTGAGCTACAACGGCGCCAAGCCGGCAATTATAGGCGTTGCCGGCAGTGGTCACAATCCATGGGGCGGCTCAGGCGCGGCGGCGTTCGTGCGAGGGCGCCAGGCGCAGTTGTTCGCGGTACTTGGCGACCGTGCGCCGGGCCACTTTCAGGCCGCGTTCCTTGAGCAGGTTGGCGATGGCCTGGTCGGACAGGGGTTTGGTCGGATCCTCCTCACCGATCAGCTCGCCGACCAGGGCGCGCACCGCGGTGGCGGCGGCATCGCCGTCTTCGCCACCGCTGTAGCCGGTGGAAAAGAAATGGCGCAGTTCGAACAGGCCGCGTGGTGTGTGCAGGTATTTGCGCGCGACCGTGCGCGAGATCGTGGATTCGTGCAGGCCGAGCTTGCCGGCGATGTCCTTGAGCAGCAGCGGCCGCATCGCCTGCGGCCCCTGTTCCAGGAAATCGCGTTGCGCTTCGACAATGGCGCTGGCGACGCGGAACAAGGTCATCTGGCGCTGTTCCAGAGCCTTGAGCAACCAGCGGGCCTCCTGCAGGCAGCCGCGCAGGTAGCTTTTGGTCTCGCGGTTGGCGGTGCCGGCCATGTCCTGGTAGCCGCGGTTGATGCGCAGCTGCATGGCCCGGTCCTCGTGCAGCAGCACTTGCCATTGACCGTTGCGCTGAACGACATAGGCATCGGGCTGGATGTATTCGGGCGGCGTGGTGTCGAAGCGCGCACCGGGCTTGGGGTCCAACGAACGGATCAGCTCCAGGGCCTGGTCGATCAGCTCCGGCTCGCATTCCAGCTGCCGGGCCAACTGCATGCGCGCGGTCCGCGGCAGCTGTTCCAGGTGTTCGGCCACCAGACGGCGGGCCTGCGTCAGTGCCGGCGTGTCCGACGCCAACATATCCAGCTGCACCAGCAGGCATTCGCCCAGGTTGCGGCTGCCGACACCGGCCGGATCGAAGCGCTGCAGGCGATGGCGGACCGCCTCGATCTCGTCGTCCTCGATCAGGTAGTCCGGGGCGAGCGTGGCCGCGATCTCGGCATTGTCGACGCGCAGATAGCCATTGACGTCCAGCACTTCGATCAGGGCGACGGCGATGGCCCGGTCATGGTCGCTGATCGGGCTGAGCTGGAGCTGCCAGAGCAGATGGTCCTGGAGGTCGTCACCGGGCGCGGCGGCGCGCTCGATCGGGTCGTCGTCGGGATCGCGGCGGGCGCCACTGCCCGACCACTCCGGATCGGCCGCAGACTCGGCGGCGAACTGCAACTCGGGCAGATCGTCGGCGGCCATGGGTTCGGGGCTGGCCGGCTCGGCTGCGGCAGCCACCGACTCCGCGGCATCGCCCGCGTCATCGCTGTCGCTGGTCTGCTCGTGCGGGCTGTCGTGGTCCGGATCGCCGTCGGACTCGGCCACTTCCAGGACCGGGTTGCTCTCCAGCTGTTCGCGCAACTCGGCCTCCAGCTCGACCTGCGACAGCTGCAGCAACTTCAACGCTTGGCGCAGCTGTGGGCTCAGGCGCAGCTGTTGACTCAGGCGCAGTTCCAGGCCGGTGCGGATCATCGCGTGCACCCCGGCGGCTCATGACACGGCGCGTTGCAGGCCGCGCAGACCCGTGGCTGGCCTGGCCATCGGCTCACAGCCGGAACTCGTGGCCCAGGTAGATTTCCCGCACCTGCTGGTTGGCCAGGATTTCGGCCGGGCTGCCGTCGGCAAGGACACTGCCGTTGTTGAGGATATAGGCGCGGTCGGTGAGGGAAAGGGTTTCGCGCACATTGTGGTCGGTGATCAGGATGCCGATGCCGCGCGATTTCAAGTGACGGACGATGCGCTGGATGTCCAGCACCGAGATCGGGTCGACGCCGGCAAAGGGCTCGTCCAGCAGCATGAAGCGCGGCCTGGCGGCCAGGGCGCGGGCGATCTCGACCCGGCGCCGCTCGCC
>CAZUZT010000037.1:0-10842 GCA_964624575.1 uncultured Rhodanobacteraceae bacterium | reverse complement strand
CGGGCGCCGGCCGGGCAGGATCAGGCGCACGCGGTCACCTTCGCCGGCACCGGACTGGCCACGAATGCTGCCACGGGCGATGTCGTAACTGATCTGCTGGCCGGTCATGGTGCCGCGCGGCTCGACGATGCGGACGTCGCCGCTGAGCACGACGGTGTCGCGGGCGGCGTCGTAGTCGATCCGCCGGGCGCTGGCACGCATCTGGCCGGCGGCATTGTCCAGCGCCTGCTGCATCCGCGCCGGTGCGCCTTCAAGCAGCACGCGGGCAATCTCGCCGCTGTTGCGGTCCTGGTGGATTTCGCCACTGCCGGCTTCGATCCGCAGCGAGCCCTGCTCGATGGTGACGTTGCCCGACAGGCGCACCACGCCACGCTCGATGTCGCTGTCGGAGCTATCCGATTCGATGGTCATGTCCTGATGGCGGTCGCTTTCCAGCGCCGTCAGAGGCAGGGCCGTCATTAGAAGGGCGGCCACCAGCAACCCGGCCAGGCGGCGCGCCGGGGTGGGGCTGGCGCGGCCAGCCGGGTCAGCGGGAAGGTGGGGCATGGAGTCGGAAATCATCGAGTTCCATCCGGGAAGTGGCGAAATCGGCGCGCAACGCGGAGCCGTGCAGGCGGGAGCGCCCGCGCTCGACGACGACGGCGGCATCGGTCTCCACGCGCTGGCTGTCCGGCCAGGCGGTGAGGTGTTCGGTGCGGATGTCGATCGGCTGCGGATCATTGTCCAGGCTGTGGAAGTGCACGTCACCGAGCAGGCGCATGTAGTCACCGCGGGCTTCGATCACGCTGGTGTCGGAACGGGCCTGCCATTGCGGCGTGCCCTCGCGCAGGATCAGCATCTGCGGCTGGCTGACGACGAAGTGGCCGTCGCCGCCGTGGCGATCCATGAACGGGGCGGTGACCGTGAACGAGAGCACGCCGTCATCCTTGAACACATGCAGTTCGAACTCATCCAGGCTGTAATCGGGCCGCAACGGGCCGACGAACTCAACCACTTCGGGCTTGGGCACGACCAGCCACAACAGCCACTGGCTGAGCCCGGCCAGCAGCGCCAGGGCCAGCACCGCCATCCACGGGCGCAGCACCCGCTTCCGCCGGCCGCCGCCGGCATCGGGCGATGGCGGGGCTGTGCGTTCAGCCATGGCCGAAACGCCGGTAGACATCGGTCAACCGGCCCTGGGCGTGCAGGATCAGGTCGGCGACTTCGCGCACGGCGCCGCCGCCGCCAGGCATCGTGGTCACGTAGTGGCAGTGCGGCAGCAGCATCGGATGGGCGTTGGCCACGGCCACGGCCAGGCCGGCGCGCTTGAGCACCTGCAGGTCGGGCAGGTCGTCGCCGGTATATCCGGCCTGCTCGGGCGACAATTTCAGTGCCGCCAGGATGCGCTGGAAGCAGGCCAGCTTGTCGGCCTGGTCCTGGTAGACCAGTTCGATGCCCAGTTCGGTGGCGCGACGCGCGACCATCGGGCTGAAGCGCGCGGAGATGATGGCGATGCGGACGCCGGCAGCGGCCAGCAGCTTCACGCCCAGGCCGTCATGGACGTTGAAGGCCTTGAATTCCCGGTTGTCGTCGGTGAACCACAGACGGCCGTCGGTGAACACACCGTCGATGTCGAAGGCGGCCAGTTTGATCCGGGCGGCCCGGGTCAAGACGTTTTCAGCGACGTTGTCCAGTTGCGGCCACATGGCAGCGGGTCACCTGCGGTAGCGAAGGGCGGCGCAAGGCCGTTGCCGGCAATTGGCAGGCGGCTTGCTTGGGCCTGCCATTGGACGCGAAGGACGGGTCCGGTGCAAGCCTTGCCTGCACAGTCGATTCATGCCATCGGCGGATGACAGGCAGGCTGGGCGCATGCAGCTCATTTGCGCCGGCCGGCTGAGGCCGGCGGCAAAGGGGGCGGGTGGAGCGTTCGGGCGGTCAGGCGGGCTGGAGCGGGCCGCCCGGGTTCAGACGACACGGGCGCGGAGCAGGTCGTGGATGTTCAGGGCGCCAACCAGGCGGTCATCGGCATCGGCCACCAGCAGGGCGTGGATCTTGTGTGCTTCCATCATCCGTGCCGCTTCCACGGCCAGACGATTGCCGTTGATGGTCTTGGGGCGTGCGGTCATCAGCGTGCGCACCGGTGTCTGGCGCAGGTCGATCTGGGCGTCATCCAGGGTGCGGCGCAGGTCGCCGTCGGTGAACACGCCCAGCACGCGGCTGTCGTGGTCGATCACCGCCGTCATGCCCAGGCCCTTGCGGGTCATCTCGACCAGGGCATCGGCCATGCTGTCGTCCGGATGCACGCACGGGATATCGCTGCCGCTGTGCATGATGTCGCTGATCCGCAGCAGCAGGCGCCGGCCCAGGCTGCCGGCCGGATGCGAGCGGGCGAAATCCTCGGCGGTGAAACCACGCGCTTCCAGCAGACTGACCGCCAGCGCGTCGCCCATGACCAGGGTTGCGGTGGTGCTGGAGGTCGGTGCCAGGCCCAGCGGGCAGGCTTCTTCGGCCACGCTGATGTCCAGGTGGACATCGGCCAGCCGGGCCAGCCGCGACTGGCCGTTGCCGGTCATCGAGATCAGGCGCAGGCCCTGGCGCCGCAGTGCCGGCACGATGGTCAGCAACTCGTCGCTTTCTCCCGAATAGGAGATCAGGATCACGACGTCGGCGTCGGTAATCATGCCCAGATCGCCATGGCTGGCTTCGCCGGGGTGGACGAAGAAGGACGGCGTGCCGGTGGAAGCCAGGGTGGCGGCGATCTTGCGCCCGATATGGCCGGACTTGCCCATGCCGCTGACCACGACCCGGCCGGCGCAGGCCAGCAGCAGCTGCCCGGCCTGCTCGAAACTGCCATCGATCCGCCCGGCCAGCGCCTGCAGCGCCCGAATCTCGATATCGAACACGTTTCGCGCCGAACGCACCAGGGAATCGGTGACGCCGCTGGTGGTGTCGGCGTCAAGCCGGGGATCGGGTTGCCGCACCGGCGGCGGCGTCGGTCCCGGGTCTGGACCCGGATCGGGTCCCGGCTCCGGCTCGGGATGATCGCCCGGTCCGCGTCCCGGCGTCCGGCCCGGCGCGCGCTCGGGGATCGGATCGGGGCCGGGATCAGGACCGCGCTCGGGGTCGGGATCCGGCCGGTGGTCAGGGCCGCGGCCCGGCTCGGTGTCGGGCCGGTAACCGGGGTCCGGGAACGGCGTGCTGGTCATCAGACAGGGCGTCTCCGCGCGGAATCGCTGCCCGGGCTCGGGCAAACTGCTATTGTAGCCGGTCATATCGCTCATTCCTTTGTCACCATCCCCAAGATGAATGCTGAACAGATTCGCCAGTTGATCCTTGCCGCCCTGCCCGATGCGCAGGTCCGCGTCGAGGGCGCCGATGGCGTGCACTTTGAAGCCGAAGTCGTTAGCACTGCGTTTACAGGCCAGCGTCTGCTGGCCCGGCACCGCATGGTCTATGCCGGACTGGGCGATCTCATGGGCGGCGCCATCCATGCCCTGGCGCTGAGCACCCTGACACCCGAAGAGCAGCAGGCCGCCGCCAGGCGCTGATCCCCGCTGCACGTTTCCCCCACCTGGCGATAGCCCATGGCCAAGATCGAGATCGTCGGCGGCACCCCGCTGTCCGGCGAAGTCACCATTTCCGGCGCCAAGAACGCCGTGCTGCCGATCCTGGCCGCAACCCTGCTGGCCGATGAGCCGGTCACGCTCAGCAACGTGCCACACCTGCGTGATGTCACCACGGTGATGGAGCTGCTGGGGCGCATGGGCATGGCCTTCGTATTCGGTGACCGGATGGCGATCCAGGCCGATCCGCGCGGCGTCGACAACCATGTCGCGCCCTACGACCTGGTGCGCACCATGCGCGCCTCGATCCTGGTGCTGGGGCCGCTGCTGGCCCGGTTCGGTGCCGCCGAGGTGTCATTACCCGGCGGCTGTGCGATCGGTTCCCGGCCGGTCGACCAGCACATCAAGGCGCTGCGCCAGATGGGCGCCGACATCGAAGTGGAAGGTGGCTACATCAAGGCCCGCTGCCAGCGCTTGCGCGGCGCCCGCGTGGTCATGGACATGGTCACCGTCACCGGCACCGAAAACATCCTCATGGCCGCCTGCCTGGCCCGCGGCACCACGGTGATCGAAAACGCCGCCCAGGAGCCGGAAGTGGCCGACCTGGTGCGTTGCCTGCAGGCCATGGGCGCGCGCATCGACGGCATCAACACCGCCACCCTGGTGGTGGAAGGGGTCGACCGGCTCAGCGGCTGCGATTACCGGGTGCTGCCCGACCGGATTGAAGCCGGCACCTTCCTGGTGGCGGCAGCGATCACCGGCGGCCGCGTGCGCATCCGGCGGGCCCGGCCCGATAGCCTGGATGCAGTGCTGGTCAAGCTGGAGGAAGCCGGCGCCTGGATCGACACCGGCAGCGACTGGATCAGCCTGGACATGCGTGGCCGCCGGCCCCGCGCCGTGGATGTGACCACGGCACCGTACCCGGCTTTTCCCACTGACATGCAGGCCCAGTTCACTGCGCTCAACGCCGCCGCCGAGGGCGTGGGCGTGATCAACGAGACGATCTTCGAAAACCGCTTCATGCATGTCCAGGAACTGCGCCGGTTGGGCGCCGATATCCGCCTGGAGGGGCGTACCGCCATTGTCCGTGGCGTCGACAACCTCAGTGGCGCGCCGATGATGGCCACCGACCTGCGCGCCTCGGCCGGCCTGATCCTGGCCAGCCTGGTCGCCCGCGGCACCTCCACCATCGACCGCATCTACCACCTGGATCGCGGCTACGAGAATATCGAGGAAAAGTTCGGCGCCCTGGGCGCGCGCATCCGCCGCGTGGCCTGAGGGGGTTCTGCGGCCCTGGAGCCGGTCGAACACCGACACCGGATCATTGTCGCTATTGGTTGTGATCGGCAGGCGCTGGGCCGGCCGCGTCATACAGCTGCGCATGCCGTGCGGCATGGAATTCGAGCACGCGGGCGATGGCCCGTGTCAGTGCCCGTGGCGTGATCGTGGCCCCTGTGAACTGGTCGAAATCACCGCCCTCGCGGCGCACGGTCCAGCCGGGTGCCGACGGATCGCCCAGGCTGCGGCCGGCAAAGCCGTGGATCCAGTCGCTACGCCGCTCCTCGATCGGATCGCCCAGACCGGGCGTCTCGCCGTGTTCAAGCACACGCACGCCCAGGATATGTCCGGCGCGGTCGATGCCGGTGATGAAACGGATCGGTCCGGCGTAGCCATCGGCGGCGGTGGCGGTGATCGCCACCGCCACGACCCGGCCATCGCGCCGGGCGGTATGGATCCGTTGCCGGCCCGGCCCCAGGCGCTCATCGGCCAGGTGCACGGTTTCGGCCAGCGGGTCGTTGTCATGCAGCGCCGACGGCAGCACGGCGGCCAGCCGCGCCAGGGCCTGGGCGTGCTCGCGGGCGGCGACGCGCTCGCGGGTCAGCTCGTGGATGCCGGCCAGCAGGGCGCTGCCGACCAGGGCGACCAGGCCCAGGCGCAGGGCCGTTTTCATCGCCGGTGCCCGAAAATGCGCGGCGGCGTCAGCCGGTCGATCAGCGGTGCCGCCGCATTCATCAGCAGGATGGCGAAGGCGATGCCTTCCGGGTACGCGCCCCAGCGCCGGATGGCCAGGGTCAGCGCCGCCACCCCGGCGCCAAACAGCCAGCGGCCACGCGGCGTGGTGGCGCCGGTGACCGGATCGGTGGCGATGAAAAAGGCGGCCAGGACCAGGCCGCCGGTGAGCAGCTGGGTGCCGGGCGGAACATGGCGGTCGGCGTCGATCATGGCCGCCAGCAGGCCCAGCACCACGGTGCCGGCGATGACCGCGGCCGGCGTACGCCAGTCGGCCACCCGGCGCAGGCACAGGCCGATGCCGCCAGCGGCAAAGGCCAGCGCGATCCAGGTCCAGGCGGTCCGTGCCTGGGCATAACTGGCCTGGGCTTGCAGCTCGTGGATGGTGCCGCCGGCGGCCAGGTGCTGGCGGGCCAGGTCCAGCGGCGTGGCCTGGCTCAGGCCGTCCCAGCCCGGCAACGGCGCCTGGCCGGTGAAGATCGCGGCCAGGGTTTCGGCCAGGCCGGGGCCGTCGGCGGCCAGGCCCAGCGCCGCCGGCCACTGCGCCAGCGGCAGTGGAAAGCAGACCAGGACCACGGCAAATCCGGCCATCGCCGGGTTGAACAGGTTGTGTCCCAGACCGCCATACAGGTGCTTGGCCACGACAATCGCGGCGACCATGCCGGTCAATGCAACCCACCACGGCGCCAGCGGTGGCAGGCACAAGGCAAACAGCCAGGCGCTGACCACGGCGCTGCCATCGCCCAGGAACGGCGCCAGCCGCTGGCCGCGCAGGCGCAGGCAGGCCGCCTCCAGCAGCAGTGCGAACGCGACTGCCAGCATGATCTGGACCAGCACGCCAACCCCGAAGAAGCCGGCCTGGACCAGGGTGCCGGGCAGCAGCATCAGGCACACCGTCAGCATCACCTTGCGCACGGAATTGCGCACCGGCAGGTGCGGTGCCGGCGGGGTCGGGAAGGTGCGCATCAGGCGCCGTCCTGACAGCGCCGGCCGACCGGTCTGCGGTCAGCGGCAAGGTGCCGGTCCGGTCCGGCAGGGTGGTGGGGTAGCTGCAGGCCGCCAGTGACGGTCATGGCGACGATGGCTTCGGCGTCGTTGGCGGCATCGGCTTGGCGATCGACGCAGCGGGTTCGTTGTCCGGCGGCGGTGACGGCTGTGCGGATGTCTTGGCCCGGGCCCGCGCCAGGGCGGCCGCCACCGCCGGTGGCAGCCCGCCGGGGGCGGCCATCGGCATCGACTCGCGCACGCGCAGGCGCTCGGCGCGCTCCGCCACCGTCCGGTCCAGACGCTGCTGGCGCTCCTGGTGGCGCCGCTGGGCGGTACGGGCCTGGCCGGCCTGGTGCTGCTGCCAGGCCAGCTCACCCTTGCCGTGGCGGAACCAGGCCACCAGCGGTATCTGGCTGGGACAGACCTGGGCGCACAGGCCGCACTCGATGCAATCGGCCAGGCCCTGGGCGGCTGCGCGCGGCCATTGCTGCGCCTGCAGCTGGGCATGCAGCTGTTGCGGCAGCAGGCGTGCCGGACAGACCCGTGCGCACTCGCCGCAGCGGATGCAGGGCATGAGCTGGCCGTGGTCGCTCGCCGGGGGCGTGGCCAGCACCAGCACGCAGTTGCCGGATTTTCCCAGCGGTACCCGATCGTCGGCCAGGGCCAGGCCCATCATCGGCCCGCCCAGCACCAGCCTTGCGGCCTGCGCGGTGTAGCCACCGGCGGCGGCCACCAGCGCGGCCACCGGTGTGCCCAGCGGCACCACCAGGTTGACCGGTGCCTGCACGCCCGGACCGGTGACGGTGACGATGCGCTCCACCAGGGCTTCGCCGCGGGCCACCGCGCGCCAGCAGGCGGCCGCCGTGCCGATGTTGACGCAGGCGATACCGTGGTCGCGTGGCCGGCGGCCGGCAGCGATGGCCTGGCCGGTCACTGCCTGGATCAGCTGCCGCTCATCGCCGTGCGGGTAGTGGCCGGTGACGGCAACAAGGGCCAGGGTCTGCAGGTGTTCGGCGGGCAGGCCGGCCAGGGCATCACCGGTCGTGGCCGGGGCCGGGGCCGAGGCCGTGGCCGGGTGTTCGTGTCCGGCGTCTTCGGCCGGCACCGATGCCGTAGCCAGGGCCTGGGTCAGCGTCTTGGCCAGCGCCTGGTATTCGTGTTGCCGGTCCCGGTCGACCGCGATCAACACTTGGTGCGCCGCCAACAAGTGGCCGAGCAGGGCGGCGCCGGCCAGCACCTGATCGGGGTGGGCGCGGATCAGGGCCTGGTCGCAGCTGATGTAGGGCTCGCACTCCACGGCATTGATGATCAGCGTGTCGACCCGCAACGGTGTCGCGGCTGCGCCGCTGTCCGGACTGCCAGGCGCCGGGTAATGACCCGGGGCCGGCAAGGGCGTCGTGGCCAGCTTGGCGGCGGTGGGAAAGACGCCGCCGCCCAGGCCGGTAATGCCGGCCTGGGCAATCCGCGCCAGCAGGTCGGTGGCCGGCCGGCGCGGCCAGTCGGGCCAGGCCGGCAGCCGCTGCCACTGGTCAAGGCCGTCGGCGGCCAGCTCCACGCAGGGCAAGGCCCGGCCGCTGGCATGGCCGGTGTCGCGCTTGGTGATCGCAACGACCCGGCCCGACGTCGGGGCGTGGATATGCGCCGACAGCGCGCCGGTAGCGATGCCGATGCGCTCGCCCTTGGCCACCTGCTGGCCTGGTTCGACACAGGGCCTGGCCGGTTCGCCCTGGTGTTGCAGCAGCGGCACGAACAGGCGCTCGGGCACGGGCAGCCGGCGCAGCGGTGGTGGCTCGCCGGCAACCGGAGCCAGCGCGGGAAGCGCGGCCACCATGCTCAGGACTGGCGCGCGATCGCGAACCCGGCCAGGAATGCCAGGGCATCGCGTGCCGCTGACGCCGGCAGCACGTCCAGGGCGGCGATCGCCTGGTCGGCCCAGGTTTCGGCCTGCTGGCGGGCATGGTCCAGGCTGCCGTGGCGCTGGATGGCGGCGAGCACGGCCGGCATGTGCTCCCGTCCGCCTTCCCGGATCGCCCGGCGCAGTTGCTCGGCCTCGGCCGGCGCGGCGTGTTCCAGGGCGTGGATCAGCGGCATCGTCGGCTTGCCTTCGGCCAGGTCGTCGCCCAGTTGCTTGCCCAGGCGCGATTCATCGGCCACGTAGTCAAGCAGGTCATCGGCAATCTGGAACGCCATGCCCAGGCAGTGGCCGTAGCGGCGCAGCCCCTGCTGCTGGGCGACCGGGGCGCCGGCCAGCAGCGGCCCCAGCTCGGCGGCGGCGGCGAACAGGATCGCGGTCTTGCGTTCGATCACGCGCAGGTAATCGTCCTGGCGGGTATCGGGATTGTTCAGGTGCATCAGCTGCAGCACCTCGCCCTCGGCGATGGCATTGGTGGTGTCGGCGAGCAGGCGCATCAGCGGCATCGAACCGGTGCCGACCATCAGCTGGAACGAGCGGGTGTACAGGAAATCACCGACCAGCACGCTGGCCGCGTTGCCGAACAGGGCATTGGCCGTGGCCTGGCCGCGGCGCCGGTCGGACTCGTCGACGACATCATCGTGCAGCAGGGTGGCGGTATGGATGAACTCGATGATCGCGGCGGCCGCGATCGCGCCGTCGTCGTCCGGATTGCCGTTGCCGGCCTGGCCGGCAACAGCCTGGGCGGCGAGCAGCACCACGAGCGGCCGCAGGCGTTTGCCGCCGGCGATGATGTGTTCGCCGACCTGGTTGATCAGTGCCACCGACGAGGCCAGGCGCGTCCGGATCAGCGCATCGACCCGGGCGGCATCGTCGGCCACCAGGGCCTGGATATCGGCGAACTGGAGCGGGCGGGCGGGCGAGTCGTGCATTGTGGTCAAGGGGGCGTCCATGGCGGTGCGGAAGAATCCGGGCATTATAGGTGGCCGGCGCGGCAGCCGGCCCCCGGCATGCCGGCTTCAATGCGCCATATGCCCGCTGCCGGCCGTCCCCCACGTCCGCACAGCTTGTCCACAGGCTGTGGACAGGGTTGTCGCATGACTTGCGATGGCCCGGGCGGATACTGTGGCCCACCACCTTCCACCGACACCCGGAACCTACGGACCTTTTTGCAATGAGCCAGGCTGCCGCCGAACATTTCCCCCCCGATTCTCCCGATGCCCAGGTCCAGGCCCTGCGGGTGCCGCCGCACTCGATCGAGGCCGAACAGGCCGTGCTCGGCGGCCTGATGCTGTCGGCCGAAGCCTGGGACAAGATCGCCGACAAGCTCAGCGAGGAGGATTTCTACCGCCACGAACACCGGCTGATCTTCCGCGGCATCGGCACCCTGATCGAGCGCTCCATGCCCTGCGATGCGGTCACCCTGGGCGAGTGGTTCCAGAGCAACGAAACCGCGGGCCTGGTCGGCGGCGTCGGCTATGTCGTCAGCCTGGCCAATGCCACGCCCTCGGCGGCCAATATCCAGGCCTATGCCGACATCGTGCGCGAGAAATCGGTGATGCGGCAGTTGATCGATGCCGGCACCCAGATTGCCAGCGATGGCTTCCAGCCCGAGGGCCGGGGCAGCCGCGACCTGATCGAGGAGGCGGAGAAACGGGTATTCCGCATCGCGGAGGCCGGTGCCCGCGGCATGCGCCAGTTCGTCTCGGTCAAGGATGCCGCGCGCGAGGCGCTGGATGTCCTGCATGAGCGCTTCCACTCGGAAAGCCAGATCACCGGCCTGAGCACCGGGTTCGTTGATTTCGACCAGATGACGGCCGGGTTGCAGCCTGGCGACCTGGTGATCCTTGCGGCGCGGCCATCGATGGGCAAGACCGCGCTGTCGGTGAACATGGCCGAATATGCCGCCATCCAGGGCAAGAAATCGGTGGCGATCTTCAGCATGGAGATGTCGGCGGTGCAACTGACCTTCCGCCTGATTTCGTCGCTGGGCCGGATCAACCAGCAGGCGCTGCGCTCGGGCAAGCTGTCCGACGAGGACTGGCCGCGGGTGACCTCGGCCATGTCGCTGCTGGCCAAGACCCGGATCTTCATCGACGACACGCCGGCGCTGTCGCCGACCGACCTGCGCGCCCGCGCGCGCCGGCTCAAGCGCAGCCATGACCTGGACCTGATTGTGATCGACTACCTGCAACTGATGCAGGTGCCCGGATCGAAGGAGAACCGGGCCACCGAGATCGCCGAGATCTCGCGCTCGCTCAAGGCCCTGGCCAAGGAGCTGAACGTGCCGGTGATCGCTCTGTCCCAGCTCAACCGGTCGCTGGAGTCGCGCACCGACAAGCGCCCGGTGATGGCCGACCTGCGCGAATCCGGCGCCATCGAGCAGGACGC
>CAZUZT010000036.1:0-15712 GCA_964624575.1 uncultured Rhodanobacteraceae bacterium | reverse complement strand
GATGTCCGGCTCCAGGTGCGGGTGGAGGATTGCGACCTGGGCAGCCACCGGTTTGACCACGGTGGGCTGCACAGCCTGCGCTTTGCCATTCCGGCCGAGTGCGCCCTTGCCGATGGCCAGCCGGTGCTGGTGCACCTGGCCGGCAGCGCCCTGATGAAGGGCAGCATCACCCGTGATGGCCGGGCGCTGTTCGTCAAGATGCAACGGCTGGGCTTCGTGGTCGATGACGTGACGCCGGGCGGTGCGGAAGGCGGCCGGCCGGAAACCGACAACGAGCCGATCCCCGGATCAGCCGCGGCCGGTGCCGAAGCGAAAGTGCCGGAATCAACCGAAGCGGTCGAGGTCGATTGAGTGGTCCAGGCCGGGGAACGGCCGAATTCTTTTTGGCAGTAATCCAGCGTCCGCATCAGGAGTCTTTACCGCTTCGCTGACCCGCGATGGCACGGGCGCCGGCCGCAGATTCTTCACCACTGCCGCCGCCATCTTTCCGGGTTGCTGCTGTCAGTCGCGCGCAGCGATCCGTGCCTGGCGCTGCAACCACACATCCAGTCCCTGGGTATTGAGCTCAACGTCGATGGCCAGCAGCTTTGCCACCTGTTCCCGGGGCAAGGGCACGCCCTGGCTTTGCGCGCGCTGCAGGTAAAGCTGCGCCAGCTCGGCGCTGATCGCCTCATGCCGGGCGCGGGCATCGTCCAGGCCGGCATGGCGACGGGCAATGGTGACCATGGCGTCGATCTGTTCATGCAGGTCGGCGGCCCGGGCCGGAACATCGTCAACGCGGCCGTAATGGGTCAGGTACATGGCCCGTGGCTGGAAGCCGGTCATGCGCCGGATCGAATCATGCAGCGGCTGCGGTTCGAACTGCACCGGCGAGGTCGAGGGTAAGACGAAGGCGCCGGCAGGGCCATCCAGCTCGCGATAGGAGATGCCGAAGGTATCGCCGGTGAAGAAGACATTGGCCGCGGCATCATGGATGACGATGTGGTGGCGGGCATGCCCGGGCGCATCCAGGCACAGCAGCGGTCGTCCGGCCAGCGGCACCGTGTGGCCATCGCCCGCCCGCACGATACGGTCCTCGGGCACCGGCAGGATGCGGCCATGGTGGCGCAGCATCTGCTCCTCGCCATAGACGGCGCTGGCACTGGCAATCAACTGCGTGGGATCGATCAGATGCCGTGCACCGCGCGGATGGACCACGGCGCGGGCATTGGCCAGATGCGGCAGCAGCTGGCCGGCACCGCCGGCGTGGTCGAGATGGACATGGGTCAGCACCAGCCAGTCGACCTGGTCCGGTGACAGCCCGGCCTGTTCCAGCGCCGCCAGCACCGGCGCCACGGCGTGGCCGGTGCCGCAGTCGATGATCGCGGCACGGCCATCGCCGACCACCAGATAGGCGGCGGCGAAGCCGGGGCGTTCCAGCTCGGTGTCGATGATGTGGATGCCGGGGTCGTGGCTGGAATGGCTCATGGCCGTGCAATCTCCTTGCCGTGTATATCGGCGCTCACCGAGCTCACCAGCGCGGCTGTGCAGTGATGCCGGCAGTTTTGGCCGGCAGGCCGATTTCCATGTAGATCTGGTCGCGCAGCGGTGGCAGCAGGCGCTCGAGCGGGTTCAGCAGCCAGGGCAGGCGCCGGTAGCGGTGCGGCAGGCGCAGGGCGCGTTCGATGCGCCAGTCCGGCGACAACAGCTTGAAATAGCGGCGCAGCTCGGCCAGCGAGAATTCGCGCCAGTGGTGGCCCATGGTCGGCGTGTGCAAGATCTCGTCGACGCCCAGGCCGCCGCCATGGCCGCTGAGAAACCGCCAGGGCCGCCAGGCCCGACCGCGCAAGGCATAGTAATTGGGCGTGGTGAGAACGATCACGCCGCCGGGCCGCAGCAGCCGGTACAGCTCGCGCCACAGGGCGACCGGGTTGAAGGCCAGGTGCTCGATCACCTCCGACATCAGGATCAGGTCCTGGCTGTCGTCGGCCAGGGTGGCCAGGCCGGTGGGATGTTCCAGGCTGTCATTGCGGCACAGGGCGATGCCGTGTTCGGCGGCCAGGCCCTGGACGTGGCCGGTGTCGATCGTCGCCGGCACATCCACCGCCGTCACGGCGAAACCGTTCATGCGCCAGACCAGGGTCTGGTGCAGCCAGTGCGAACCGATGTCCAGCATGGGGCCACGCTCGTTGCCGCGCGGGCCAGTACTGAAAGCCTGCCAGGTGCTGGCGATGCGGCCGTAATGCTGCGCCAGATAACCGGTTTCGATACCGCCATGGGCAGCACACAACGATTCCAGCCGCGCCAGTGCCGGCATGCCGGCGGGCGGAGGCGCAGAGGTCACAGCGTCGGGCCGGAAGTGCCATCCCTGCCGGAGCCGGCCGCGCTGTTGGCTGGCACCGGCGCGGTCAGCCACCACAGGCGCAGCAGGGCCAGGTGCACCGGCACCAGCAGCAGGCACCAGTGCATGTTCTGCTGGACGAAGCCCGGCAATGGTTTGCTGGCCAGGCCGAGCAGGGCGCTGGTGGCGACCAGCACCGCCAGCACGGTGCCCGCTGTTGCGGCAAAGCCTGCTGCCTTCGCACCCGCGGCGCGCAGCCGTGGCAGCCAGGCCAGCGCCAGCAACAGGCTCAAGGGACTGAGCAGGAACAGGTTTTCGTTGCGGTGGGCGGCGACATGATCGGTGCCCAGCCAGAGCAGCAACAGGATCAGGCCGGCCAGGCCGAACAGCAGGTGCAGAACGGTGGCCATTGCGGCCAGCAGGCGGCGCCGGGACGCGGGCAGGGGCAGCCGTTGCAGCAGGGCGTCGGGGCCGGCGACGGCGCCGCGACGACGCCGTGCCAGCCAGAGCAGGCCGGCGGCGACGAACAACCCGATGCCGGCGTAGGCCGGGCGCAGGTCGCGGGCGATTTCCGGTGGCGGTTCGTCCGTGCCCTCGTACCAGGGTGTCTCGTTGGCGACCAGCGGTCCCTGGGCGGTCGTGACCTCGCGCAGGTAGCGGCGCAGCATTTCGGGAATGAACATCTCCTCCCAGAAGCTCAGGCGTCGGTCGGTGTCCGGACCCAGGCCCAGGTCGATGCCGGTGGCCAGCCAGAAATTGCCCTGGGCCAGGCGCCGGGCGTGCATGCGATAGGTAAACCCGCGCGAGCGGCTGGCGGTCTGGGCGCGCAGTTCGCCATCCAGGGCCAGGTCGATGGCATCGCGCAGCCGGGTCGAACAGTTTTCCCGGAAGTATTCATAGCGGTAGTCGCGGTTCTCCGGCTGCACCGCGGTGACCAGCAGATCGGCCAGGCGCTGTGCCTGGACCGGCGCCAGGGCCAGGTGCTGCAGGTCCACCGAACGTTGTTCGTCGACATAGCCGCCCAGATCGCCGGCGGCATCCAGGGCCAGGGCCTGGTAGAGCATGCGACCGGTGAGGAACCGGCCCAGGAAACCGGGCTGGTCGAAATCGAAATAGCCGAAGTTGAACGAAAGCGCCTGGCTGCCGTCGGGCGGCGTGACGATCAGGGCATTGTGGCCAAACCGTTGCCAGTAGATCTCACCGGGTGCGATGGTGGCCAGGGCGACGGCCGGCGCGGCGGCTTCACCTGCCGGCGCCGGTGCTGGTGCAAGCGTCTGGCTGCCTGGTGGCGCAATTTCCTGGCCGGCGGCGGCGACACTGGCCAGCAGCAGCAACATGGCCGCCAGCCAGGACATTGGCCGGCTCATCACAGGCCGGCGCCCGGGCTCCGGGCCGAGGGCCAGGCCGGGCACGGGCCTGGTTCGGTTGCCCGGGGCAGCCGGTGGCAGTTCCTGCACACCCGCCGGTGGCTCACAGGCTGCCGGCATCGATGTGCAGGCGCAGTTGGTGTACCCGACGGTCGTCGGCCTTGGCGATCTGGAAATGGAAATCATCCACCTGGATCACTTCGCCGGCGGCCGGGACATGGCCGATGGTGGCCGTGACCAGGCCGCCGATGGTGTCGTAATCCTCGGCCGGAAGGCGGGAGCCGAAGTGTTCGTTGAAGTCGGCGATCGGGGTCACCGCGCTGACCAGGTAGCCGTCGCCATCGGGGTGGATGTGTCCGCTGAGGGCATCATCGGCATCGTGCTCGTCATCGATCCGGCCGACGATCTGCTCCAGCACGTCCTCGATCGTGATCAGGCCGGAAACGCCGCCGTACTCATCCACGACCAGGGCCATGTGGTGACGGCTGGCGCGGAATTCATTGAGCAGTACGTTCAGGCGCTTGCTTTCGGGAATCAGCACGGCCGGGCGCAGCAATGGACCCAGGGCGAAGCCTTCGACGGCCTGGTTGCTGGCCACCACCGGCAGCAGGTCCTTGGCCAGCAGGATGCCGACGATCTCGTCGCGATCCTCGCCGTAGACCGGAAAGCGGGAGTGGCCCGATTCAATCACCGCCTCCAGCACGTCGTGGAAGCTGCAATTGACCGAGACCGAGATCATCTGCGCGCGCGGGATCATGACATCGTCCACGCGCATGTCGGTGACACGCAGGGCGCCTTCGATCATCGCCAGCGTGTCCAGCGACAGCAGCCCGTTGCCTTGGGCGGTGCGCAGCTCTTCGATGAGTTCTTCCCGGTTCTGCGGTTCCCCGCCCAGCAGGTTGCCGAGGCGTTCAAACCAGGATCGATTTACAGCAGGACTACTCGGAGGTTCGTCGTTCATCAGTTCTAGGAATGCGCCCGGGGGCACTGGCGGCCAGTTTACCTGATCGATGTCGTACCCCGCACGGTCGCCAGCGCGGGCCGGACAGGTGCCAGCGGGTGTCGGCGCCGGTGTCCGCCGGTTGTTGGCGTTCCTGGTATCGGCTTCAAACCCGATCAGGTCGATCACGACCGGGACTGATATGGATCGGCAATCCCCAGGCCGGCCAGGATCGCGGTTTCCAGCGCTTCCATCGTCGCCGCCGAGTCGTCGTCCTGGTGATCGTGGCCGAGCAGGTGCAGGACGCCATGGATGGTCAGGTGGGCGTAGTGGTCACGCGGGTGCTTGCCCTGGGCCGCGGCTTCGGCGGCGATCACCGGTGCGCACAGGGCGATGTCGCCCAGCGGAACTGGCAGGCCCGGCGGCAGGCCTTCGGGGCTGCCACCGGGGAAGGACAGCACGTTGGTGGCGTAGTCACGGCCGCGGAAATCCAGGTTCAATGCCCGCCCCTCGGTCTCATCGACCAGCCGGATGGACAGGCTTGCCGGGCAAGGATCGGCGTGGCCGGCGAGCGCGGCTGCCAGCCAGCGCCGGAAACTGGCGGCAGCGGGCAGGCCGCGGCGGGGCAGGCCGTAGCTGACATCCACGTGTACCTGGCCGGTGTCTTCGGCCGGGCCGGTGCATTCAGGTCGCGATGGCCCTGATCGGCGTCGATCATTCATGGCGCCGCGCACCTCCCGGTCACCGCTTGCCGTCATCGGCAGCCGGGGCATCGGCAGCGGGATCATCGGCACGGGCCTGGGCGTCGCTTGCGCCGGGCTTGCCATCATCGCCGGCGCTGCCCTGGCTGGTCTTTCCGGCCGGCCGAGCGTTGTTGCGGCGGTCCGTGCGTTCCCAGGATTCATAAGCGGTGACGATCTTGCGCACCAGCGGATGGCGCACCACATCGTTGCTGTTGAAGAAGGTGAAGGAGATGCCGTCCACCTCGCGCAGGATATCGATGACATGGCGCAGGCCCGAGGTCTGCTGGCGCGGCAGGTCGACCTGGGTGACATCGCCGGTGACCACGGCGATCGAGCCGAAGCCGATCCGGGTCAGGAACATCTTCATCTGCTCGGTGCTGGTGTTCTGGGCCTCGTCCAGGATCACGAAGGCATCGTTGAGCGTGCGCCCGCGCATGAACGCCAGCGGTGCGATCTCGATCACGCTGCGTTCGATCAGCTTGGCCACGCGCTCGAACCCGAGCATTTCGTACAGGGCATCGAACAGCGGCCGCAGGTAGGGGTCGATCTTCTGGCTCAGGTCGCCGGGCAGAAAGCCCAGCCGCTCGCCGGCCTCGACCGCCGGCCGGGTCAGGATCAGCCGTTGCACCCGGTTGCTTTCCAGCGCCTCGACCGCGCTGGCCACCGCCAGGTAGGTCTTGCCGGTGCCCGCCGGGCCGATGCCGAAATTGACATCGTGGGTGGCGATGGCATGCAGGTAGCGCTGCTGGTTGGGGCCGCGCCCCTTGATGTTGCCGCGCTTGACCCGGATCACCACTTCCTGGGATTTCTCCGCCTCACTGCGGGCGATTTCATCCACTGCCGCCGCCTGCAAATGCAGGTTGAGCTTGGCCGGGCTCAGGGCTTCGGTTTCGGTGGCCTGGTAGAGCTGGTGCAGCACTTTCTCGGCCAGGCCGACGGTGCGCTCATCGCCCAGGACGCGGAAGATGTTGCCGCGGTTGTTGATCTCCACGCCCAGGCGCAACTCGATCTGGCGCAAATGTTCGTCGAACGGGCCGCTGAGGTTGGCCAGGCGCTCGCCATCCTCGGGCAGCAGGACAAAATCGGCATGGTGCAGGGCGGTGGTCATGGGGCAGGGACTCTCAAGGCGGTTTCCGGGTGCCGGACGGGGGTCGTCCGGACTGGGCGGGTCAGCGTAGCCGTGCCACGGTGGGCCCGGACGGTAAACCAAGGAATGGCGGGGCCAGTCAGGGTCAGTCGACCAGCACCCGGCCGCGCAGCGAATGTACGCGCGCCTGGGTGATCGCGACTTCGACGAACTCGCCGACCAGGCGTTCGGGCCCGGCGAAGTTGACGAAGCGCATGTTCTCGGTACGGCCGGTGAGCTCGTTGGGGTCCTTCTTGCTGGGACCTTCCACCAGCACCGTCTGCACGGTGCCGACCATGGCCGCGTTGATCGCCTGGGCGTTGGCTTCAATCGCTTCCTGCAGGCGCGCCAGGCGCTGCTTGCCGGTGGCCGGGTCGATCGCGCCGGGCAGGCTGGCCGCCGGCGTACCCGGGCGGGCGGAATAGATGAATGAATAGCTGTGGTCGAACCCGACATCGCTGATCAGCGACATCGTCGCCTCGAAGTCGCGTTCGGTCTCGCCGGGGAAGCCGACGATGAAGTCCGAGCTGATGGCGATGTCCGGCCGGGCCTGGCGCAGCTTGCGGATGATCTGCTTGTACTCCAGGGCGGTATGGCCGCGTTTCATCGCCGCCAGCACGCGGTCCGAGCCGGACTGCACCGGCAGGTGCAGGAAGCTGGCCAGTTGCGGCACCTCGGCATAGGCCTGCACCAGGCGGTCGGTGAACTCGACCGGATGCGAGGTGGTGAAGCGGACCCGGCCGATGCCCGGGATTTGCGCGACATAGCGGATCAGCAGGGCCAGGTCGGCGACCACGCCATCGGCCATCGGGCCGGCATAGGCATTGACGTTCTGCCCGAGCAGATTGACCTCGCGCACGCCCTGGCTGGCGAGCATGGCGACCTCGGTCAGGACATCGTCCACCGGCCGGCTGATTTCCTCGCCGCGGGTGTAGGGCACCACGCAGAAGGTGCAATAGCGCGAGCAACCCTCCATCACCGACACGAAGGCAGTCGGACCTTCGGCACGGGGTTCGGGCAGGCGGTCGAACTTTTCGACCTCGGGAAAGGAAATGTCGACCTGCGGCTGCCCGGATTCGCGCCGCGCACGGATCAGCTCGGGCAGCCGGTGCAGGGTCTGCGGACCGAACACGACATCGACGTAGGGCGCACGCTTGAGGATGGCCTCGCCTTCCTGGCTGGCGACGCAGCCGCCAACACCGATGATCAGTTCCGGCTTGGCTTCCTTCAGCGCACGCCAGCGGCCCAGTTGCGAGAACACCTTTTCCTGCGCCTTCTCGCGGATCGAGCAGGTGTTGATCAGGATGACATCGGCATCGGCCGCGTCGGTGGTCGTCTGCAGGCCGTCGGAGACGCCCAGCACGTCGGCCATCTTGGCCGAGTCGTACTCGTTCATCTGGCAGCCGTGGGTTTTGACGAACAGCTTGGGCATGGTTATCGTCCGCAAGGATAAAAACTGAATGGGTCTGCCAGTTTACGCGTCCGGGCCGAGGTCTGGAACTTTGCCCGGGCGGGCCTGGCCACTGGGACCCGTGTTCATCGCCTGCAGCTATCGCCCGGGGCGGCCCGCCGGCAGCGGTGTCCGGGGTGCCGGCAAGACCTGCTGCGGTACCGTCACCGGCCCGGTTGTGCAAGGCTAGGCTCCTAGTGAAACCAAATGGCCGCCAGGCCGTCCAAGGGAACCGTGACCAACGTGTACCGCCTGATGTCCAAGCTGTCCATTTCCTTCCTGCTGCTGGCCGCAGCCAACGGCGCGAGCGCCGCCGACAGCGTCCTGCTGCGCTGCCAGGATGGCAGTGGCGCCACCACCTTCACCAACAGCGCCGAGGGCTACCACGGTTGCACCGAGGTTGCCCGCTATCCGGCCGGTGGCCAGAAAACGGCCGCGGCGACGGGCAGCGCGGGCGCCCGCGGCAGCCAGGTGCGCCGGGGCGCGGTCTACCGTACCGCCGATGCTGACGGCGTGATCCAGTACACCAACGTCAAGCCGTCCGGCAACCGTTCCGAGCTGCTGTTCACCTATGCCATCGACACCTGCATCGCCTGCGCGGTCAGATCGCCGGTGGACTGGCATTCGGTGGCGCTGCGCCTGGATGAGTACCGCGACGAGATCACGGCCGCCAGCCTGGCGCACGGGGTCGATGAAGCCCTGGTGCGTGCCGTGATCCATGCCGAATCGGCGTTTCGGGCCAATGCCCGGTCGCACAAGCATGCCCAGGGCCTGATGCAGCTGATCCCTGCGACCGCCGAACGCTTCGGCGTGACCGATCCCTGGGATCCGGCCCAGAACATTGCCGGTGGCGTGGAGTATCTGGCTTGGCTGTTGCGCCGGTTCGACAATGACGTGCGCCTGGCCACGGCCGGCTACAACGCCGGCGAAGGCGCTGTGCAGCGCCATGGCGGCATCCCGCCGTATGCCGAAACCCAGGTCTATGTCGACCGGGTCGGCGTCCTGCACGAGCGTTACCGAAGTGCCCTGGATTCCCGCCCGGCCAGCCAAGCCCAGGGCGTCACTACCGGCCTGGTGGTCGGCGCCAGTCCCTGACCGGTCACCGCTTGGTCTGACCGTTCGCGCTGCACATGAAAAAGCCGGCACCCGTGAGGGCGCCGGCCGGGGTTTGCATGCTCGCCGGGCGTGACCGGAACCGGCCACGCCAGCCAGGTGCGGGTCAGTCGCCAGTGGCCGGCGGTTGCCGGTTGTCGGCGGCGTCGCCGTGCAGCCAGCGGCTCAGCCAGCCGGTGACTTCCTGGTAGAAGTAGCGGCTGTTCTCGCCCTTCAGGATCCAGTGGTTCTCGTCGGGGAACACCACCAGCCGGCTTTCCACCTGCTGGCGTTGCAGCGCGGCCCAGTACTCCAGGCCGTTGTTGATCGGTACCCTGAAATCCTTTTCGCCGAACGTGACCAGGGTCGGGGTCTTGAAGTCCGCGGCCAGGCGGATCGGGTTCTGGGTGCGCCAGACCTCGCCCTGTTCCCAGACCGGCCCGCCCATGTTGGCCTCGCGCGACCAGGCGACATCGCTGGTGCCCCACTGCGATTCCAGGTTGACCAGGCCGGCGTGGCTGACCAGGCAGTCATAGCGGTCAGTGCTGCCCTGCAGCCAGTTGGCCAGGTGGCCGCCGTAGCTGGCACCGCCGGCACACTGGCGTGAGCCGTCGATGAAGTCGTAACGGGCGATGGCGGCGTCGGCGGCGGCATTGATGTCGTTGGCCGGGCCGCGCAGCGGATCACCGATGATCGCCTGGGCAAAGGCCTCGCCCTGGTTGGTCGAGCCGCGGTAGTTGGTCAGCAGCACGACCTGGCCCGGCGTTGCCAGCAGGTGGTAGTTCCAGCGCAGCACCCACTGGTCACGCCACTGCGTGTGCGGGCCGCCATGCATGAGCACGAGCAGGGGATATTTCTTCGCCGGGTCGAAGCCGGGCGGGCGTACCAGCATGCTGTGGATGCGGTGGCCGTCATGCTCGATTTCGAAATGTTCCAGCGGCGCCAGGTCCAGCTGCGCCACCTTCCCGGTGGTGAAGGCGGACAGGCGCTGGAACTGATTGCGGCCGGCCTGGAACCGGGCCACTTCCGGCGGCGTGGTGGCGCTGTCGTGCAGGCCGATCAGCAGCGGCCGGTTGGCCGGGCCGCCACCGGCCAGGCCGACGAAGCCGCCGGCGTCCGGACGCGCGTACTCGCTGGCCTGGCCGCGGCCGGGCGTCACCTGCCAGATATGCTCCTGGCCATCGACGGCGACGGTGAACCAGATCCGGTCGCCGCGGCTGGCGGTGACGAAGCTGCCGATGGCCCGGCCATCGGGAGCCTGGATGCGGTCAACCACGTTCATCGACGGCCAATCGAAGACCTCGATCGCCGGCGCGTTGTAGACCATCTCGGTGCGTGGATGCACCATCGCGACCAGGCGTGCGCCATTGTCACTGAAGGCCAGGAAGCTGTAGCCGTCATCGGGCTCACCGGTCTCCGGCCCGGTCAGGCGCTGCGGTTCGCCACCGCTGACCGGCACCCGCCACAGGTCGGTATGGGTGTAGGACCAGGCGCTGCGATCACGGTTGCGGCTGGCGGCAAACACGATCGAACCACCGTCGGGTGCCCACAGTGCCGGCATTTCTTCCCGGCCCATGCCGCCGCTGCCGCCAAAGCCGGGCAGCTGCACAAGCTGGCTGCCGGCCAGCAGGTCGCGCGCCGCCGGGATCTCCCCTTCAGCGCGGGCCAGGTCCTGGACGAATACCCGCACCTGGCTGGTATCGCGCCAGCGGTCCCAGCTGCGGATCGGGAAGCCGGTGTAGACCAGGGCACTGTGCTTGCGCTCGTCCTGTTCGGTGACCAGCCGGCGCCGGCTGTCCTCGTCATGGGATTGCGGCGGCACATTGCTGATGAACAGCAGTTGCCGGCCATCGGGCGAGAAGCGCGGATTGCGCGCACCGGTGACGATATCGGTCACCTGGCGCGCCTCGCCGCCGGCCAGGTCCAGGACAAAGACCTGCTCGGCCTTGTTGTCGCCGCGCCTGGCGACGAAGGCCAGGCGTTGGCCGTCCGGACTCCAGGCCATGCCGGATTCGCCGCCGCGATCGAAGGTGATCTGGCGCGGCGGGCTGCTGCCATCGGTGGCCACCAGCCACAGGTCGCTGCTGGCGTCCTTGCTGTCGTAGGCCGGCTGGGCAACGGCGAACACCGCCAGCGCGCCATCGGGGCTGGCCACCGGCGCCGTCACCCGGGGCATCAGCCACAGGTCTTCATGGCTGATGGTGCGCGTGGTGGTGCTGGTTCGGGCAGCAGGATCGGAAGCGGCCTGATCCTGGGCATAAGCCGGGTTAGGGGCCAGTCCCTGGGCCAGGAAGCAGCCCAGCAGCAACAACGGCAGTCTCATCGTCGACCTCCAAAGCGTGTTCAACAAGGATCGACGATGGTAGCCCGGGCCGCGCCAGCGACCGGTCGGCAATGGCCGGAAAGCGGACGAATCGTGGAGGCGGTGGCGGCTGGCCCGCGCCGGCGCTTCAGATATCCAGCAGCAGGCTGGCGATGCCGAAATAGATGACGATGCCGCTGATATCGGCGATGCAGGTGATCAGCGGTGTGCTCGCCGTGGCCGGATCGACCTTCAATTTCGAAAACGCGAACGGCAGGCTCATGCCGATCAGGCTGCCGGCCATCACCGCCACCACCATGGTCAGGGCCACGGTCAGGCCGATGGCGACACCGCCACGCATGATGCCCAGACCGGCGACCGCCAGCGCCAGCGCCAGACCCAGGGCGAGGGCGACGCCGAATTCCTTCAGTAACAGGCTGAACCAGTCGCGCATGGAGACATCGCCGGTGGCCAGGGCGCGCACCATCAGGGTCGATGACTGCGAGCCGGCATTGCCAGCCGAGCCGATCAGCAGCGGCAGGAAGAACAGCAGCACCAGGGCCGAGGAGATGATGTCCTCGTAATGGGCCAGGGCGGCGCCGGAAAAGATGTTGGCGAACACCAGCAGCACCAGCCAGGGTGCGCGGCGCCGGAACAGGTACCAGATGCCGGCATCGCGGATGCTGACATCGACCGCGCCGACCGAGGCCAGGCGGTGGAAGTCTTCGGTGGACTCTTCTTCGGCCACGTCCATCACGTCATCGACCGTGACCGTGCCCAGCAGCACGCCCTCGGCGTCGATCACCGGCAGTGAATCCAGGTCGTAATGCTGGATCAGGCGCACCGCCTCGCTGCGCTCGGCTTCGGGGCGCACGGTGATCGGCTCGCGCTGCTGGCTCAGGGTCCGCACCGGTTCATCGAGCCGGCCCAGGATGAAATCGCGCAGCGGCAGCGAATCCAGCAGCTTTCCCTGCAACTGGGTGACGTGGATCCGGTTGACCTGGATGCCGTTCTCGTTGGCGATGCGTATGTGGTCCAGCGCTTCGGCGATGGTCCAGTAGGGCCGCACGGCAACGAACTCGGTGTTCATCAGGCGACCGACGCTGGCCTCGTCATAGGCCAGCATTTCGCGCATGTCATCGCGCTCTTCGGGCGGCAGTTCGGCGATCAGCCGTTCGGCCAGTTCCGGGTCCAGCTCGTCGATCAGGGCGGCGCGGTCGTCACTGTCCAGCTCGCCGACGATGTTGCGGCGTCGCGTTGGCGACAGGGCAGCCAGGATCGCCGGCTGGTCGGACAGATCCAGGTAGGCGAAGGTGCGCACCTGGCGGTCGGGGTCGAGCAGGCCCAGCAGCAGGTCGTAGGGAGCATCGTCGTCCAGCTCGCCCAGCAGTTCGGCGATGTCCTGGACACGCAGGTCGATGAACCACTGGCGCAAGTCGTCCAGCCGCTGTTCCCGGAGCAGCATCTCCAGGTGATCGACCTTTTCGCGGATATCGTCCATGGCATGTTCCCGGGCAGGGGCAACCGCTGCGAAGCAGGGCTGCGGGGGCTGGCGTTGGCGCAATCGCCCGGATGGCGGCGCACTGGTTGACTGTCGCCGACCACGGTTGGCCGTGACAGGTCCAGGCGGAATCGAGGGTCGAGAAAGCTGGCCCGGAGCGGGTCAGCGGGCGGAGATCAGATCAACGTCCCGCGACCGGACCGGGCGCTCGTTCGGCACGATTCGCTGCTGTCCAAGGCGGGTCTCTCCAAAGCCGGGCAATCGGGCAAGTCTAATGAGCCCGGTCTGCCCGCGGCAAGCCGCTGCCCGAGCCGGGCGCGAAGGAGCTGCCGCTGCGGTTGCCGCGGCAGCGCCGGCCCGGGAACGGCTCAGCCGCCGTTGGCGGCGATGTGCTCGTCGCGCAGTGCCCGGCGCAGGATCTTTCCGACATTGGTCTTGGGCAGTTCGTCGCGGAACTCGATCTGCCGCGGACGCTTGTAGCCGGTCAGGTTTTCGCGGCAGAAATCCAGCAACGCCTGCTTGTCCAGGTTCGGATCCTTGCGCACCACCACCAGTTTCACCACTTCGCCGGAATGCTCGTCGGGAATGCCGATGGCGGCCACTTCCAGCACGCCCGGGTGGCCGGCGACGACATCCTCGACCTCGTTGGGATACACGTTGAACCCGGAGACCAGGATCATGTCCTTCTTGCGGTCAACGATATAGAAGTAGCCCTGCTCGTCCATCCGTGCCATGTCGCCGGTGCGCAGCCAGCCATCCTCGCCCAGGACCTGGGCGGTTTCCTCGGGCCGTTGCCAGTAGCCGACCATCACCTGCGGCCCGTGGATGCACAGCTCGCCAACCTCGCCCATGGCCAGGTCGCTGCCGTCCTCGTCGCGGACCGTGGCGCGGGTGGAGGGAATGGGCAGGCCGATCGAGCCGTTGTACTCGGCCAGGTCCATCGGGTTGATGCAGGCCGCCGGCGAGGTCTCGGTCAGCCCGTAGGCCTCCAGCAGGGTGCAGCCGGTCACCTGCTGCCACCGTGTGGCGACCGGGCGCTGTACCGCCATGCCGCCACCCAGGCTCAGGTGCAGGCCGGAAAAATCCAGCTGGTCGAAGCCCTCGGTATTGAGCAGGCCGTTGAACAGGGTGTTGACCCCGGTCAGCACGGTGAAGCGCCAAGGCTTGAGTTCCTTGACGAAGCCCTTCATGTCGCGCGGGTTGAGAATCAGCACGTTGCGCCCGCCCATCTGCATGAACACCAGGCAGTTCGCGGTCAATGCAAAGATGTGATAGAGCGGCAGCGCGGTGATGATGATTTCCTCGCCTGGGGTTGAGCTTTGGCCCAGCCACTCGCGCACCTGCACCATGTTGGCGACCATGTTGCGGTGGCTGAGCATCGCGCCCTTGGCCTGGCCGGTGGTGCCGCCGGTGTACTGCAGGAAGG
Organism: uncultured Rhodanobacteraceae bacterium; assembly: GCA_964624575.1. Lineage (GTDB taxonomy): Bacteria > Pseudomonadota > Gammaproteobacteria > Xanthomonadales > UBA2363 > Pseudofulvimonas. Next base: position 1,445 of record CAZUZT010000036.1, on the reverse strand, counting down.
CGATTTCCTGGTTGTCGATCTGTGGTTGCCGGAACCGGCTGCCGTCACCTTTGGCCAATGCCTGGCCGAAGCGGGTGACCTGGCGCAAGCCGTGCCTGGGTACCAGCCGCTTGATGTGGCGGACGACGAAATCGACCATCCGCCCCTTCAGCCCGGGAACCATTTCGCCGATCGTGGTGAGAATCACGTGCTCGACAGCGGTATCGGGCAGCACCTTCTCGACGGTGGCGGCAAAGTTCTCCATCACCAAGATGGCCTTCGCGCCGGAGTCCACCAGCTGATGGCGCAGTTCGCGCGGGGTGTACAGCGGGTTGGTGTTGACCACGGTCAGGCCGGCCCGCAAGGCGCCGAAGATGGCGATCGGATACTGCAGGACATTGGGCATCATCAGCGCAATCCGGTCGCCGTGCTGCAATCCCAGGGTGCCGGTCAGGAAGTCGGCGAAGTCGCGGCTGAGGCGGTTGATGTCGGCATAGCTGAGGCTGTGGCCGAACTGGGTATAGGCGGGTTTGTCGCCATAGCGCGAACAGGCCTCCTCCATCACGGCGACGATCGACGGATACTGGTCGACATCGACCTCATGGGCGACTCCCGGCGGGTAGTTGGCAAGCCAGGGGCTGGAGGATGGGCTCATTGCGCGCTCCGTGTTGGGATGACTGGGGCAAACGGGATGCCGGATCGGCAACCGATCCGATTCCAGCATAGCGGCGCTGCCAGCGGCAAGGCGCGGCGCACCAGTGCCGGCGTGGCGGCCCGGGTGCGGCGGGATCGGCTGATGGCCATTGACCGGACCTGGTGGCTGGCCTGTTTTACAGCCATGTTGCACTGCGCTAGTCTGCTTTCCCCTTACCGATCCGCCGTATCCCGGGGAGTGCGGGCGGTCATCGCCCGTCGTCCCGTGTTGCGGCCGCCGCCAGCCAGCCCGATGCCCGAAAATTACAATCACGCCGCCGTCGAAGCGGCCGCCCAGCAGTACTGGTCCGCCAGCAACGCCTTCCAGGTCGACGAGACCTCGGACAAGCCCAAGTTCTACTGCCTGTCGATGCTGCCGTACCCCTCCGGTGCGCTGCACATGGGCCATGTCCGCAACTACACCATCGGCGATGTCATCAGCCGCTACCAGCGCATGCTGGGCAAGAACGTGCTGCAGCCGATGGGCTGGGACGCGTTCGGCCTGCCGGCCGAGAATGCCGCGATCCGCAACCGGACCGCGCCAGCGAAGTGGACGTATGCCAACATCGAGCACATGCGCGGCCAGCTCAAATCGCTGGGTTTCGCCATCGACTGGTCGCGCGAGTTCGCCACCTGTTCGCCGGATTACTACGTCCACGAACAACGCTTTTTCACCCGTTTGTTTCGCAAGGGCCTGGTCTACCGCAAGAACTCGGTGGTCAACTGGGATCCGGTCGACCAGACCGTGCTGGCCAACGAGCAGGTCATCGACG
>CAZUZT010000035.1:0-17018 GCA_964624575.1 uncultured Rhodanobacteraceae bacterium | reverse complement strand
AACAGCGCCTTGGACGGGATGCAACCGACATTGAGGCAGACCCCGCCCAGGGTGTTGTAGCGCTCGACCAGGACGGTATCCAGCCCGAGATCGGCGGCGCGGAAAGCGGCGGTGTAGCCGCCGGGACCGGCGCCCAGCACCAGCAGGCGGCATTCGATGTCGGCCTTGCGGCCGCTGGCGGAAGCAGCGGCCGGTGCCGGGGTGTCCCCGCCATCGGCGGTCTTGTCCTGCTGGTCGGTGTCCTGCTGCTCGCGGGCCTTTTCGGGCGCCTTGCCGTTGTCCGTGTTGGCGGTCTTGTCCGGCTGTTGCCGGTCGTCTTTGCCGGTGTCGGCATCCGTATCTTCGCCGTCGCCGGCCTCGAGCAGGGCGACGACGTCGCCTTCGCTGAGGCTGTCGCCGACCTTGACCTTGATTTCGCGGATCGTGCCGGCGGCCGGGGCCGGCACTTCCAGGGTGGCCTTGTCCGATTCCAGGGTCACCAGGCCCTGGTCCTTGGCGACGACATCGCCGGGCTGCACCAGTACCTCGATGACGGGAACGTCCTGGAAGTCGCCGATGTCCGGGACCTTGATTTCAATGGTCATGAGCGCGGGGCCGTGGTCGGGTGGAAGGAGGGTTGAGGGCGCAGCCGGTTACAGCAGCACCCGGCGCATGTCGGCCAGCACCTGGGCCAGCCAGGCGGTGAAGCGGGCGGCGGCAGCGCCGTCGATGACGCGGTGGTCATAGCTCAGCGACATCGGCAGCATCAGGCGCGGCTTGAACTTGTCGCCGTTCCAGACCGGCTTCATCACCGAGCGCGAGACGCCAAGGATGGCGACTTCGGGCGCGTTGATGATCGGCGTGAAGGCGGTGCCGCCGATGCCGCCCAGCGAGCTGATCGAGAAGCAGCCGCCGGACATCTGCGCCGGCCCGAGCTTGCCCTCGCGGGCCTTGCCGGCCAGCTCGGAGGTCTCGGCCGCCAGTTCGATGACGCCCTTGCGGTCGACATCGCGGATCACCGGTACCACCAGGCCATTGGGCGTGTCGGCGGCAAAACCGATGTGGTAGTACTTCTTCACGATCAGGGCTTCGCCATCGGCATCCAGCGAGGCATTGAACTCGGGGAATTTCTGCAGGCCGGCGACCACCGCCTTCATCAGGAAGGCGAGCAGGGTCAGCTTGACGCCCTCCCGGGCGTGTTCCTTGTTCAGTTGCACGCGCAGCGCTTCCAGGCCGGTGATGTCGGCGTCGTCGAACTGGGTGACGTGCGGAATCATCGCCCAGTTGCGGGCCAGGTTGGCGCCGGAGATCTTCTTGATCCGCGACAGCGGCCGCGACTCGATCTCGCCGAACTTGCTGAAGTCCACCGTCGGCCAGGGCAGCAGGTCGAGACCGCCGCCAGCGCCGGTGGCCCGGGGACCGGATCCGGACAGCGCCGACTTGACGAAGCCGGAGACATCTTCGCGGGTGATCCGGCCGCTACGGGCGCTGCCCTTGACCTGGCCCAGGTCCACGCCCAACTCACGGGCAAAGGCGCGCACCACCGGCGAGGCATAGGGCACCTTGCCCGGCGCCACCTGGTCGGCATCGAAACTGACCGGCGGCGAGCTGACCTGGCCGGAGGCCGCCGGCTGCCCGTCGCGACCCTTGTCCTTGCCGGCAGCGCTGTCGGAGCCACTATCGGCACGGCGGTCATCGGCTTGCGCCTCGGCATCGGCTTGCGCCGCAGGGGCGGCGGCCTTGGACGCATCGGCTTCAGGTTTCTTGTCGTCGGCCGGCGTTGCCCCGCTGTTGGTGTCGGCTGGCGCACCACCGCCATCGGCGACCTCGATCAGCGCGACCACCGAGCCTTCACCGACGCCATCGCCGACAGCGACCTTCAACTCCTTGATGACGCCGGCGAACGGTGCCGGCACTTCCATCGTCGCCTTGTCCGATTCCAGGGTTACCAGACCCTGGTCGGTCTTCACCGTGTCGCCGACGGCGACCAGCAATTCGATGACGGGCACATCCTCGAATCCGCCGATATCGGGGACGGTGGCTTCCTTGATCTGTGGCATGAGAGGTCCTGCTGGCCGGCTGATGATGCGATCATCCTATTGTGACCGCTTGCCACGATCGCGGCCACCCGCTGCCGGCATCGACGGCGGTGACCGGCCGGGCGGCTGCCGCCCCAGCGTCCAACCCGGCCTTGAGCCACTCCATGCCATGGCTCGATCCCATGGCCCGATCAGGACCCGGTACCGTGCCGGCATGACCCCAACCCCGCCCGTTTCTGCCGACCGGTTGCCGTCCGGTTCCGCCGGCAAGGAAAGCGCTCAGGCCGTGCTGGTGCTTGGTGCCAGCGGCCTGATCGGTGCCCCGTTGCTGCACCAGCTCCACCGGCAGGGAGTAGCGGTGCATGCCGTCAGCCGGGCCACGCAGGCACCGGCCGGGATGACCGGCCTGGCGCGCTGGTGGCTGGGTCCGGAACACGACCTGTATGCCGGCGACCGCGCCGACCCCGGGCCGGCATGTCCGGTGGTGCTCAGTGCCGGTCCGCTGGATGCCCTGGCGGCCTGGCTGGAGGCTGGCGCTGCGCCTGGCCTGCGCCGCCTGGTCGCGATCGGCTCGACCAGCGTGGTCACCAAGCAGGATTCCCCGGATCCACAAGAACGGCGGTTGGCGCAGATGCTGCTGCACGCCGAGCAGCGCGTGGCCGGGCATTGTCAGCGCCAGGGCATCGCCTGGACGATCCTGCGCCCGACCCTGGTCTGGGGCGAAGGCCGGGACCGCAATATCAACCGCATTGCCGCCATGGCGCGGCGCCGGTCCTGGCTGCCGGTGCCCGGCTTCGCCACTGGCCTGCGCCAGCCGATCCGCAATACCGATGTTGCCCGGGCCATGCTCCTGGCCTGGCAGCAGCCGGCCAGCGCCGGTCTGTGCCTGGACCTGCCCGGTGGCGAAACCCTGGACTATCTTGAGATGGTGCGGCGGGTGGTGGCGGTGGCCAATCCCCGCTGCCGGGTGGTGATCATTCCCGCCGGTGCGGCCCGGCTGGCCCTGGCGGCGGCACGGCGTTTGCGCCTTATCCGGCCCGGCCAGGCGGCGATGGCCGCGCGCATGGCCCAGGACCTGGTGTTCGATGCCGGCCCGGTGCGTCAACGGCTGGTGGGGCTGGCCAGCCAGGGCTTTCAGCCCCTGGCCGGGGATTTTCCGCCGAGCTGACCCATCACCGGCATGGTGCGACGCAACATGCTGATCAGGCGTGATTTTTACCTGTTTACCGCTCGTTGCCAAGCCGTTCAGGCGCTGCCATGATACGGCACCGTATTGAACCAATTTCCATTGCTAGCCCACACCTGCGCCAGGGAGTTCCGTATGCGCCTCATCCAGACATCAGCCGCCGTCCTGCTTTGCCTGACGCTGGCCGCTTGCGGCGGCAGCGGCAATAGTCCGCAGGTCGACAATCCGCCGCCACCGCCACCGACCAACAACGACGGCAGCCCGGTCACCGGCACCATCACGCCGCGTTTTGATCCCGGCGCCGGCGTCCTGCCGTTCCCGATCAACCTGCTGTTGCAGGGCACCACCGACCTGACCCTGAACATCCCGGTCGCCGATCCGACCAACTATGGCGATCCGCAGGTGGTGTTGAATGCGCTGGACGGTTTCAGCACCGTGGCGCCCTGGCGTTTCGAGCTGTCGGCACCGCCCAAGGCCGAAACCCTGCGTGCCGGCCAGACGGTGCGCGTGTTCGAAGTCAACCTGACCGGTCCGGGCGGCGGCGTCACCGGCATCGTGCGCGAGCTGTCGCCGCAGGAATTCGTGGTTGCGCAGGCTCCCAGTGATGCCACCGGCCGCACCGTGGCCATCGTGCCGACCGTGCCGCTGAACCAGATCACCAGCTACATGACGGTGGTCACCGAAGGCATCACCGATGCCCGTGGCAACGATGCCACGCCGGATCAGACCTACTTCCTGGCCAAGCGCACCAGCCCGGTCTGCGACGGTGACCAGCGCCTGGATCTCCTGCTGCCGGCGACCGCCTGCCCGAGCCTGGAAAGCCTGCGCCAACTGGTCAACAGCCAGGAAATGGCCGCCGCTTCGCAGGGCATCGCCCGTGACGACATCGTCCTGAGCTGGGTCGCGACCACGCAGAGCATCAGTGTCGTCACCGGCATGGTCGCGACCACGATCGAGCCGCGCAGCCATGCCTTGGTGCCCACCGGCATGACCCTGGCCGATCTCAATCCGGCGCTGCCGCCGATCGCCGATGTGTTCATCGGCTTCATCGAGCTGCCCTACTACCTGGACGCACCGCAGGCCGACAATCCGACCCCGGTACTGACCGGTTTCTGGCAGGCCGAGCCCGGTGCCTACGTGCCGCCGTTCGATGCCCTGCCGCTGGATCCCACGTCTACCCATCTGACCTATGCCAACCCGATCCCGCGGCTGAAATCGGTGCAGCGGGTACCGGTGCTGGCGACCCTGCCCAATGCCAACTCGCAGCGCGCGCAGCCGGCCGCCGGTTGGCCCACCACTCTGTTCCAGCACGGCATCACCGGCAACCGCAGCCAGAGCATGGCCCTGGCCGGCACCCTGGCCAGTCAGGGTATCGCCATGGTCGCCATCGACTTGCCGCTGCACGGTTTGCCGCCGGGGCATCCGCTGCATATCGGCAACTTCCCGCTCGGCGCCACCGAGCGCACCTTCGATGTCGACCTGGTCGACAACGAACTGGGCGGCTGTGCCGCCGGCCCGATCTGCCCCGATGGCCAGGCTGATCCCTCCGGCACCCATTTCATCAACCTGGGCAGCCTGCTGACCTCGCGTGACAACATCCGCCAGGCCGAAGTCGACCTGATGTCGCTGGCCGCGACCGCGCCGCTGTTCGACTTCAACGGTGATGGCGTTGGCGATCTGGATGGTTCCCGCCTGAGCCTGGTCGGCATGTCCCTGGGTGGCATCGTCGGCGCGCCGTTCGTGGCCATGTCCGACCGGGTCGATGTCGCCGCGCTGTCGGTACCCGGTGGCGGCGTTGCCCGCCTGCTCGATGGCTCGGAGAGCTTTGGTCCGCGCATTCGCGCCGGCCTGGCCGCATCCGGAGTCGTGGCCGGTACGCCTCTGTACGACACCTTCATGGCGGTCGCCCAGACCGCCATCGATGCCAGCGATCCGATCAACTACGGCTTCATTGCCGCCAACAACGCGGTTCTCCTGCACCAGGTGGCCGGTGATGCCGTAGTGCCCAATACCGTGGCCGGTGCGCCGTTGGCGGGTACCGAGGCATTGATCCGCGTCTATGGCCTGGATGTGATCGACCAGACCGTGCAGGATCCGGCCGGCGTTCGCGCCGCGGTGCGCTTCAGTCAGGGCGGCCATGGCTCCCTGCTTGATCCGGGCATCGTGCCCGAGGTCACCCAGGAGATGCAGCGGCAGATTGCCAGTTTCATCGCCAGCCACGGCACCGCCGTGCTGGTTTCCGACACCAGTGTCATTGAATGAGGGGCGAAGCAGACATGAGCACGCGCAAGATCCTGAGTACGGCCATCGCGCTGGCGCTTTCGGCTTCCGCCGCCGGTGTCCAGGCACTGGACTTCAGCAATGGCGAATGGTCCGGTTCGCTCGATACCACGGTCAGCTATGGCGTGTCATGGCGCGCCAAGGACCCCGGTGACGACCAGATCGGCAAAGCCAACCTCAATCCCGATGTCATGTTCATGAGCAACGCCGAGCAGCGCGCCGCGCCCGGCCGCTGGTCGGTCAACGGCGACGATGCCAACCTGAAATGGGAAAAGGGCGACATCGTTTCCAACACGCTCAAACTGACCAGCGAGCTGTCGCTGAACTGGCGCAACTTCGGTGCCTTCCTGCGCGGATCGGCGTTCTACGATTTCGAGTACGAGGGCCGGGACGACATGGCCTCCGATGCCCTGGACCGGGTCGGCAGCCGGGCGCGCCTGCTCGACGCCTTCGTGTTCTGGAACTTCGGCCAGGGTGATGGCATCAGCGGCGCCACCCGCCTGGGTGCCCAGGTGGTCAGCTGGGGCGAGAGCACCTTCATCCAGGGTGGCATCAACCAGATCAACCCGGTCGATGTCTCGGCCCTGCGTGTGGCCGGTTCGGAACTGAAGGAAGCCTTCCTGCCGGTGCCGATGCTCTGGGCCTCGTTCAACCTCACCGACAACCTGGCGCTGGAAGCGCTGTACATGTTCAAGTTCATGCAGACCGATCCGGAGCCGGTCGGCAGCTACTTCGCCACCAATGACTTTGCGCCGGCCGGTGGCCGTTACGCGATGCTCAACTTCGGCACCGTGCCGCAGCCGGTGATCAATCCGGACCTGTTCTGGCAGGTCTGCCATAGCGGCCCGGCCGGCTACCTGCTCAGCGACCGCACCGACCTGAGCCCGACTCACGTCGCCGCCGGCTGCGCCGCGGCCCTGCCACGGGCCGAGGACCGGCGTCCGTCCGACAGTGGCCAGTACGGCGTTGCCCTGCGCTACTTCGCGCCGCATCTGGGCGATACCGAGTTCGGCCTGTATTACCTGCGCTACCACAGCCGACTGCCGCTGTTGTCGGGCAGTTCGGTGACCAGCAGTGCGCCCAGTTCCGGCCGGGTCATCGTCGAGTATCCCGAGGACATCGACCTGATCGGAATCAGCGCCAACACCACCCTGCCCTGGGGCCTGGCCTTCCAGGGCGAGCTCAGCTACAAGGACGGCCAGCCCTACCAGTACGATGACGTGGAGCTGCTGTTTGCCGGCCTGAGCCCGCTCAATGCCCTGATTCCCGAACCGGGCCTGCGCTTCCACAGCCAGCTGGGCAACTACGGCCCGGGCGAGTACATCCGCGGTTGGGGCCGGCACGAAGTCTGGCAGGGCCAGTTCACCCTGACCAAGGTATTCGGGCCGGGCAACATCCTGGGTGCCGACCAGGTCGCCTCGGTACTGGAAGTGGGCGCCACCAATGTCGCCGACCTGCCCGGTCAGGACGTGCTGCGCTACAACGGCGACGGTACCGATACCGGCGGCGGTCCCGATGTCTCCGGCGGCCACCTGCGCAACCCGATCACCCAGGAAGGCGGTTTTCCGAACCGCTTCTCGTGGGGTTACCGGCTGGCGTTCCGGGCCGACTACAGCAATGCCTTCGGCAGCGCCTTCACGCTCTCGCCGCGCGTTGCTTTCAGCCATGACGTCAACGGCATCACCCCGGGACCGGGCGCGAACTTCATCAAGGACCGCAAGTCCTATACCGTGGGTATGGAAGCCAACTACCTCAACCAGTGGGCGCTGGACATGAGCTACTCGCGCTATTTCGGCGCCGGCATGTTCAATTCGCTGGCCGACCGCGACTTCGTCAGCCTCTCCGCCCGCTATTCGTTCTGATATTCCAGGAGCACGACGATGCGTATCCGACTCAATCTGCTGGCCGCCGCGCTGGTCACGACGTTCGTGGCCATGCCCGGCCAGGCCGCCGTTTCCGAAGCCGAGGCCGCGCGCCTGGGCCAGGACCTGACGCCGATGGGCGCCGAGCGGGCCGGCAATGGTGGCGCCATTCCGGAGTGGGATGGCGGCGTCACCACGCCGCCGGCCGGCTTCCAGGCCGGCCAGGCCCACATCGACCCGTTCGCCGATGACCAGGTCCAGTTCACCATCAGCCCGGACAACGTCAACGACTACGCCGCCAACCTGTCTGAAGGCCAGCGCGCCATGTTCGCCCGCTACGACACCTTCCGGATGAACATCTATCCGACCCGGCGCAGCGCGGCGTTTTCCCAGCGCCAGTACGACATGGCCCGGCGCAATGCCACCACGGCGGAACTGGTGGCCGATGGCGACGGCGTCATCAACGCGGCCGAGAGCATCCCGTTCCCGATCCCGCAGAACGGCTACGAGGTGATCTGGAACCACAAGCTCAAGTACAAGGGCGAGTCTGCCTCGCGCGACAACAACCAGGCACCGGTCACCGCCCGCGGCGGCTACAACCTGGCCAAGCTGCGCGAGGAGTTCTACGTGCCGTACTCGATGGAGGGTGGCAACGTCGAGGACATCAACAATGTCCTGCTGTACTTCTTCCAGTCCGTCGATGCGCCGCCACGCCTGGCCGGTCAGTTGCTGCTGGTCCATGAAACCCTCAACCAGCAGACCACGCCACGTCAGGCATGGGTCTACAACCCCGGCCAGCGGCGCGTACGCCGGGCGCCCAACGTCGCCTATGACAACCCGGGCACCGCCGCCGACAACCTGCGCACCAACGACATGACCGACATGCTCAACGGCGCCCTGGACCGCTTCGACTGGGAACTGGCCGGCAAGCGCGAGATCTACGTGCCCTACAACAGTTACAAGGCCCATGCCGCCAGTGCCGACGAGCTGATCAAGCCCGGTCATCTGGATCCGGACTTCCTGCGCTACGAGCTGCACCGGGTCTGGGTGGTGGAGGCCACGCTGAAGCCGGGCGCGCGCCACATCAACAGCCGCCGCACCTATTACATCGACGAGGACAGCTGGCAGATCCTGCTCACCGACCACTACGACGGTGAAGGCAACCTGTGGCGCTATTCGGAAGCCCCGTCGATCCAGTACTACGACCAGCCGCTGTTCTGGACCTCGATGGAAAATCATCACGACCTGAAGAATGGCCGTTACCTGGTGCAGTGCGTGGACAACGCCGAGAGCATCGACTTCTCGCGCCAGTTCTCGCTCGACCAGTTCTCGCCGCAGGCGCTGCGCACCCGCGGCGTCCGCTGACCGGGAAACTTTCCCAGCCCCATGCGCCGGTCACGATGCCTGATGAGGGGCGTCGTGGTCGGCGCTTCCAACAATCGCCGTCCCGCCCGGCACTGATCGCCGCCGGGGCCGCTGTGCCAGCCCGACGGGACCGCCAACCGCCATGTCCACACCCCTGTTCCGGGTGATTGCCGCACCGGCCCTGTGGCTGGCGGCCGTCACCGTCACCAGCAGTGCCATGGCTGCGCAGGCAGTCGATGCCGAGCCTGCCGATCCAGCCACGTCGCCTGCCTGGCAATGGCCCGACCCGGTAACCAGCGCCAGCGAGTTGTTGCCGCGCGCCGCCGATGCCTTGATGCTGGATGTCCTGACCCTGGCCGACGGCCGCCATGTCGCGGTTGGCGAGCGCGGCCATGTCCTGGTCTCCGACGACCAGGGCAACGGCTGGCGCCAGGTCCAGGTACCGACCCGATCCACGTTGACGGCATTGGCCGCCGCCGGCGACACCCTGGTGGCGGTCGGACATGACGGCGTGATCCTGCATTCGGACGATGCCGGAGACTCCTGGCAGCGGGTGCGCGAAGAACCGTACTCGCCGGACAACCATCATTCCCTGAGCAATGGTTCGCCGCTGCTGGATGTGATGTTTCTTGACCAGCGCCGTGTGCTGGCGATCGGCGCCTACACGCTGATGCTGGCCAGCGATGACGGTGGCCGCAGCTGGCAGCCCCGTGAGATGGTGCTGGCCGAGGATGCGCCCGGGCAGGTCTCCGACCAATCCGAAGATCCGTCCGCCTCCGCCGATCCTGGAATGCAGGATCTTGATCAGACCGCTGACGACGAGCCGGACACCTGGTCCGATGCCTTCCTGTTCAGCGACGACGACCTGCTGCTGGGTGATGAAGCCGATCCACACCTGAATGCACTGACCCGGCTGGCCGATGGCCGCCTGGTGCTGGTCGGCGAGCGCGGCAGTGCCTGGCGCTCGGACGACGAGGGCGCCACCTGGCAGCGCCTGGCATTGCCCTATGCCGGTTCCATGTACGGGCTGCTGGCCGGGCCCGGGCAGGCGGTGATCGCGTTCGGCCTGCGTGGCCGGGTGCTGGAAAGCGCCGACGGCGGCGACAGCTGGCAGCTGCTGGAAACGGCCAGCCTGGCGACCCTGTTCGACGGTATTTTCAACGCCGACGGTGAAGTCATCCTGGTCGGCGGCCAAGGCCGCATCCTGCGGCGCGGCGCCGGCAGCGACGCCTTTGTTGCCAGCACCCATGTCGACGGCAACGGTGAAACTCCGACCCTGGCCGGCATCGTGGCCTTGCCCGATGGCCGGTTCCTGGTGGCCGGCGAACGCGGCGTCGATATCTGGGAGGGGCGGTAAATGAACCAGTCACTGGAGGCTCCGGGGCCGTTCACGCGTTTCGCCGAACGGGTGGTATTCGGCAACCGGCCGGTGGTGCTGGGCATCTGCATTCTGATCACCGTGGTGATGGGCTGGTTCGCCAGCCAGCTGCATGTCGATGCCGGCTTCAAGAAGCAGATTCCCCTGCAGCACGAGTACATGCAGACCTTCCTTGATTACGAGGAAGAATTTGGCGGTGCCAACCGCGTGTTGCTGGCCGTCATTGCCAACGATGGCGACATGTTCGACCAGGAGTTTTTCTCCACCCTGGAGGACATCACCTCCGACGTTCTGGCGATCCCGGCCGTGGACGATTCCCGGGCCCGTTCGCTGTTCACGCCCAATGTCCGTTTCGTCGAAGTGGTTGAGGACGGTTTTGCCGGCGGCAACGTCATCCCCGACGATTTCACGCCGAACCTGGATGGCTTCGAGGCTACGGACGGGGACTTCGCCACCCTGCGCAGCAACATCGTCAAGGCCGGCATCCTGGGCCGTCTGGTGGCGCGCGACTGGTCCGGTGCCATGGTCTGGGCGGACCTTATTCCCGAAGATTCCGGCGCCGTGCAACTGGACTACCAGGAAGTGGCCGCCAGTTTCGAGGCCATCCGGCAAAAATACGAAGACGAAGACCACACCGTCCACATCATCGGCTTCGCCAAGATGGTGGGCGATATCGCCGAGGGCGCACGCTCGGTGATCGTGTTCTTTGCGGTCACGATCGTCTTCACCTGGCTGCTGCTGTTCATCTACTCGACCTCGATCAAGCTCGCCACCCTGACCGTGCTCGCCTCCCTGGTGGCCGTGGTCTGGATGCTCGGTGCCCTGCGCCTGATGGGTTTTGGCATCGACCCGATGAACATGCTGACGCCGTTCCTGATCTTCGCCATCGCGGTCAGCCACGGCGAACAGATGATCAACCGGTTCCGCGGCGAAATCTTCTTCGGAGGCCTTGAGGATGGCACCGCCGAGGAATTGCGTTCGCGCACCGGCAAGCCGCCGGTCGAGGGCGCGCGGCTTGCCTTCCGCCGCCTGCTCATTCCCGGCTCCGTTGCCCTGCTCGCCGGCTGCATCGGCTTTGCCACCATCCTCCTGATCCCGATCCGGATCATCTTCGAACTGGCGATTACCGCCACCGTCGGCGTCGGCCTGACCCTGATCACCAACCTGGTGCTGCTGCCGGTGATGCTCAGCTACACCCGGCTGCGCAACATGGAGCGCAAGCGCGAGTACCGGCTGCGCCAGTTGACCCGCTTCGACCGCATCTGGGCTGCGCTGTCGCGCCTGAGCCGGCCCGGCCTGGCCGCCGCCGTCGCCCTGATCGGCCTGACCATGTGGTTCTTCGCCGAGAACCACGGTGACAAGGTCATGGTTGGCGATGCCGAGGAAGGCGTCGCCGAACTGCGGCCGGAGGCCCGCTACAACCAGGACGCGCGCGCCATCACCGCCAAATTTGCACTCGGCGTGGACATCCTCAACGTCATCGCCGAAGCCCGGCCAGATGCCTGCACCATGAGCTACCCGGTGATGGAAACCATCGACCGGCTGGCCTGGCACCTGGCCAACGTCGAGGGTGTGCAGCAGGTGATCTCGTTGCCCCAGGCGGCCAAGATCGCCAATGCCGGCTGGAACGACGGCTCCATCCTCTGGCGCGTGCTGCCGCGCGACTCCGATACCTTGCGTCTGGCCACGCAGGGCTTCGAGACCGACTCGGGCCTGCTCAATGGAGACTGCTCGGCGATCCCGATCACCGCCTTCCTGGCCGATCACCGCTCGGAAACCATCGACCGGGTAATCGACGCAGTGCGCGAGTTCCGTCGTGACAACAACGCCTGGTTCGAAGGCGAGAACCTGCGCCAGACCCTGGCCGCCGACTATCAGGCCGCCTTCGACCGGGGCGAGGAGTTCATCGACGATCGGCTCAACCTGCGCCTGGCCACCGGCAACATCGGCGTACTGGCGGCGACCAACGACACCGTGCGCGCGGTCGAGCACCGCATGCTGTACCTGCTCTATGCCGCCGTGTTCCTGATGTGCCTGCTCAGCTTCCGCAGCATCCGTGCCGCCCTGTGCATCGTATTGCCGCTGCTGCTGGTCACCGAGCTGGGCCACTCGCTGATGGTCGAGCTTGATATCGGCATGAAGGTCAATACCCTGACCGTGATCGCCCTGGGCGTGGGCATCGGCGTGGATTACGCGATCTACATCTTCGCCCGCATGCGCGAGGCGCTGAACCAGGGCCGCACCCTGTCGGAGTCCTATTTCATTGCCCTGAAGACCACCGGCATCGCCATTTTCTACACCGCCCTGACCCTGGCCGTGGGCGTGGCCACCTGGATCTTCTCGGACCTGAAGTTCCAGGCCGACATGGGATTGATGCTGACCTTCATGTTCGTGGTCAACATGATCGCCGCCATCGTCTTCCTGCCGGCACTGTGCCGCTGGTTGCTGCGGCCGATGGAAAAGGACACCTGGACACCGCCGGTGTAATCGCCAGGCATGGGCGCTGCCGGTTGCGGCGCCTGGCTTTGCCGCTCCATAGTTCCTGCCACCTGGCCCGCTGCCGGCGCGGGATAATGCCGCGTCCGGCCATTGCCCAACATCCATTGGCGCCACGGTCACGGCTGGGGCCGGTCGGCGCCCGCACCGCTGTCGCTGCTTGCCGGTGTTGCCAGCAGCCACCGGCCAGGTGATGCGATTTTCATGAAACTCTACGGCAAACTGCTCATTTCCATGGCCACCGCCGGCGCGCTCGCGCTGGCTGCGCTGGCCGTGGCGATGAACTGGCGCCTGGGCCAGGGCTTCGTCGATTTCGTCAATGCCGCCGATGCCGAGCGCCTGCCGCCGATTGCCCTGGCACTGACCGAGCATTACATCGAGCATGGCGACTGGGAAACCCTGCGCGGCGACAACAGCGTGTGGCGCTCGATCCTGGTCCGCGCCCGCGACATCGATGAAGCCGAGGACCGGGTCGATCCGGACTGGGAACAGCGGCAACGCGCACCGCGGCACCGACAAAGCGACCCCTGGTCACCGCTGTGGCCGCGCCTGGTGGTCTTCGATACCGAACTGGAAATGATCGTCGGGCGCTTCGAGTATCCCGATACCGGCCGCCACCGGCCGGTCAGCGTGCGCGGCGAGACCGTCGGCTGGGTCGGCATGCACGAAGTCAGCCAGGTCAATTCGCGCGTCGCCGAAGCCTTCCTGGCCGACCAGCGCCAGGGCCTGCTCTGGGCCTCGCTGGCGATGGCGATCATGCTGGTGATCTCCGCCGCCGTGCTGGCCCGGGCCTGGACCCGACCGATCGAGCGCATCGGCAAGACCACCCGGCGCCTGGCCGGCGGTGATTTCACCGCCCGGGTCGGCCGCTCGGGCAAAGACGAGATCGGCGAGCTGGCGCGGGACATCGATTTCCTGGCCCATTCCCTGGCCGAGGCCGACGCCGCGCGCAAGCGCTGGATGGCCGATACCGCGCACGAACTGCGCACGCCGCTGGCGGTGCTCAAGGGTGAGCTGGAAGCGTTGCAGGACGGCATCCGCCCGTTCGATCGTGACGCCGTCAGCTCCCTGCATGCCGAAACCCAACACCTGGGCGCGCTGATCGAGGAGCTGCGCGAGCTGGCGCTGGCCGATGTCGGGGCCCTGGACTACCGCATGGAAACAGTGGACCTGGCCGAGCTGGTCCGCGATTGCCTGGATACCAACGCCGGCCGCCTGCGGCAGCATCCGCTGACCGTGGCGGTGGACCTGCCACCACAGCCGGTACTGGTCCAGGGCGATGTCAGGCGCCTGCGCCAATTGCTGGAGAACCTGCTGGAAAACACCCTGCGCTACACTGATCCGGACGGTCGCCTTCAGCTGCAGTTGAGCCAGCACCAGGATCGGGTCGAGCTGACCGTCGACGACAGTCCGCCAGGGGTTCCGGAGCACGCCTTGTCCACGCTGTTTGATCCGTTCACCCGCGCCGACGCCGCCCGTTCCCGGGCCCAAGGCGGTTCCGGCCTGGGCCTGGCCATCTGCCAGCGCATCGCCGAAGCCCATGGCGGCAGCATCGTTGCCGGGCCATCGGCACTGGGCGGCCTGCGCATGGCCCTGGTGTTGCCCACCCGTGAACCACACCGGCCCTGAGTCAGGCATGATCCGGCCATGACCGACATCGATGATCGCGCCGTCGTCCTCATCGTCGAAGACGAACCCAAGCTGTCGCGCCTGCTGGCCGACTACCTGCACGCCGCCGGCTTGTTTCCCGTCATCATCGAGCGTGGCGACGAAGCCCTTGAGGCCGTCCAGGAACACGAACCGGCCCTGATCCTGCTTGATCTGAACCTGCCCGGCATGGACGGCATTGCCGTGTGCCGTCAATTGCGCAAGATCTCCAACGTGCCGGTGATCATGGTCACTGCACGCACCGAGGAGGTCGACCGCCTGCTCGGCCTGGATCTGGGCGCCGACGACTACATCTGCAAACCGTTCAGCCCGCGCGAGGTCATCGCCCGGGTCCGCGCGGTCCTGCGCCGTACCGGCGCCAGCCCCGAGGAAGTCAGCCGTGGCGATCCGGTGCGCATGGATACCGAGGCCCGCCGGGCCGAGATCAATGGCCGGCCGGTCAACCTCACCGGCGTGGAATTCGAATTGCTGCGCACCCTGCGCGAGCGCCCCGGCCGGGTCTACAGCCGGGCCGAACTGCTCGACCGCATCTACACCGATTACCGCGACGTCTCCGATCGTGCCGTCGACAGCCACATCAAGAACCTGCGCCGCAAGCTCGACACCGCCCTGCCCGGACGCGAGCTGATCCACAGCGTCTACGGCGTCGGCTACCGCTACGAGCCCGAGCCGGCCGGCGACTGAGCGCCGCGAAAACGCGGCCCGGCTTCCCTGCCGCCACCCGTTTCATCCCGGCAGCCTCCTCTGCAGGCAGCACGCAATTGCGGAGGCCGCACCCTTTCTCGATCTGTGCGCGGCCCAGGCGCGATGACTGCCGATCTTTCGGCGCTGGCAGGATGGTGAATGCCGTGATTCATGTGTCGAACTGCCGATGGCCGTAAAATCAGCGGCTTGACGAGGGCATTCAAGGCAATGGACAGGCAACACAGTTTCGATGTGATCGTGGTCGGGGGTGGCCACGCTGGTACCGAGGCGGCGCTGGCGTCGGCGCGGGCCGGCGCGCGTACGCTGCTGCTCAGCCACAGCCTGGACACGCTGGGCGCGATGAGCTGCAACCCGGCCATCGGCGGTATCGGCAAGGGCCACCTGGTGCGCGAGATCGATGCCCTGGGCGGTGTCATGGCCCGGGCTGCCGATGCCGCCGGCATCCAGTGGCGGCGCCTGAATGCCAGCAAGGGGCCGGCGGTGCGGGCGACCCGCTGCCAGGCCGATCGCGGCCTGTACCGGGCCTTCATCCGGCAGACGCTAGAAAACCAGCCCGGGCTGCAGCTGTTCCAGCAGGCGGTAGATGATCTGCTGCTGGCCGGTGAGCGGGTGATCGGGGTGCGCACGCAGATGGGCCTGGCATTCCACGCACCGGCGGTGGTGCTCACCGTCGGCACCTTCCTGGCCGGCAAGATCCATATCGGCCAGGCCAATTACCGCGGCGGCCGGGCCGGCGAGCAGCCGGCGACGACCCTGGCCGAGCGCCTGCGCGAGTTGGCGCTTCCGGTGGGCCGGCTGAAGACCGGCACGCCGCCGCGCATCGATGGCCGCAGCATCGATTTTTCGCAGCTGGCCGAGCAGCCCGGCGACCAGCCGCGGCCGGTGTTCTCGTTCATCGGTTCAACCGCCGACCACCCGCGCCAGGTCAGCTGCTGGATTACCCATACCAGCCAGCGCAGCCACGACATCATCCGCGGCGGGCTGGACCGCTCGCCGATGTACAGCGGTGCCATCGACAGCGTCGGCCCGCGCTATTGCCCGTCGATCGAGGACAAGGTGGTGCGCTTCGCCGACCGGGAAAGCCACCAGATCTTCGTCGAACCGGAAGGGCTGGATACCCACGAGGTCTATCCCAACGGCATCTCCACCTCGTTGCCGTTCGATGTCCAGACCGCGCTGGTGCACTCGATTCCCGGCTTCGAACGTGCCCACATCACCCGGCCCGGCTACGCGATCGAATACGATTATTTCGATCCGCGTGCCTTGCATCCGTCGCTGGCCACGCGGGCGCTGCAGGGGCTGTACTTCGCCGGCCAGATCAATGGCACCACCGGCTATGAAGAGGCCGCGGCCCAGGGCCTGGTGGCCGGCGTCAATGCCGCGCGCTCGGCACGGGATCTGGCGCCGTGGACGCCGCGCCGCGACCAGGCCTACATCGGCGTGCTGATCGATGACCTGACCAGCAACGGCACCATCGAGCCGTATCGGATGTTCACCTCGCGCGCCGAGTACCGACTGCAGTTGCGCGAGGACAATGCCGACCTGCGCCTGACCGGCATCGGCCGCGAGCTCGGCCTGGTCGACGACCAGCGCTGGCAGGTCTTCGCCCGCAAGCGCGATGCGATCGAAGCCGAGACCGCCCGCCTGGGCGCGCTGTGGGCGGCGCCGGGCAACGCCCTGGCGGTCGAGATCGAACGTGACCTGGACATCGCTGTCAGCCGCGAAACTTCCATGCTCGACCTGCTGCGCCGGCCGGGCGTGGACTACGCCGGCCTGATGCAGGTGGCCAGCCTGGGACCGGGTGCCGAGGATCCGCTGGTTGCCGAACAGGTGCAGATCGCGACCAAGTATTCGGGCTACCTGCAACGCCAGGATGCTGAAATCGAACGCGCCCGCCGCCATGAAACGATGGCCATTCCCGCAGATCTGGACTACGCCGCGATCACCGGCCTGGGTGCCGAGATCCGGCAACGGCTGGAGACGGTCAGGCCGCAGTCGGTCGGCCAGGCCGCGCGCATCGGCGGGGTGACGCCGGCGGCGATTTCCCTGCTGCTGGTGCA
>CAZUZT010000034.1:0-17753 GCA_964624575.1 uncultured Rhodanobacteraceae bacterium | reverse complement strand
CCTTGTGCTGCCCATAGACAGAAAATCCGCATGAAAGCTCATGGGCGGCTAACGCTGGAGCTAAGCGGCCACATCAATCGCGAAGCGATTGATTGGTCCGCTTGAGCGAAATGTTAGGGGGATTCGCATGGCTTGCGATCAACCCCATCGGGCCAATCGGCTGTAGCTTGCCGTTGCTGCGCTACCGTCGCGAGGTAGCACGCAAAGGCCGGAAGGCCAACCTGCGATCGGCGTTTGTCCAGATCGGCAGGCTCACGGACGGGCAGGAACTGAATGCGGCCATCGACCATGTTGTATTGCATGCCGTAAGACTGAGGAATCTGCTGCAGCCTCGCGTGCCGGTCAACGAGCAAGGCAAGCCTCTCACCGGATGCCTCGCCCTCGCGAACCAGAGGCTCCATGGCGTTTGCAGCCTCAATCTGGAAATCTGGCGTTGCATCGGCGTGCTGCGCAATGAGCCACGCAGCCAGGGCTCCATCGTCTCCGATGGTCGATTGGGGAGGCCAGCCGCATCGTTTTACGATGCCCCTAAGCCATGACGTATTTGCCAGATCGATCTCAAGAATGGGCTTGTCTTCACCCGGCTTCATGCCGCCATCGATGAATGCACGGCGTGCAGCCTGATCCTTGGCAGATCGCTCAATCAGCTCGGCCTTGAAGGTGTCCGTGAAGCAGTCTGCCTCAGCCGTTGGTCCAACTGATGCGGCCAGTATCAGTGTCGCGAAGATCATGAATCCCCCTAACTACTATTCGACCTCATGTTTCAGCCTAACTCTTCAGCCTAATCCGGACGACTGGCAGCCGATCCCGGATAATTCCGACTAGAAACAAAGAGTTATTCTTGTGACCAGCCTAACTCAGCAGCCTAATCTTGGCGTGTTGCCAAAAGGCGCGGAGGGGCTGGATATGAGCGGATCGTCACACAATGGACCGGGGCTCGCAAGTCGGGAGACCATTGTTACGGCGCGTGCGCCACGGCTGCTGGACCAAGTGCGTGCCCGTGCCAGGCGTCTGGGTCTGGCGCGTCGCACCGAGGAGGCCTATGTCGGGTGGATCCGGCGTTTCATTCTGGCCAACGACAAGCGGCATCCGCGCGGCATGGGCGGGCCTGAGGTCGAGGCGTTCCTTACGCGCTTGGCGACCGAGGACAAGGTCGCTGCCGCTACGCAGAACCAGGCACTGGCGGCGCTGTTGTTTCTTTATCGCCAGGTGCTGGCGCAGGATTTGCCCTGGATGTCGAATATCCAGCGCGCGAAGCGGCCAACACGCCTACCGGTCGTGCTGACTCGGCAGGAAACGGCTCGAGTGCTTGACGGGCTTTCCGGTGTGCCTTGGCTGGTGGCCAGTCTGCTGTATGGCAGTGGTCTGCGCTTGCTGGAGGCACTGCGGCTGCGCATTCAGGATATGGATTTTGCGCGGCATGAAGTCATGATCCGGCGCGCGAAGGGTGGCAAGGATCGTCGCACAATGTTGCCCCGGGCGCTGGTGGCGCCGTTGTTGTTGCAGATCGAGGAAGCGCGCCGGGTATTCAGTATTGATGTGGCGGCCGGCTTCGGCGAGGTGTGGTTGCCCGATGCGCTGGCGCGGAAGTATCCCGGCGCGGCGCGCGAGGAAGGTTGGCAATACGTGTTTCCCACCCGGCACCGGGCGGTCGATCCGCACTCGGGTGTGGTGCGCCGCCATCATGTCGACGAATCCACGATCCAGCGCGCGATGAAGAAGGCGGTGCGCGCGGCGGGGCTGGCAAAGCCGGCCACCTGCCATACCTTGCGGCATTCGTTCGCAACGCATCTGATCGAAGCCGGTTACGACATCCGCACGGTGCAGGAGCTTCTGGGTCATGCCGATGTCAGCACTACGCAGATATATACGCATGTGCTGGGGCGTGGCGCGGGGGGCGTGCACAGTCCACTGGACAGGACGTACTTGCCGCAGGGTTCATCCAGCTAACTGGCCCTGCTCATCCACGACCAGGCGCAATCGCCGTTTGCCGTAGTAGAAGGTGGCGCGGTACAGGCCGGCGTCGTCGCCGGTGCCGCGCTCGCACAGGATGGCGACTTTGCGCTGGGCCATCAGTTCGCGGAAGCGGGCGACTTCAAGGCCGAGGCTGCGTGCGACCAGGGCGCCGTCGATTTCGATCTGCGGGGGTGTTGCTGATTCGGCTGTCGCCGGGGCGGTGTCGGCGCGCGGGTTGTTGTCGTCAATCCGGTCCATGGCGGCAGTGTGCCGGCCGTGGACGGGCCGGGCACTGACCTGGGTCAGGCCTGGGCGATGTGAAGGGTTTTCCGCAAACCTGGACCGCGGTCGAAGCGCCACCGGAACAGGGCTGCCTGCGCCTGCCGTGATGCGCAGATGCACAGGCCCGAGTGGCCGACCGCCAACGGGGCACCGGCCAGCAGGCGATGCTTTACGAATCCAATCAGCGTGCCGGATCGCGCCAGAAGTTGTTGGCCTGGGCCACGGTCTGGAAGTGGATGGCGACCGTTTGGGAGGCCTGGATGAGTTGTGCCGAGTCCTGGGCGTATTCGGCGCGGCCAGCGCGCAGGACGGATTTGTCGTGCTGGGTCTGGCTGACGCCCAGGCGCGCCAATTTCAGCGCCAGGCGGAAACCGTCTTCGGGCGTGGCGGTAATCAGGCTGGGCAGTTCCAGCGGATTGCGCTCGGGTGCCGCCTGGTCCGTGGCGGTGGTTGTGGCGGCTTCGGTGGTCGGGTCGGCAACCGGTTCGACGGCGTGGCCAATGGGCGCGAAGGCCAGCAATGGCACGGACAGCGCGGCGATGGCCGAAAGGGTCAGGCGGACAGTGCTCGGTTTCATGCTCGTTCTCCAGGCAGCGGTGGCAGGCCCGCCGTGGCGGGGCCGGGGGCGAGCTGGGACGCCGGCCGCGCATGCCCGGGCAACGGCAAGGGGCATGATGCGTGACTCCCGGCAGGCAATGCGGACGGGAACACGGGCTGGCCGAACCCATCCTACTCCGCCCACCCGGCCGGGCAAGCTGCCCGATGTCGAGGCTGATGCCAACCGCGACCGGGCCATACCGGGTCCGTTCTGGGCGACTGCAACGCTGCCGCGCCCAGCTTCAGCCAGCGCCGGCCGGGCAACGTGGGGCACGACCTTGGCGAAAGCTGAAGCGCACCCCGCCCGGCTGACCTGGATCAATGCGGCGCAACGCTGGGCCGACGATGCTGGACTGCAGGTGCCGGCTCCACCGGCACGCACAGGCGTCTTGAGGAACCACCATGGAATTCCATATCCACCTGGCCAGCCCGGCCGCCGACAGGGCCAATCTGGCGGCGCTGGGCGAGAACCTGCAACAGGCCGATCCCGCCGCACTGGTTGATTTTCAGGCCGACACCGGCGTGCTGCGCGTTGCCACCTGGCTGGAAGCAGGCGATATCGCCGCTGCCTTTGCCGCTACCGGTCATCCGCTGGCGATGGAACAGATCCAGATCCAGCCCTCGGTCTGCTGCGGCGGCTGCAGCGGCTGATCGATCCGCGCCGACGTCCGCCCATCCCGCGCCCACCGCCCCGTTGGTCGACCGCCACGATCGTCGACTGCCCTGCCCTTCACTGCGGCTGCGGATGGGCGCGCAGCAGCCACGATGCCGCCGCCACGCCGACCAGGCCGAGGATGGCGCCGGGCACCACGCCCATGATCATGGCCACGAGCAGGCCGGCGAACAGCGCCGCAGCGCCGGTCATTATCGGCAGTAGGGCATCGGCGGGCTGGCGTCGTGGCCGGCGGCGGCGCTCGAAGCCGACCACGGCGGCCAACACCGGCGCGACCATCAGCGTGCACAGGAGCAGCCAGAGCAGGCGGCCGGTCCAGAAGCCGGGCGCGTCCGGCCCCGGTGCCGCCAGGGCGTTGCCCAGCCAGCTTGCCCATGCGGCGATCCCGGCGCCCTCGGCGTCCGCCTGCGGCCAGCGTGCCAGCGCGCGCCGCAGACCTTCGGCAACCCAGGCGGCCGGCAATTCGGCCAGCTTGTGCCACAGGTACAGCGGCATGCCCAAGGCGGCGGCCGTGGCGATCACCCGGGTTGCCCGGTGCCGGACCAGCAATCGGCGCGCTGGCCGCTCGCACAGCAGCACCAGGCCGACCTGCAGCCAGATCACGCCGATCAGGGCCAGGGTCGGCGGCAGCATGTTGTTGCCGGCCAAGGTCACTCCGACCATGGCCACCGGATAGCCGCTGGCGATGGCCAATGCCAGCCAGGCTACGGCCAGCGCCAGCAGGGCGGCAGCGGTGCCGGCGCCGGCCAGGCGGCCCTGCTGCCAGGCAATGCCCATTTGCTGCGGAATCAGCCACACGACCAGCAGGTTGAGCCAGCCGATCCCTGCCGGCGCGGCGCTGACCCGTTCGCCGAGCTGCGACAGGTGCGCCGGCGAAGCGATGCCGGACCGGATCAGGTCGGCGCTGGCCGCCAACACCACCAGCGCCGCCACCGCACCCAGCCCGAAACGACGGTCGGCGCGCACCGCCCAGGGCAGCAACGCCTGTACCGCCAGCAGCATCGGCAGGAACCACAGATGGATGGTCAGCGACTGGTTGAAGGCAGAGAGCAGGCGCCCGCCGGTGACCATGGCCAGCAACGCCAGCGCGGTCAGCACGACCAGATAGGTGACCGCCGGCCGCGCCAGCGACAGTGCCCGGCCGGCCCACCAAGGCCAGTGGCGCTCGCCAGCGGCCAGGCGCCGCTGCACGCCGGGCACGGCCACGGCACCGGACACAAAAACGAACACCGGCACCACCTGCACCAGCCAGGTCAGGGCATCGGCCGGCGGCCACAGGCCGAGCAGATGCCCGGTCGCCACCAGCCGGCCGTTGTCCAGTTGCGGCAGGGTGGCCAGCCAGTGGCCGAGCACCACCACCAGCAGGGCGCCGGCGCGCAGGGCATCGGCGTATTGGTCGCGTTGGCGCGGTGTCACCATGTGTTGATTCGCAGCGGTGGGTTCATTGGCCTTGTCTCCCGGCACCGGCGGCTCCAGGCGTGTCGCCGTGGCCGGCGCCGGTGACAGCATAACCATCAGGCCGGTGTGCTGCCGGGGCCGGAAACGGCGTTAAACTCGTGCCCGGCGCAGTAGTCGACGCCGGTTCTGCGCCCGATCGGCGCCCACCGCTGGCGTCATTCGGTCCGAACCAGCCAACAGCCGTTTTCACACGCTCAGCCACCCCGCCAGCCCTGGCGCCGCCTTGACCGGAGATCAGGCATGACCTCGACATTGATCCGATTCCTGCTTGTTCTATTGGCCACCGGCAGCCTCGGTCTGACCGGCCACACCGCAGCCGCGGCAACACCCAACGACAACGCGTGGGGCAACGCATGGGCGCGCGTGCACGCCAGTCCAGAACTGCTGGCCGCACGGGTGGATACCTCGGCGGCGCTTGATTACGGCAGCTTCCAATGGCTTCCGCTGGCCAGCACGGATATCGATGCGCTTCGTGCCGAAGGTGTGGAAGTCCATGTCGTGGCGCATCCATACGAGCTGGACCTGGGCGGCCGCCGCTTCGACCCGTTGCATTCGACCGTGCAGGAAGCCGCGGCACCGTTCGCCGGCTGGCAGGCGACACCGGAACCGGACTGGCGCCTGGTGCAATTCCACGGCCCGGTGAAACAGCACTGGCTGGATGAGCTGGCCGCAGCCGGCATCGAGCCGGTGCAGTACCTCCATCCCCACACCTACATCGTTTGGGCCGATGCCACGGCGCAGGCGCGCGGCGCCGCAATGGACGCGGTGCGCTGGCAGGGCGAATTCCTGCCTGATTACCGCCTGCCGCCGGTGATGCGCCGCGAGGGCGCGCAGACGATCGCCGTCAACCTGCTGGTGCGCAGCGGCCTGGCCCACCTGGAGGCCGAGCTGCAGGCGCGCTCGGTACCGGTGCTTGAGCGCGGCCGTCTGGACCGGCACCTGGACATGCTGGTGGTGGCAGTGCCTGGCCAGCGCCTGGCCGAACTGGCCGCCCTGCCCGGCGTCTACGCCGTGCAGCCGGTGATCGAGCCGGGCAACCGCAGCGAGATGAGCGCGCAGATCAACTTCGGCAATGTCGATGCCGGCGGCTATGCGTTCCCGGGCTATCTGAATTTCCTCGACGACCTGGCGCTGGATGGCAGCGGCGTGATCATGGCCTGCGTGGATTCGGGCACCCAGGTCAACCATCCCGACCTGGCCAACCGCATGCTGCCCTGCACTGGCCCGACCTGCGGCACCGGTACCCAGAACGGCGACCACGGCACGCACGTGGCCGGCATCATGGTGGCCGACGGCAGCTCCGGTGTGACCAACAGCGGCGGCTTCCTGCGCGGCCTGGGCATGGCCCCGGGCGCGCAACTGGTCGAACAGCGCTACAGCCAGCCGGCCGGCACGCCGGCCTATCTGAACCGGATGCGCGATTCGGTGCGCAATGGCGCGGTGCTGTCCAACAACAGCTGGGGCGGCGGTGGCCCCTTCGGCTACGAATCCACGGCCCGGCAGGTCGACCAGGGCACGCGCGATGCCGATGTCGACGCCGCCGGCGACCAGCCGCTGCTGTACGTGTTGGCCATTGCCAATGGCGGCGGCGGCACCAGTTCCCAGGGCATCCCCGACGAGGCCAAGAACATCTTCACCATCGGCTCGGCCTGGGCGCAGGTCAATGCCAACACCCAGGACCTGCGCAACGAACACATTTCCAGCAACAGCGCCCACGGCCCGGCCCTGGATGGCCGTTTCATCCCGCACATGATCGCCAACAGCCGCTTCACCGATTCCACCGCCGGCAGCAGCGGCTACGCCATGCAGGGCGGCACCAGCCAGGCGGCGCCACACGTGGCCGGCGCCAGCGGCCTGTTCTTCCAGTACTACCGTGAGCTGGCCGGCGCCGAGCCCAGCCCGGCCCTGGTCAAGGCCGCCTTCCTGCCGGCCAGCCAGGACCTGGCCGGCAACAACGATGCCAACAACAACCTGATCGGCGCGCGCCCGGACCGCAAGCAGGGCTGGGGCCGGATGCGTCCGGCCGCCGTTCTGGCACCGGAATTGCCGGTGATCTACTTCGACCAGGAGCATGTCTTCGATGCCACCGGCCAGAGCTGGGAAGCGATTTATGAAGCCGCCGATGCCAGCCAGCCGATGCGCCTGATGCTGGCCTGGACCGATGCCCCCGGCCATGGTCTGGGCAGCAGCACGCCCGCCTGGAACAACGATCTGGACCTGCGCGTGCACGTGGATGGCCAGCTTTATCTGGGCAATGTCTTTGTCGATGGCTGGTCGGCCACCGGCGGCAGCGCCGAACACCGCAACAACACCGAGGGCGCGTTCCTGCGGCCGGACCAGCACGGCGGCCGGATCACCGTGGAAGTGCTCGCCGCCGACATCAACTCCAATGCCCTGCCCAACGCCGGTACCGGCAACGCCCAGGATTTCGCCCTGGTCTGCTACAACTGCCAGCCGGTCGCCGGTCCGTCCGCCGATCTGGCGCTGGGCCTGGCCGATGTGCCCGACCCGGTCACCGCCGGCAATCCGTTGACCTGGGTCATCAACATCGCCAATTTCGGGCCGGACGACAGCGGCGAAATCACCGTGCTGCTCGACCTGCCCACCGGCGTGGACTACGGCCAGGCGCGCACCCTGGACGGCGGCGAAGGCGACGGCATCGGCGGCATTGGCGGCACCTGGGCCTGCCTGCCCGACGCCGGCCAGGTGACCTGCACCCTGGCCACCGGCACGCCTGCGGCCAGCCTGGCGCCGGTACTGGAGATCGACGGCCTGGTCGATATGCGCACGCCGGCCGGCACGATCATTGCCCATGCCCAGGTCAGCGCCGTCGCGGACGATCCGCAACTCCGCAACAATCGCGCCAGCGAAGCCACCCAGGTACTGGCCGCGCCGGACATCCTGCTGCGCGATGGCTTCGAATGCGGGCCGGAGCGGCCGGGCTGTTGAGCGAACCGGGCCACCATCGCGGTCCGTTCCAGCCAACACAGCCCCCCTTCGCTTGCGAAGCGGGGTGTGCAGCGAACGGCGAAAGAGCCTGCGCCGCTACCGCGCCGCAGGATCCTCACCGGCTCTCCTTCGCAAGCGAATGAGGGAGTGTTGGGCGCTCAGGACAGGCCGGAGACGGCCAGGTGCTGACCGTGGATCGCGGCGCCGGCTTCGGAGGCCAGGAATGCGATGGTTTCGGCCAGTGTCTGGGGCGCGACCCAGCGTGCTGGATCGGCATCGGGCATGGCCTGGCGGTTGGCCGGGGTATCGATGATGCTGGGCGCGACACTATTGACCGCGATGCCCTGCTCGCGCACTTCCGCCGAGAGGGTTTCCACCAGCCGCTGCAGCGCACTCTTGGCGGCGACATAGGCGGCCATGCCGGCGGCGCCCTGGGCGGCGGCGCGGGCGCTGACCGCGATGATCCGGCCCTGGCCGCGCTCGGCCATGCGCGGGACCACGGCCCGGGCGCTGGCGACGAATGACCAGGCATTGAGCGTGAGCATCTGCTCCCACGTGGCGCGTGACAGTTCGGCCACGGTTTCGCCCATGGTGAAGCCGCCGGCGGCATGCACCAGCACATCAATTTCCCCGACGGCAGCCAGGGCCTGCGCCATCGCCGCTTCGTCGGTGACGTCGGCGGCCAGAAGCTGATGGCCGGCCGCGCCGTCCAGATCGGCGAACGCGGTTTGCAGCAGGGCCGGCTCGCGGTCGAGCAGCACCAGCCGCTCACCCTGGTCGAGGAAATGTCGGGCGACGACGCGACCGAGGGCGCCCGCGGCGCCGGTAATGACGACGGTTCGATTCATGATCAGAGAGGATCCTTAAGGGGTTGCCGGAAGATGGCGCCAGTGTAATGGCCGCTGCCGGTGGCCCTGGTTTCTCGCCTGCGGCGGGTTGGCGCAGCCGACACGGCTTGTCCACGGCGCTGCATGCGCCCGATCTGTTCCGGCGCCAGCCTCAGGCAGTGCCGGAGCCGGCAGTTGGCCCCCGTCAGGCCGGGCGGTGGCCGACGGTATTGCCGCTCAGCTCAGCTCCGCGCCTTGCCAGGCGCGGCAGTGCCGTGGCCGTGACTGTGGCCGTGGTGCGAATGCGCGTGCTGCCCATGGTCACCGTCGGATTCAACATCCAGATGTCCGGACGGCAGGTGGCCGCAGCAGGCATCGTGGACATGGCCGTGGCTCAGGCGCAGGTTGATGATGTGCGCCAGGCCCACCAGCAGGCCGCCGGCGGTCATCACCACCGCATGCCAGATCGGATCCTCATGCAGGTGGGTGGCGGCACCGGCGACCAGCAGGCCCAGGCCGGGGAGCAACAGCCAGAACGCCCGGAACACACGGTGCCGGCGGTAGCCGATGACCAGGCTGGTCAGGCCCAGCAGACAGGCGAAGATGACGAAACCGGCTTCCAGGCCGGACAGGCGCCAGGCACCCAGCGCCGGCAGCAATGCCAACAGCAGCGGCCAGGTGGCGCAATGCAGGGCGCAGGCCCAGGCGGCACCGAGACCAACCCGGTCGGCCAGACGGTGGCCGCGCCCGGACAGCATCAAACGCCCCCGCCGACGCTGTTGGCACCGCCCCGGTAACCGCCGGCAATGCCCTTGCTGGCCTCGGCGACGGCGTCATGCGGATGCAGGCTTTCGTAGTGGCTGACCCGGAGCCAGAAATCGGCAACCTGCTCGTCGCTGTCCAGGGCCGACTGGATTCTCCGGGCGGCGTCCTCGCAGAACATCAGGTTGTTGCCATTGAGGTGGGCGAAGGCCTGCTCGTCCTCGCGCTTGACCGCGGTCTGCACCGGCGTGCCCAGCGCCTGCTCGACCCGGTCGAT
This sequence comes from uncultured Rhodanobacteraceae bacterium, assembly GCA_964624575.1. Classification (GTDB taxonomy): domain Bacteria; phylum Pseudomonadota; class Gammaproteobacteria; order Xanthomonadales; family UBA2363; genus Pseudofulvimonas. The sequence continues at coordinate 7,972 of CAZUZT010000034.1, read as the reverse complement.
CAGGGCGATGATCGGGAACTGGTCGAAGGCCGGATTCAGCCGCACCTTGATGTCGGCGGCCGAACGTTGGCTGTGCGGGGTGGCGTTGATGCCCTGCTCGGTGCCCAGCCAGGCCAGGACACTGGCGGCATTGACCTCGCCGTCGCCAGCGAAATCCTCACGGAAACGCTGCTGGATCAACTGCCGGGCCAGTGCGGCCGAACACGGGCAGGTGCTGGAATACAGGATCTGCAGACCCAGTTCGAGCTGGAAGTGGCCGTCCTCGAGCACGCCGGTGATGCTGACCGGGTACGCCTTCCAGCCGGAATTGTCGGAAATCAGTGCCGCACGCCGGGCCAGGTATTCAAAATGGATGCCGACCTTGGCCCGGTTGGCCAGGCCGCCCTGGGATTCAAGGAACAGCGCCAGCAGGCGGCGCAAGGCGGCCGGGGTCAGCACGTCGGCGCCCAGGGCGCGATCAAGGTGCAGGTACAGGCGCGACATGTGGATGCCGCGGACATCGCCGCGCTGCAGGTCGACGGCGGCATCGATGCGGGCCGGGAAGCGCACCGGCTGGCCATCTTCGCCGGCCAGGGTCACCGGCGCATGGATCGCGCCCATGCCGACCCAGTCCAGGCGTCCCTTCACGGCCAGGCCGGTTTCATTGGCGACATCAGGCAGCGCGGACGATGCGGACGGCACGGGCGACAGGACGGACATGATGGCAATACCTCGATGGAAAGGGGTTGGCGGCGGCGGGCCATGAATGGCCGGCGCCAACTGTGGCACCGGAAACGTTCGCGGCGCGGCAAGGGCGCGATGCCCGGCAGCCGGCGCTGCTCGTAGGCCACGCCGACCAAGGCCATGGCCGCGAAACCGGAACGATATGGACCGGCGATGGACCGCCGTTGGGGCTTGACCTGGGCCGGGCCGACATCATTGTCGGCGGCCAACAGGACACGGTATGGGGGCGGGATTATCGCTGATCAAGCCTGATCCAGCCTGAACTGCACGCCTTGTCGACAGCACGGGCGGTGACCGGTGCCGGCGCATCGTGCCTGGCAACAAGGCCGATCAGTGTCGCGAGCCCGGTCCGGATCCGCCGCCGTTGAAATCCGCTGGCCGTGGCCGGCTTACGGCTCCTGCCCGGCAGCGACAGGCTCGATTGCTTCCAGATCTTCGACCTCTTCGACCTTCTCGGCCGCTGGTGCCGGCATCCTGAAGCGGGCGTCATCGATATCGACGTTGACCTGATAGTCATTCACGGTCATGACCTGGACGAAGGGCATGCCCTGGATCTGCTGCTCCAGCCGGTGCGGGATGGTCAGCCCGTCCACGTCGCGGTAATCGGACATGGCGATGTCCATCTGCAGCGGCTGGCCCTCGCGCTGCGTGTGCACCTGCCACTTGTAGTCAAGGAACCGCTCGGCATCCAGCCAGATCACCAGACGGTCGCCATCGGCCAGCCCGACATCCAGCCGCCAGGCTTCGGTACCGTCGATGTCTTCGCTGCCGGCCAGGCTGACGCTGTGGCTTTTGTCCTGCCAGTCGACCAGGGCGCCATCGATATCGGCCTGGTTGCGAAACGCGCGCAGTTCATCGGCCGACATCGCGGCCGGCTCGACAATGCCCATGAACGGCATCACCTGCCAGCCGAGATCGCCGTCAACGGCCTGGATACCGGTCATGCCGAAGGCCTGGAATTCCAGCCGCAGTTTGCCGGGCCGTTTGGCCTCCAGCGTATACGGGGAAATGTTGCCGGCGCTGTCCATGGTGCCGGTGATGCGGGAACTGTCCACGGCACGGATCGCCTCCAGGCCACCACGGGCCTGGTAGTGCCGGGCCAGCACGTCATCCAGCTCCAGCGCCTGCGCCGGCGCGGCACTGACCGCCATCGCCGTGACCATCAGGACGGCGATGCCGGCGGCGGGAATTGCAGACCAGTTGCGCTTCATGGGTTTGCTGCCTTTCAGTGATTCAGTGAGGGCCAAACGATAACGCAAGCGATGTTCCGGGCCAGTGACAAAAGACATGATCAGGCCATGGCATGCGGCCACGACGGCGCCTGCTGGCGCGCACGATTGCGGCACGCCGCTCAGCGCGGACGACTGACACGCCATACCGACAGCGCCGCGAGGGGACCGGGCAAACGGTGCTGTCCGGACCAGGCCTGGCGCGGTTGCCGGGCGATGTGCCGGGCAAGCATCTGCGCCAGCCGCGCCTGGCCCCGACGATAGCCGGATCCGGCGGCGTCACTGCCCTTGCGGCGGGCCCGGGCAAGGGCAGCGGCCAGCGCTTGCGTCAGTTCGCCGGCATAGTCGGCGACTGCCGCCAACACGGCGGGATTATCCGCCCCGCCCGCCACCGAACTGCGGTCCAGGCCATGTCGGGCCATCTGCATCAGCGGCAGCGGCAACCAGCCCCGGCGATGGTCATGTGCCATCGCCGGCAGCCGCTCGGCGAGCAGGGCCAGGCCATGCAGTTGTGCGTCGCCGGCGGCGATCGGCAGCCACGGCGCACTGGCCTGCTGCTGCGCCTGGCCATAGCCGTGCCAGCGCACCAGGCGTGCGGCCAGGTCGGCATCGCTGTCATCGGTGGCCAGGCGTGCGGCGGCGAGCACCCACTGCCGGCCGGCTTCCTCGTCAAAATCACTGCCGGGCAAGGCGGCCAGCGCCCGGGTCAGCGGATGCCGCGGCTGGCCACGGCCGAGCAGGGTCATTTCCTCATGCCACCAGGGCAGCTTGACCGCGCTGACGCGGCTGTCGGAGCTGTCCAGCGCGGCGGTGCGCAACTGGAAGCCGACTGCCTCCAGCAACTGCTGCAGCGGCCGGCGGCTGGCGGTCTGGAAGGCGCCGGGCAGGCGGTGCCAGGGCTCGGCTGTCAGCCAGGTATCGATGAAGCCATCGGCGGCCTTGTCGTTCGGATTCTGGTCCTGGCCTGCATCCGGCCCGTTGCCCGGTTGGCCACCAGGTTGGCTGGTCGTCGTGCTGGTCGCGGCGCCGGCGGCCGGGCCGGCGATACTCTTGTCGGCACCGGTGCTGGCGGCGCCATGCCCTTTCGGGGAAGAGTGCGTACCGGAGGCACTCATGCCGGCTCCCGGCCGTCAACGGCCGCCGCGGCCAGGCGCGAGGCGGGCTGATCGAGCAGGCGCAACAACTGGCTGGGCGCATCAATAACCGCATCCGGCTGCCAGCCGGCGATGTCATCGCGGCTGCCATAACCCCAGGTGACGGCGATGGTGGTGCAGCCGGCGACACGGCCGGAAACGATGTCGCGTTCGTCATCGCCCACCATCAGGGCCTGCGCCGGCGCCACGCCCAGCTGCGTGCAGGCGGTCAGTACCGGCAGTGGATCGGGCTTGCGCCGGGCCAGGCTGTCGCCACCCAGGATGGCGCCGAAACGCCGGCTCAGGTCCAGATAATCGAGCACCTGCTGCGCCAGCAGGATCGGCTTGTTGGTGACCACGGCCAGCGGCAGGCCGCGCTCGGCCAGGTCGTCAAGCAGGGCCGCCATGCCCTCGAACAGGCAGGTGCGGCTGCAGACATCGGCCAGGTAGATAGCCAGGAAATCGTCGATATCGGCCCGGCGGGCGGCCTCGTCGGCGCCGGCAAAACCGGGCAGACCCCAGTCGAGCATCGCCCGCGAGCCGCGTGAGACCAGGGACCGGAAGCCACTCATCGCTGCCGGCTCCAGGCCGCGCCGGGCACGCAGGCCGTTGAGCGCGGCGAGCAGGTCGGGCGCGGTATCCAGGATGGTGCCATCCAGATCGAACAGCACCGCGTGCACACTGCTGCTGGTCACGCCGGCAGCGCGGCGGCGTACAGGTAGTTGACGCCGACATCGGTGCCCAGCCAGGCGCGGCGCCGGAACGGGTCGTAATGCATGCCGCGCAACTGGCGCTGCTCGAGACCGGCGTGACGGCACCAGGCCGCCAGCTCGCTGGGTCGGATCAGGCGCGCATATTCATGGGTGCCGCGCGGCAACAGGCCAAGCACGTATTCGGCGCCGACGATGGCCAGGGCAAAGGCCTTGGCGCTGCGGTTGATGGTCGACAGGCAGAGCACGCCACCGGGCCGCAGCAAACGGGCGCAGGCGGCGATGATCGCGGCCGGGTCGGGCACGTGCTCGACCATTTCCATGCAGGTGACCAGGTCGTAGTGGCCGGCGCGCTCGTCGGCGTGCGCCTGCACCGGCTGCAGCCGGTAATCAATGGTCAACCCTTCATCGGAGGCGTGCAGGCGGGCGACATCCAGCAACGGCGCGGCCAGGTCCAGCGCCGTGACCTCGGCGCCGCGCCGGGCCATGGCCTCGGCCAGCAGGCCGCCGCCGCAGCCGACATCGAGCACCCGGGCACCGGACAGGCCGCCCGCGGGGCTGGCGGCGGCGTGAGCGGCGACAAACTCAAGCCGGACCGGATTGAGATCGTGCAACGGCCGCATCGGGCCTTCCGGATCCCACCAGCGCGATGCGAGCTGGCCGAAACGCTCCAGCTCGGCCGGATCGGCATTGCTGCCGGCACCGGGAGAAGCCGGCGGTTGCTGGTTGACCGTAGCCATGGTCATGCCGCCGGGGCGCTGATGCGCCCGTGCCAGGTGCGCGCCCGTTCCAGGATGTCGTCGACATCCATGTCGACCAGTTCGCCATCACGAACCCGGCGCCGGCCGTCGAGCCAGACCTGGCGCACGTGGTCGCGGCTGGCGGCATAAACCAGTTGCGAGACCGGATCGTAGACCGGCTGGGTCGATACGCCGGACAGGTCGACGGCAATCAGGTCGGCGCGCTTGCCTGCCTCGATCGAGCCGATCACGCCATCCATGCCCAGCGCCCGCGCGCCTTGCAGGGTGGCCATGCGCAACACCTGGCGCGCCGGCATCGCCGCAGTGTTGCCGCTGACCGCCTTGGCCAGCAGGGCGGCGGTGCGCATTTCGCCGATCATGTCCAGATCGTTGTTGGAGGCCGCGCCATCGGTGCCCAGGGTCAGCCGGACACCGGCCTGCTGCAGTTCGGCCACCGGACAGAAACCACTGGCCAGCTTGAGGTTGGACTCGGGGCAGTGGATCACGGTCACGTCGTGGCCGGCACACAGTTCGATCTCGGCCCGGGTGAGCTGGGTCATGTGCACCGCCAGCAGGCGCTCGTTGACCAGACCCAGGGTCTGCAGCCGCGCCAGCGGCCGTTGGCCGTACTGCTGCAGCGATTCCTCCACTTCCTGGGCGGTTTCGTGCACGTGCATGTGCACCTTGAGATCCAGTTTTTCCGACAGCTCGCGCAGACGGCGCATCGAGTCATCGTTCACCGTGTACGGCGCATGTGGCACGAAGCAGGTCGACAGCAGTGGCTCGCCCTGCAGTTGCGCGTGCACCGCCAGCGCCTTGTCGAAGTATTCGTCCGGGCTGGCCGCCCAGGGCGTGGCGAAGTCAATCACCGGCAAGCCGACCATGGCCCGGAAGCCGTGCTTGCGATAAGTGTCGGCGATGGCATCGGGAAAGAAATAGTGCTCGCTGCAGCAGGTGGTGCCGCCCAGCAGCATCTCGGCAATGGCCAGCTCGACGCCATCACGCACGAACTGCGGCCCGAGCACGCGCGCCTCGGCCGGCCAGATGTGCTCCTTGAGCCAGACCATCAGTGGCAGGTCGTCGGCAATGCCGCGCATCAGCGTCATCGGGTTGTGGACATGGCTGTTGACCAGCCCCGGCAGCAGGGCATGGCCCGGCAGGTGCACATGCTCGGCGGCATCAAAGCGCTCGCGTGCCTGCGCGGCCGGCAGTACGGCGACGATCGCCCCGCCATCAACGGCAACGGCGTGAGCGCTGAGCACGGCATCGTCAGGCTCGATGGCCAGCAGCCATTCCGGCTCGATCAACAGATCGATGCTCTGCATGGAATCCTCGGATTTCGGTTGCGGAGCGCCATTCTACGCGACCCCGTTCTACCCGACCGCGAAGCGGGTGCATGACCACGGCGCGCGGCGATGGCGCTATTGCGGAGCACCGGTGAGGGAATCCCGGCGAAAACGGCGCTTTTACCAGATACAGGCAAAGACAAGCCCGCAGCCGACCGCGGCATGGCCGCACAGCCGCATCAATACAGAACAGGGGAGCACCATGATCACCACGACCGCATCCGGCGACCGGCGCCAGCGCGCGATGCCCGCGCATATGCCCGCACCCATGTCCGCACTCCGGCGCAGCCTGCGCCCGCGTTGGCCTGTGCTGCTGCCTGCCCTGCTCATGCTGCTGGCATTGGCCAGCCCGGCCCTGGCAAGCGGCGACAGTCCGGCCGGCAGCCCGGCGACGATCCTGTTCGAAAGCACCGCGGTGCCGGCAACCGAGCCCGGCGGCGGCCTCAGTGTCACCTCGACATCGTTTCCCGGACATACCTTCCGGCTGACCGAACGGGCCCACGTCACCGCCCTGGGCAGCCGCCTGATCGGACTGACCGGGCGCTCGGTGTTCGCTGCCCTGTACCAGCTCGACACCACGCACACGCCGCCGGATGTGACCGCCGACAGCACCCTGCTGGCGACCACCCTGCTGACCCCGGCCAGTACCGCCATCGCCGATGTCAGCGGCGCCGTCGACCTGATCCTGGAACCGGGCTGGTATGCCATCGTGCTGGGCCTGGACCGGCATGGCGCCACGGCCACCAATCACCAGGTTTCGCTGGCCACCACCGGCATGCCGGTAACGCCGATGTCGCGCGGCACCTATTCGGTGAACCCGGCCACCGGCGCCACCACCATGCAACAGCCCCGGTTCCGCCTGTTCGTCTCCGGCCACTGGCTGCCGCCGGCAGCCGTACCGCCACAGGCATTCATGATTGAAAGCGCGCACCCCTGGGCCTGGACCAGCGGCGGCACCAGCATCAATGCCAGCCAGACCTACGCCATGCACTTCCGGCTGGACGGCAACACCCGCATCGAGCAGCTCGACACCTGGCTGATGAACGCTTCCGGCACACTTTATGGCGCCATTTTTCCGCTCGCCGGATCCTGGGCCAGGCCGCCGTTGCCCAACAGCGCCGGCTTTGCCGACCAGGCCGTCGCCAGCACCCTGATTACCGGCCGGCCCGGCTTCCACCGGGCCAGTGCCCGGTTTGACGGTGCCCTGCTGCCGCGGGGGGATTACGCCCTGGTCATTGGCACGGGACATTTCGGCGCCACCGGCAGCGCCACCATCCTGCGTGCGGAGGACCAGGTCACCGGTGTTTCCATGTTCCTGTACCCGGGCAGCGGCCCGGTATGGTTCAACCACGAGCCCAACGCCATGATGCGCCTGTCCGGCACCGAACCCGACCTCATCGGCGACCATGAACTGATGCAATTCGGCCCCACCCTGATCGGTGAACAGCACAGCCGCCTGCTGACCCTGCACAACCAGAACCCGGACCCGGACCAGTACCTGGCACTGACCATCAGCCTTGCCGGCACCGACAGCGGCCAGTTTGCCCTCATCGACGCCGCCGCCTGCGAAATTCTGCCGCCAAGCGCCACCTGCCAGATGACCGTGACCTACCAGCCCGACCACGTTGCTGGCGGTGACGGCGATCACCACGCCACACTGGTGCTGGAACACAACGGCCAGCCGGAGTTGCTCGTCGGGCTGACCGGCACCGCCCTGGCCTCGGCCTGGGTCACGCCGGTCCCGGCAGCGCACGGCAGCATCATCCCGGACACGGCGCAACGGGTTGGAATCGGCACCACGTTTGAATTCCAGTTGCAGCCGGCGGCCAACCACCATGTCGCCAGCGTCGGCGGCACCTGCACCGGCAGCCTGGATGGCAACGTGTTCACCACCGCGCCGGTGCAGACCGACTGCACCGTGGCACCGGTGTTCGCCATCGACACCTTCCAGATCAGCGCCAGCGCCGGCGACAACGGCAGCATCAATCCCGCTGGTGCGATCACCGTCGACTATGGCGATACACCCAGCTTCACGATCACGCCCGATACCGGCCACCATCTGGATGAGGTCACCGGCAGCTGTAACGGCAC
>CAZUZT010000033.1:0-18229 GCA_964624575.1 uncultured Rhodanobacteraceae bacterium | reverse complement strand
CGCTGGATCTGGCCGATGGCCGCCTGCTGACGCAGTTCGATACCGGCGATGGCCCACACGAGATCGAGATCAGCCCGGATCAGCGCTGGGCCGTGGTCTCCGATTACGGCAGCGAGCAGCCGGGCAACAGTCTGACCGTGATCGACTGGCCGGCGCGGAACACCGCCCAGGCCACCCGGCGCATCGACCTGGGCGAGCACAGCCGCCCGCACGGCATGGCCTTTCTACCCGATGGCCGGCGCCTGGCAGTGACCACGGAAGGCTCGGATTCGCTGATCGTGGTTGATCTGTACGAGGGCCGCGTCCTGCAGGCGGTCAATGTCGGCGGCGGCCTGCCGCACATGGTGGCGCTGACACCCGATGGCCGCCACGCCTGGGTCACCCGCCTGCGTGCCGGCCGGGTGTCGGTGGTTGATCTGGACGCCGGCGAGGTGGTGGCCGACATCGCCACCGGCGACGGCGCCGAGGGCGTGGCGGTGAGCCCGGACGGGCGCGAAGTCTGGGTCGGCAACCGCGACGAAGACACGATCAGCATCATCGATACCGGCAGCCGGCAAGTGCAGGCCACCCTGGCCAGCGAAGGTTTTCCGATCCGGGTGACGATGTCGCCGGACGGCCGCCATGTGCTGGTTACCAATGCCCGTGCCGCGACCTTGTCGGTGTTCGATCGGCGCCAGCGCGAGCTGGCCGCCACCGTCGCCCTGTCCGACCCTGATGCCCGCTACCAGCCGAGCATGCTCGGCAATACTGCCCTGCCGATCGGCAGCACGGTCAGCGCCGATGGCCGGCGTGCCTTTGTCGCCATCAGTGGCGGCGACCAGGTGGCGGTGATCGACACCGGCAACTGGCAGGTGGTCGGGCACTGGCCCACCGGCCGCGAACCCGATGCGCTGGCGATCATCGCCACGCCGGCAGGCACCGCTGAACCCTGATCGCCTGGCAGGGCGCCTGACAGGGCGCCTGAGGGCAGCGGCACCAACGCGGCCTGTGACCGGGCCGGCGTGCAAGTGCCGAGCGCATCCGCCGGGTAGATAGTCACCGGGCTGCCGTCAATGCGGCCCGGCCGTACAATGACCGCATGATTGACACCCTCCGAAACGCCCTTCAGAAGGGTCTGGCGCCCGAGCATCTGGACGTGGCCGACGAAAGCCACATGCACTCCCGGGGCCAGAACACCCATTACAACGCCACCATCGTTTCCGACACCTTCCAGGGGCTGTCGCCGGTGCGTCGGCACCAGGCGGTGTACGCCGCGTTGGGCGGGTTGATGGCCCAGTTCCACGCCCTGGCCCTGCACACCTACACGCCGCAGGAATGGGCGCAACGCAACGCCCCGGCGCCGGCTTCGCCGCGCTGCGAAGGCGGCAGCCGCTTCGACTGACGCACGGCGCGAGCGGCATACAGGTGCCGCGGCTACGCTTCTTGAAGGAAGGCCGGGGAGATGCTGCGGCGCGGTCGCGGCGCAGGCTCTTTCGCCGTGCGCTTCGCGCCCGGCGCATGCCCCTTTAACCCCCTTCGCGCGCGAAGGGGGAGGTAAAGCCTCACGTTGTGAGCCATGCATCACGACGGCTTTGCCGCCTCGACGCGTGTCCTCACCCGCGACGCACGGCCTGGGCGGGCGCCGCCATCAGAAAGCCAGGTCCACCCAGACCGGATCGTGATCGGAGCTGCGCCAAGGATCGGCGGCGTAGAGGTCGGGACCACTACGGGCATTGCCGTCATAGGCAAAACCGGGCAGTTCATCGGCATTGATGTGCCAGACCCCGGCCGCACGCACGTGGTGCTTCATGTCGGCGCTGGCCAGGGCGTGGTTTAGGCGGCCGGCTTGGCCGCGGAAGACGTAGGCGTGATCCTTTCGCCCCAGCAGATCGGTGTAGCCGTGTTCAAGCAGGTGCCGCACCGGGGCTTCCTGGGCGTAGGCATTGAGATCACCCAGGATCAGCACTTGGCCGGCATCGCCATCGCCCGCCTGCAGCCATGCCTGCAGGCGGCGGGCACTGTCGAGCCGGGTGTCATTGAAGCAAGCCTGGCCGTCTTCCTGGTCGCGGTTGGCGCCGGTGGCCTCGGCGCAGCCGCCCTTGGATTTGAAGTGGTTGACAACGACGGTGAACGGCTCGCTTTCCGGGAACGTCTGGAAAGTCTGCGCCAGCGGTACCCGGCTGTGGCTGCCGAATGGCCCGCCCTCGAGCATCCGTGGCCGGCCCAGGGTGCGCACGCGGGTGGCGCGATAGACCAGGCCGACGGCGATGGCATCGCGACCGATACGGGCATCGGCGATCACCGGCTGCCAGGGATCGCCCGGCCGGGACAGCTTGCGCGCCAGCTCGGCGACGGCACTACGCTCGCCTTGGCCATCGTTCTCAAGTTCCATCAGGCCGATGATGTCGGCATCCAGGGCGTTCATTGCCGCCAGCAGCTTGTCGCGCTGCCGCGCCATGGCCTGTGGAGAATCGGCGCCGCGCGCGGTCGGGAAGCCGCCGCCTTCGCCATCGCCATTGAAGAAGTTCTGCAGGTTGAAGCTGGCCACACGCACCCGGGCGTCATCGCGCGACGGCGCCGATGGTCGCGGCGCCTGTTCGGCGCGACCGATTTCACGCGTGGGTTGCAGGCGCCAGGCGCCGTGGCGGTATTCGATGACGCCTTCGATGTCGTGCAGCACGGTGCCGGCACGCCAGGGCGCCTGCGGCCCGGGCGCTTGCGGCAACTGCCACAGGTCATCAGGCCATTGACGGTTGCGGGCGTCGTCAATCACCAGTTGCCGGCGCGCCTTGTCGGCAGCCAGTGCCTGCGCCTGGTCACCCGGCGGTGCCAGTTGCGTGGGCACATACTGGCGGCCGTCGAAACTGACGATCAACTCGCCGAAGCGCAACAGGCCGTCGTTGCCGGTCACCGTCAGCGGGCCGGGAATATGCACCAGCACGCCTTCCAGCGCCGCCCAGTCCGCTGGCGCGGTATCCAGGCGCACCGGTTCGGGCGCGCGGTCGCGCCCGCAACTCGCCGTCTGCGTCACCGAGGTCAGGCGCCAGCCGTGGCGGCCATCTTCCGAGGGCGTCCACAGGCCGCGCAGACGCAAATGCTGTCCACGCTGGAAGCGCTGGCCATCCATATCGAACTCGATGAGAGCGCCTGCCGGTGTCGTCTCCCTGCCGTCCTCGCTGCCCGCCCGGCTCTGGATAAACATGCCGCCCAGGCCGCCGAAACGGTGGCTGACCACGCCTTCCACATCCACCGGCATGGCTTGCCCGCCACCGCTGAGCGTGCGCGGCAGGTGATGCAGGGCGGTGGCTGGCAGACCGCAACCGAACGGCGTGTCATCGGTTACCGGCGGCAGTTGATTGTCATGACAACCGGCCAGCAACAGCGGCAAAGCCAGCAGCGTCGGCAGCAGGCGGAACGGCGGCAGCGGCCGGCGAGGGATGGGGATCATGTCGGGTTCCAGGTGAATCGGTGTCTCAGACGTGTTGGACAACCGGCGCGGCGGCGCGGGCGCGCGGCCAAGGGCAGTCCACAGACGAATCCCTGGTCGCCCCCAGGCAGTCGGCGATTGCCGTGGTCTCCAGCGCAGCCGCATGGCGCATGGCAACACCGCGCCTGAAACGAAACCGCCCGGCGGCCGGGTGGCCGTCGGGCGGGGGAAAAATCGCTGCTGCCGTACAACGGCCGACTCAATCCAGGTGGTCGACCATCCATTCCACGGCCACCTGCATCTGCTCATCGGACAGCGATGGATTGCCACCGCGCGGCGGCATGATGCCGAACTCGCCGGTGAAGCCATCAATGGAGTGCTGGACCATGACATCGATGCCCTGCGCGATGCGCGCATCCCAGGCGCTGCGCACCATCAGCGGTGCGCCGCCGGCGCCGCTGTCATGGCAGGTCTTGCAAAGATTGTCGTAGATCACCGCGCCGTCCAGGGTGCCGTCATAGGCCACCTGCGCCTGCGCCGATGCCTGGGCGGCAGCGGCGGCGGCAGCGCGCGCCATCTGGCCGGATTGGCCGGCGTAGACACCGCCGACCGGCGCGATGCGGGCCTCGGTGGCCGCGGTCAGCTCAGGCGGAGTTTCGGTCGACCGGGTTGCGCGATAGATGGTCTGGGCCAACAACAGCATCAGCAACACCAGAACGATGAAGCCGGCAATCAGGGCGGCAAATTTCTTCAGAAATACGGAATCGTGAGTATTCACGGCTCGACTCGGCGGCGGCAATCTGAGGGCCGGCAGTATAGCCCGGAACCAGGATGAGGTCGCAAAACAGCAGGCTCGGCGATGACCGGCCAGGCGACGCTGGCGGCGGCATTGGCGCCTGCGCCAGCCTGGCAATGGGCCCGGTCCAGGAGATGTCTGATCAGTCGCTGGCGCCGCTCCCACTGTTGCCGGCATTGGGGCCGGAACGGGCGCGCCGGCGGCGGCTGACGGCGGCCTGTGCTCACGCCTGCGGCGGCCGCCGCATCAATGCCGGAATCAGACTGAATACGATCAGGGCCAATATCGTGGTCATCACCGCCAGCACTTCCTGGCCCATGCCGGCGGCCATGCCGATGGCTGCGGTCATCCAGACGCCGGCCGCCGTGGTCAGGCCTTCGACACGGGCATCGCTGTGTTTGAGGATGGCACCGGCACCCAGGAAGCCGACGCCCTGGATGATGCCCTGCATGACCCGGGTGACACTGTCTGGATCAATGCCGGCCATCAGCGGTGCCAGCACGAACAGGGCCGAGCCGATCGAAACCAGCATATGCGTCTTCAAGCCGGCGGCGCGACCCTTGTGTTCGCGCTCCCAGCCGATGATGCCGCCGAGTACGGCCGCGACCAGCACGCGCACGATGATGACCGTCATCTGACCGGCATCGGGCAACGCCAGCTCGGTAGCAAGGGCGCTGCCAATGGCCTCCAGTGTGCTCATGGCCGCGCACCACCGGCGGGCCCGGCCGGGCCGGCGCCGCTACGCACATCAATGGACCTGTTCCGGGCGATGCCCTCGGACATGGCGCATATTCCTTGCCGTGACGGGGACGCCCCGCGCAAGCCATCAGGCAACTGCATGCAGGCAGCTGCATGGCCGCGCGCGGGCCGGCAGTCATGCTCGGACAGGCCGGATGAAAACGGCGCGACGGGTGCCGGTCAGCCCTCTGGGCCCGGCTCACGCCGCCACCACAATTCACCGGCTATCAATGCAGGCAAGCCATGGCCCTGGGGTCACGGCAACCACCGGAGACCGACATGAGCCGCGACCGCAAGGATCCGCCCACCGAGTCCAAACAGGACCGTTGCCACGAAACCGCAGAGCAGCAGCGCCAGCGCCGGCAGAAGGCCAGCGAGAACCAGGACGAGGCGCTGGAGGAAACCTTCCCCGCCAGCGATCCGGTCTCGCCTTTCGTGCCGGCAAAGCCGCGCCATTGACGAGATCTGCCCGCCGGCAAGCCCAGGCACCCGCGCCTGTGTCGGCCAGCGGATAACGGCACATCGGCGCTGGCCTGGCCCACCTCCACCTCCACCTCCGCCAACGTCAACGTCAACGTCAACCGTTGACCCCCCTGAGCCCGTTGACCCCCGTTGACCCCATTGACCATGGACCCGCAATGGCCAGTCTCGCCAGCCCCGCCACCCCGCTCGTCACCGCGCCCGGCCGGGCCGAGCCAATGGTGCCGCTGGCCGGGGACAGTGGCGCGGCCCTGCTGATCATCGACATGGTCAGCCTGATGGACTTCCAGACCGCCGGGGACATCGCCAAGGCCAGCCTGGCCGCCGCCCGGTGCGTGCGCCGGTTGCGCCGGCACTGCCACGAACGCGGCTGGCCGGTGATTTTCGCCAATGACAACTTCAGCCACTGGCACGCCGATTTCCGCGATCTGGTGGCCATGGCAAGGCACCGTGGCGGCGTCGCCGCCGCCATCGTCGACCTGCTGCCACCGATGCCGCAGGATTACTTCGTGCTCAAGCCCAAGCACTCCGCCTTCCTGGCCTCACCGCTGCCGGTGCTGTTGGCCAAGCTGCAGGTGAAAAAGCTGTTGATCACCGGTATTGCGCTGGAAAGCTGCGTACTGGCAACGGCACTGGATGCCCATGCCCGCGAGTTCCAGGTCGCCATCGTCCGCGATGCCGTCGCCGGCCTGGCCGAGCTGCGCGAAGCCACACTCACGCTGCTGCCGCGCTCGGAGGCCGCCACCATCATCGACAGCGTCGGCGCACACGACTGGGTAACCGGCCGGGGGCCATAGCCGGCCCGGAATCTCCGGCCGGAACGATCAACGCCGCGCCGCCGCAGTGCTGTGGCAAATCCGGATCAGGACCGCCGATTCCTGTCGATTCCCCCTGTCATCGCCGGCCCACCTGCGCCTGCAGACCACCTTCATGTCCGCTCTGGCGCCGAGTTTGCGTTTTGATACCCACGCCCCTCGTTTTTCATACAACCCCCCGGGAGATCGGATGTTCATCAAGCACAGTCACCACCTTTTGACCCGCTTCGCTGCCGTGGTCGCCTTGGCCCTCACCGGCACCGTGCCAGCGCTGGCTGAAAAAGCCGACGCCGTGCCACAGCAACGTGGTGGCGCCCCGGCCGTCGAGGTCATCAACGGTGCGCCTTTGACGATCCATGTCGGAGACGAGCACTCCTTCCAGATCCACAATGCCGACATTCCCGGCGTCGGCCAGATCTACCCCTCCGATGCCACCGGCACCGCCGACATGGGCTGGATGGTGCGCGCCGGTGGTGTGTTGTACTCCCCGGATTTCAGCAATCACAGCGATGGCTCGGCCACCAGCAATCTGGGCGCTCGAACGCCCTACAGTGGCCGAAGCATCAGTGCCGTGTCGGGTAGTGGCAGCGCCGCCGATCCGTACCAGGTGACGGTGCAGAATCAGCTTGGCAGCTCCGGGCTGGCCAGCAGCGAGGTGATCCGGTACATCAACGGCGAAAACTATTTCACCAAGTACTTCACCCTGACCAACACCGGGGCCAGCGCGCAGACGGTCAACATCTATCTGGCCGGCGACATCTACCTGGCCGGTTTCGACTCGGGCATTCCCTACCGCGAGCCGGGCTCGGGCAGCGTTGGCGGCCGTGATTGCAGCACGCCGGCCAGCTACTACATCCTGTACATCCCGCAGACGCCGGCCGATGCCTGGACCGGTGCCGGCTATGGCGCCGTCTGGTCGCAGATCGGGTCCGGCAGCCTGGACAGCACCCTGTCCACCACCAGCTGCATCGACAACGGTGCCGCACTGCAGTGGAACCGCACCCTGGCACCGGGCGCCAGCACCACCATTCAGGCAGCGACCTCGTTCGGCGATATCCCCAGCATCGTGCTGTTCGACCTGCACAGCGTCACGCCCGACAACGGCGCCCAGGGCAGCACCGTCGCTGTCACCATCACCGGCCTTGGCTTTGCCGACGGCATGCAGCTGAACTTCGGCAGCGGCATCACCCTGGGCAATCTGGTTGTGGTCGATGGCAACACGGCCACCGCCACCCTGACCATTGCCCCAAGCGCTGCGATCGGACCGCGCGATGTCGTGGGCACCAGTGCTGACGGGACGATCAGCGCCACCCTGACTGCCGGCTTCCGGGTCACCGGTGCCGGTACGCCGCCACCACCGCCGCCGGGTTCGGCCCAGCCGGTGCCGTCGCTGGGCGCGACCAGCCTGGTCACCCTGCTCCTGGGGATGCTGATCATCGGCCTGGTCAGCGTGCGCCGCTTCGGTTGAGGCCGATCAAGGCCAGGGGTTGATCAGGCCAGCGCTTGATCAGGCCCGGGCCGCGATCAACGGCTGACGGCAACGCCCGGCGCAACCAGCGCCGGGCGTTTTTCATTCAAGCGGTCTGGTGCAAGAGGTCTGGGCAACTGTTGCCATCCGTGCACAGGTGGGCATGACTCAGCCAGGCACGCGCAGGTGGTGCACGCTGAACAAACCGTCGGCGTCGGTCCAGACATCAACCGCCTGCCAGCCGGCAGCAGCCGCCAGACTGCGGAAGGCTTCGATGCTGTACTTGTGCGAATCCTCTACGTGCAGCCGTTCGCCGGCCTGGAAGTCGAAACACCGACCGGCGACCGAGACCTGCTGTTGCCGGCGGCTGACCAGATTGATCTGGATCGCCGTTCGCCCGGGCAGGTAGCGGGCCTCATGCTCGAAGCCGTCCAGGTCGAAGTCCGCGCCCAGCTCCCGGTTGATGCGCACCAGCAGATTGCCGGTGAAGGCGGCGGTGACGCCAGCGGCATCGTTGTAGGCGGCCTCCAACAGTGCCGACGGCTTGACCAGATCCGCGCCAATGACCAGGTGTGCGCCGGCACCCAGGCGCTGGCGCCATTGGCCGAGCAGATGCTGTGCCTGTTCCGGGCGCAGGTTGCCGATGCTGGAGCCGGGGAAGAAGCCCACCACCGGGCCGGCTTCGTCCAGTGGCAGCGAGAACCGGCTGGCGAAATCGGCCCAGACCGCGTGGATCGCCAGCTGCGGCCAGTCGGCCGCCAGCCGCTGCACGGCAGCGACCAGGGCCGGACGTGAGATTTCCACGGCGATATAGGCGGCCGGTTGCGGCAGCGCCTGCAACAGCCGCTGCACCTTGATCCCGGCGCCCGAACCCAGCTCGACCAGTTGCGCGCCCGGACCCACCCGCCGGGCAATATCGGCGGCATGGTCTTCCAGAAGGGCCAGCTCCGTGCGCGTGATGTAGTACTCGGGCTGTCGGCAGATCTGTTCGAACAGGCGCGAACCGGTGGCGTCGTACAGGAAGCGGAACGGAATCGACTTGTCCGGCTGCGACAGACCATGCAGCACGGCCTCGCGGAAGTTGTCCGGCGCCGGCGCGTGATCGTGGAAGGTGTACCGGGTATCCGCGGCCGCCCTGCCGCCCTGGACATCGGTGCCGGCCGGCACGTGCTGGTTGCGACGCTCAGACATCGGCCGCCAGGCGCAGGCCGCTGAAGGCCCAGCGGGCATCGGGCGGATAGAAGTTGCGATAGGTCGGCCGGGCATGACCCGCGGGCGTGATGCAGGCGCCACCACGCAGCACCATTTGCCCGGACATGAACTTGCCGTTGTACTCGCCGGCGGCCCCGGCCAGCGGCCGGAAACCCGGGTACGGTGCATAGGCGCTGGCTGTCCACTGCCACAGCGCGCCGGCCAACTGGTGCAGACCGGGGCCGGAAACGGACGGCTGCGGATGCAGGGCCGGCGGCGGCGGCGTGGCGTCCTGGCCTGCCGCCACTTCCCACTCGGCCTCGGTCGGCAGACGGGCGCCGGCCCAGCGGGCGAAGGCATCGGCCTCGTAGTAACTGATGTGCGCGACCGGCACATGGCGAGCCAGCGGCCGGGCACCGCGCAGGGTGAATACCGACCAGCCGGCGGCATCGCCCTCGGTGGCCATTTGCCCGTCGCCATCGTTGCCGGCCGCGCTGCCGGCATCGGCACCGGCGTCACCCGCACCGGCCCGACGCCAGTACAGCGGGCTGGTCCAGCCCAGCGCCTGCACCGCCGCCCAGCCGTCGGACAGCCACAGCTCCGGCCGGCGGTAGCCGCCATCGGCGATGAAGGCCAGCCACTGGCCGCAGGTCACCAAGCGGTCCTGGAGCCGGAACGGTTGCAGCCAGACCCGATGCCGGGGCCGTTCGTTGTCATAGGCAAAACCGTCCTCGTCGGCGCCGATCCAGTACAGGCCGCCTTCGATATCCAGCCAGCGCGGCACCGGATCAGCCAGTACCGGCGCCAGGCCGCCAGCACCGTTCCTGGCCATTGCCGATGCCCGCGCCGAACCGGCGGTGGCACCGGTGTCGACGCTGGCCAGGCCGGGCTTTGCGGCATTGGGTACGCCGTCATCGCCGTCATCGATATCGATATCGACGTTGTCATCGGCATCGGCCTGGGACCCCGGTGCCGCTCCGGGAACCGGATCCGGCGCTGTCGCGGTCGGCAGCCTGAGATCGTTGCCGGCATACGCGGGCCAGGCCGGGTTGCATGAGAGCAGGTGCTTGATATCCATCAGGATCAATTCCTGGTGCTGCTGCTCATGGTGCAGGCCCAACTCCAGGATGGGGGCCAGCTTGGGCCACTCGTCGGCCCCGGCCCGGTCGATCAGCGCCCGCACCGCCGCATCCACGCTCGCCCGGTAGGCCAGCACCTGATCCAGCGACGGCCGGGTCATCAGTCCGCGCGTGTCCTGCGCCTGCCGGCCGCCCAGTGAGTGGTAGTAGGAGTTGAGCAACCAGCGCAGGCTGTCATCGGCGACCATGGCCGAACGGGGTGCCAGCACCATGGCATCGAAGAACCAGGCGGTGTGGCCCAGATGCCACTTGGTCGGGCTGGCCAACGGCATCGACTGCACCTGCTGGTCTTCGGCCGACAGCGGCGCCGCCAGCGCCAGCGTCGCCGCACGCACGGTATCGAAGTGTTGCCGCAGCCGGTGCCTAGGATCGGCAGCCGGGGCGAGCCTTTCGGCAACAACGGTCCCGGCCGGCGTCAGGCCATCGCCGAGTGCTCCCGGATGACCATTCACGGCCAGACACCCTGGATCACGGCAGTCTGACGCAGCCCGGCATCTGCCGTCGCCGACAGCGCGGGTCGCCGATCATTGATATCACCATGCGGGGAGCAGGAACGCATAGCCGCTCATTGAACATCCTTGCCCGTTTCGACAGTGTGAAAAGGGGCTCGCGACGCCGCCCGCCGGCAGCAACGGATTATCGGAACGATGACGTCCCGGCAGGCGCAAGGAAACGGAGCGTCCGGCAACAATGTCCGATCATCGGCGCCTGGTCCGCATCGATCGCGGGCGGACAGCCAGCGGCTACGGCCCTCCCGGTTCAGCCGCCCGACGCGGCCGGTGGCAGCACCATGCGCTCCAGCAGGTGCGCCAGTGCACGGGCCGGATCGGCGCAACGGCCGCCGTGGACGGGTGAGGTCTGGATCAGTGCGCTGCGCTGCGCGGTGAGCCAATGGAAACGCGCCCGCACCGGCAGCCGGGCGATCTCGCCGGCATCCGCGGTCCCGGCCACGATGCGCGCGATGCCGGCCAGCTGGCTGCGCACCAGAGCCATGTCCACTTGGGCATCCAGCGCCCGCAGGCGTGTCTCGTCCAGGGCCATCGCGACATCCAGATAGCCGCCATCGCGGCTGCACAGCAGCACGCCGGCATTGACGAATTCGCCGCGTTCCACCCGCGGCACCACCCGCACGATGGCGTAGTCATAGCTGAGCATGGGCACGCTCCGCTGCGGCAACGAACCCGGCGCGCTGACGCAGGCGCTCGCCCAGGTAGGTGGCGTAGGCCTGGCGCCAGGCGGCGGCACCGGCCAGGGTGGTATCGGCGGCCAGCCAGTCGTCGGGCACCCGTGCCAAGATCTCGTCGATTACCGCCGGAGTCAGCCGCGCCGCCATGTCGGCGTCGATCTGGCCGATGGCACTGGCCCAGCGCAGCAGGACATGGTCGGCGATGCGCTCGAACGCACGCCCGGCACCATCGGCCGCCCCATCCCAGCCGTGATGGATGTAGAGCGCGGCGCCGTGATCGATCAGCCACAGCCGCCGGTGCCAGAGCATCAGGTTCGGGTTGCGCGTGCTGCGGTCGACATTGCTGACCAAGGCATCGAACCAGACGATGCGCGAGGCCAGCTCGGCATCCACGGGCGCTGGACTGGCGGCATCGAAATTGGCCGCGCCGGGCAGAAAGTCCATGGCCATGTTCAGACCCGCGCTGGCCCGGATCAGGTCCTGGATCTCCGGGTCCGGCTCGGTCCGTGCCAGTTCCGGGTCCAGCGTTGCCAGCACGATCTCCGGCACCGGCAGACCGGCCGCACGCGCCAGCTCACCGGCGATGATCTCGGCTATCAGGGCCTTCACCCCCTGCCCGGCACCACGGAACTTGAGCACGTACAGGCCCAGGTCATCGGCCTCGACCACGGCCGGCATCGAACCGCCCTCGCGAAGTGGCGTGACATAACGGTCAACGTGGACGTGGCGCAGGCTCATGGCATCAAGGATAGTGTGGGACGGCCGGTCACGGATGCCCGCGGACAGCCGATCCAGGCCGCGCCGAGTCCGTTTCGCTGCGGCGCAGGGACGCCTGCCCTGTTTTCGTTGCAAATGGCCGGACCCGGCACACCTTCGGCTGGCCGCCCCGGCTGGCGCCATGCACCGCCTGGAGCAGCCCGGAACAGCCCGCCGCCAGGACGACCCCACAAGGATTGTGAGCGATTATTCTGGCCGCCATGGATCCGTCCGACGACTTCACCGACATCGACCGCCTGCTCGATGCCGCACTTGAGCTGCCGGCCAATGCCCGTGTCGATTACCTGCGTGAAGCCAGCGCTGGCGACAGCCGGCTGTTCGATGCCGCCCAACGGATGCTTGAGGCCGTCGATGCTTCCGAAGGCTTCCTGGAACTCCAGACCGGGCAGGATTCAGATCTGATCCGCCCACCCAGACTGGGCGCCTGGCAACCGGACCGGCTGCTCGGACGTGGCGGCATGGGCGAAGTCTGGCTGGCCCATCGCCGGGACGGCCGCTTCGACCAGCAGGTCGCGATCAAGCTGCTGCCGGCACACTGCCAGCCCGCCGATGTCGACCGGTTCCTGACCGAACAACGAACGCTGGCCCGGCTGGAGCATCCGGGCATCGCGCGACTGCTCGATGCCGGCTGCGCGCCCGATGGCCGGCCGTACATGGTCATGGAGTACATCCCGGGCCAGGATATCGTCAGCCATTGCCGCGCTTTCTCCCTGCCCCTGGGGCGACGGCTGGCCTTGTTCCGACAGGTCTGCGCGGCCGTGGCCTTTGCCCACACCCACCTGGTGGTCCATCGCGACCTGAAACCGCAGAACATTCTGGTCGCGCCCAATGATCGCGTCGTCCTGCTCGATTTCGGCATCGCCCGACTGCTGCATGACAGCTCTGCCAGTGTCCGCGCCGAGACCCTGGTCCGGCTCACGCCGCACTACGCCTCGCCGGAGCAGTTGGCCAACGAGCCACAATCCACCTTGACCGATGTTTACGCTCTGGGGCTGCTGCTCTACGAGCTTCTTGCCGGCCGCGGCCCGTGGCACGATCTGCCCGGGGGCAACCAGCTGGTGCATCTGCAACGCATGCTCGCCGGGGCTCCGGCGGCGCCAAGCATGGCTGCAGCCGGCACCGTTCCGGGCCGATTGTTGCGCGGCGATCTCGACGCCATCGTCAGCAAGGCACTGCGTCCGGAACCTGATGCACGCTATGCCTCCGTGCTGGCGCTGGATGACGATATCGCCCGCCATCTGGATCGGCGCCCGGTGGCCGCCCGCAGCGACGTATTTGGCTACCACCTTCGGCGCGCGCTGCGTCGCTACTGGCTGGCAGCGACCGCGACCGCGATGATCATGGCCGGCCTGGCTGTCGCATTGGCCGCGGTGATCTCGGCGCAGCAACAGGCCGCCACCGAGCGCGACATTGCCCGGGTCGAGGCGGCACGAAGCAAGGCGGTGCGCGACTACCTCAGCCACATGTTCCGCGACGCCGGCCGGCACCAGGCGGACGGCCAGCCGCTGACCGCCAAGCAGGTGCTCGATCAGGCCGCCAGCCGCATCGGCAACGAATTTGCGCAGGACCCTTCCACCGCCGCGCAGGTGATGCAGGAACTGGGCGAGCTGCACCTGTATATCGACGACTACGTCGGCGCCGAACCGCTGTTGCGCAGCTGGCTGGCGATGGAGCACCAGGTTGGTGACGCCACCGCGGCCGCCAGCGTCCGCTTTGCGCTGTCGGAAACGGTCTTCCGGATGGGCCAGACCGACGAAGCGCAAACCCTCATCGACGCCGCCCAGCGGCACTGGCAAGGCGACCCGGACCGGTATGCCGACGAACTGTTGAACAGCCGCATGCTGCAGTCACAACTGCTGCGTCGAAACGGCGACCTGGACACTGCCATCGCCCTTCTGGAAACGGCCGTCGCTGAAAGCCTGCGACGCCACGGCAGCGACACCTTCCAGACCGCCGCGCTGCATACCAACCTGGGCGCCGCCTACCTGGGTGCCGGTCAGCTGGCCGCCGGCATCCAGAGGTCACGCCAGGCCCTGGCACTGTGGCAGCGGATACAGTTGGGCCACGGCAACGATGCCCTCAACACCCTCAACAACATTGCCGCGGGCTACTTTCGTGCCGGCGACATGGCATCGGCCGAACAGTGGTTTGCCCGCGCTGTCGCCGTCCGCCGTGACGCGTTCGGCCCATCGGCAGCCACGGCGGCACTGCTGAACAACTATGGCCGGGTTCTGCTGCACACCGGACGGCATGACCAGGCCCTGGTGCTGGCGCGCGAGGCGATCGCCATGGCGACGGAGTTTGCCGGCGAACGCAGCCTTCTGGTCCTCTCGGGTCGGCTGCTGGCCGCCGAGATCCTGCTTGCCGACAACGCCACCGATGCCCTGGACGGCGAACTGGAACGCTTGCAGAACGAGGCTGAAAGCCAGTTCGGCCCGGATCACCTGCTGGTGGCACGGATCATTCTCAGCCACAGCCGCGAGCTGGCCATGCGTGGCCAGTGGGCGGACGCCACCGGGAAGCTGGAGCTGGCCCGGAACAAACTGCTTGCCCTGGGGCCGCAAGGTGCGCCATTCCTGACCCAGGCTGACGATATACACGCCAGCATTGCCGCCGGGAGCAGCACAGTGCACGGCGACCAGGCGCTATGAGTCGCTGTCCTGCGCCGGCTCCAGGGCCAATTGCTGGTAGAGCCATGCCCTGGCCTTGATCCAGTCCCGGCGCACGGTGCGCTCGGTGACGCCAAGCGCCCTGGCCGTGTCTGCCTCGCTGTAGCCGGCAAAGTAGCGGCACTCCACCACCAGCGCTTGCCGTGCGCTGAGTTTTTCCAGTCGAACCAGCGCCTGGTCAAGCGCAACCAGATCGATATCTTGCTCACCCGTGGAGGGCTGATCGCTTTCAGCCAGGTCGTGCAGGGATTGCGCGACCCGGCCGTCCTTCCTCTTCTGCGAGAATCGGGCGCGGGCATCGTTGACCAGCACCTGACGGATCGCCATCGCCGCCATGCGGATGAAGTGCAGGTTGTCGCTCCAGCCCGGGCAGTGGCGCAACTTCAACCAGGTCTCGTTGACCACCGCCGTGGTGCACAACGTGTGCCCGGCACCCAGCCGAAACCGCTCACGCCGCGCAACACGGCGCAGATCATGCTGGAAAGTCACGAACAGTTGCTCGAACAGCGCCGGGGCAATGCCGACGCCGGTGACTGTGTCGGTACTGCGAAGTGGTTGGATCGGTCCGGCGATTGTCGGCGTCAGCGATGGCATCGGCGGAGTATGTCACAGCAACCGGCAACGACAATCGGGCAAGGATCGATGCCGGAAAACGCCGCCTCGGCGATCGCTGCACCATTGCCTGCCGGCTGGCACCTGGTGTCGAGCGCCGGCTGCGCGCCGGAAATACCGATCAGGGCGCCGACGCCGGGGTCAGGACCAGCGAGGCTCGCACCGTGGCGATCGCCTCGGCGACCAGATCACCCAGCCCGAAGTCGTGGCAAAGGCGGTTGTCTGCGATATCCACGCAAGGGCCACTGCTCTGCAGCCACTGCCGCGGATTGAGCTCCAGCACCTGGATCACGCCCTGGTGCTGGCGAAACAGCCGCGCCGACGGCGCCATGACAATCACGCCGGCAGCGGTGCGATAAAGCCGCGGCTGCGTCATCGACCAGCCCTCGGGCACGGTCAGGGCCAGTCCGGTGTCCGGGTCGGAATAGGCGCAACCGTGCCGCTGCCCGCTGCAGACGATCACCGCCGGCTCGCTGAAGCCGTCGGCATCGCTGTCGGACCGCCGCTGATCGGCCAAGCCGATCACGAAATGGTTGTCCTGGCCGGGCCGGATCTCGACGCTGGCGCTGAATTCGACCTCGCCCGGCGCCAGCGCCGACACGCGATACCGGCCCGGTTCGAACTCGCCCCGGGCAACCACCATCTCGGCAACCGGTGCCCACGCATCCGGGCTCATGCCCGGATCCAGGGGCAGCGCCGACCACCACAGGGGAACCTGCGGATAGTCCTCGGGGATCTGAAAACTCGCCCTCACCGGCGGCAGCGCCTCGTGCACCGGCGTGTCTGGCCAAGCGGCAGCGGTCGGGTCCGCCAGACCGCCAGCAGCCATCGCCGCGTCCTCCTGAAACGGTACGCCGACGCCGAATTGGCGTGAGAACAGGATCTCCTGCCCGTTCGCCAAAAGGTAGCGAAGCTCGTACACGCCCGGCTCGGCCGGTGCGCGCAGACGCATTTTCCCGTTTTTGTGCAGCGCATAGTCCCAATCCTGATAGCTGCTAGGTGGATCGTGGGGTTGTGCGATGACGATCCGCTGGCTGAGCAGGTCAGGACCGCGCCAGGTGAAGCTGAACGGCTGATCCGGCGCCACCATCCCGATCGCATCAAAGTGGTTGGATGCCGGCACCACCTCGATCGCCTGGCGGGCGATGACCGAACTGTCTTGGGCGATCATGATCAGATCGTAGTCACCAGGCGTATCCGGCGCGGCCCGCGAAACCGGGTTTTGGCCGGCATCGGCGCTGCCGCCGACCACGCCAAACGAAGCGCTGGCCGGCTGGCGGCCACCGGCACGCGGGGCGAAGCCGACGTAGTAATCGCCAGGCACGGTTCCCTGATAGCTGATCTGGTAGGTGTGCCCGGCTTCGGCTTGCGGACCGATGTTGAAGAACGCCTGCGCTGCCGGTGCGGCCGATGGCGGCTCGAGCTGCGCGATTTGCGCCAATGAATCGGCCAACTCCTGGCCGCTCTGGGGCGTCAGCAACAGCCCGCCGGTGGCCTCGGCCACGCATGACATGGTCTCGGCTTCACCGGCGGTCAGGCCGAAGCCAACCACATGGGCACGGATGCGGATGCCCTGGGCTGCCAGGTCTGCGGCCGCGGCACAGGGGTCGGCATCGCAGGTTTCCAGGCCGTCGGTCACCAAAATGATGTCGGCGGACTCCGCGGTGGCCGGAATTTCCCCGGCAGCACGCTGCAAGGCGGCACTCAGCGGTGTCATGCCGACCGGGCTGATCCGGTTCAAGCGGGCCGACAACACCCCGGCATCGTGCACCGCCACGGGCGCGACCACCTCGATATCGGCGCAGTCGCCGCGCCGATTATGTCCGTAGGCGACCACGCCCAGTGGCGCGGACGTGTCCCGCGAGGCGAAGAATCCGCCGATGACGTCGCGTGCCGCCTCGACCTTGGTGCCACCGTCCGGCAATGGTCCCCACATCGAACCGGAGGCATCGTAGACCAGGATCGTCACCCTGGCCGGTGCCGACTGTGCCGACTGTGCCGACACATCCGGCCCGCCGGCGGCCAGGCATGCCAGCCAGACGCAGGCAGCCGCCATCATGCCGGTGCGCCGATGGCCGTCCTTGCCTGCATCCTGTCGCCACGCCATCACAACCGATCCCTGTTGAAATCGAAGTGGCCGCTGACAGTCAATTGCCGGCCACCGTCAGCGAAATCATCACCGTGCGGGTCGAGCTCACGCAGCGTCGCGCCGAACCGGCCGGTCGCCCTGGTCACCGGCTGCGCCCGCGGATCAGCGATGTCGAACTCCAGTTCCAGGGAACCGGCAGTCGATCGCCAGCGCTTGCCCTTCCACCCGGGCAGCTCCGTCAGCACCAGCGCCGGCGCCTGTGGGTCGGTCGCTTGCAACGGGAACGTCCGGCCCTGGGGGTCGACGTTGAGGAGAGTCAGCTTGACCATGCTCATCTCCTGGCCTTCCAGCCAGGCGCTGCTCATCTCCAGGTGATAGCGCGGGCCGGCCGGCTCCTGCAGGAAGGTATGGCCAAAACTGCTGGCCACATCGGCGCGATAGCTGTGGCCGTCAATGACCAGCTCGATCAGGTTGCGTGGCGCGCGCGGCGCCCGTGCGGCCGGGCCGGTGGACGGGGCTGCCGGCACAAGGCCGGCACCGGTTCCGGGACCGGGTTCACCGTTGCCGCAACCGGCCACGGCAAGGGCAAAAGCAAGGGCGGCGGCAAGGCCAGCCAGTGGCAACCGAACATTCATCAGGGGCATCCCGAGCAAGTTGATACAGGACTAGAACACCGATCCGGCGGCAATCCGGACAGGCACACCGGCATGCCGACGGCGAAAAGGCGCCGCCGCGGGGTGCGGCGTCGGAACACACCGCACCAATGACGCTTGCCAATTCGTCATGACTGTGCATACTGTGCATACCCAACAGGCACAGTGAGTTCCGTGGACCCGCACTTCTTCCTCTCCGCCAGTGATCCG
>CAZUZT010000032.1:14371-18693 GCA_964624575.1 uncultured Rhodanobacteraceae bacterium | reverse complement strand
CCCGGCCCGGCCGAATACGGCATTGAAACTGGTGAACTGGTGATCACCGACGCCCGGGGTGATGTCCTGTCCGGCTCGTTCACCCTTACCGCCACCGAACTGGGCGGCGACGACAGCATCACCGTCAACGGCCGCTTCCACACCCGCGCCGCCGACTGAGCCGGGGCGGCCATCGGACGGTGATGGCTTTGCGGTTCGCCTCGTCCCTATCAACCCCAAAGTGATGCGCAAGTGCAATGGTCCGGTTTTGGCGGCACCGGTCACGGCTCCGGGCTGTTCGGCACATGCAACGCTCATGACTGGGTCGACATTCACGTTGCCGTGAGCAACAACTTCGGTTCCGACAGCCGGAGTGCATTGTTCCAATGCCCAACGAACATAATCCCGTGACACCAGCACCCGCACCAAACCCGCCGATACCGGAGACCTGTCCATGTCGATGACTACAACGCGCTGCCATGGCCACCTGCTTGCCGCCACCCTCCTCCTGCTGGTCTGCCCGCTGCTGTTTGCCGGCAGCATCGAGCCTGGCCATAGCGCCGCCTGGTATCACCCTGATCGCGATGGCGAAGGCTGGATGCTGGAACTCAATGAGGATGACCGGGCTCTTGTTACCTGGTTCACCTATGACGAGCACGGCCGGCAACGCTGGCTGATTGGCGAGGGCGAGGTGATCCGGGGTACCGACGGTGAAGGCGATGAGATTGTTTTTCCGACCCTGTACGCCCCCCGCGGCGGTCGTTTCGGGCCCGACTACCAGCCTGATGAAGTTCATCGCGAGGCCGTCGGTTCGGCCATCTTCCGTTTTTCCGACTGCGATCACGGCCAGGTGGCGTATGCGGCTTTCGATCAGACCGGGGTGATCGATCTGTACCGGCTCAGCAGTACCATGGCGGCCGGCTGTCAACCCATCCACGGCGTCACCGGACAGCCGGTGGCAGCACACGCCGGCCAGAGCGGCACCTGGTTCGACTCCGGCTACGACGGCCAGGGCTGGCAATTGCAGTGGCTGGCCGATGGCCAGGCCTTGCTGACCTGGTACACCTACGATGCGCAGGGCAATCCCTATTGGCTGATCGGCACCGGCCAGGCGGATGGCGGGCGCATCGTGTTCGAGCAGATGCACAGCACCCAGGGTGGGCGCTTTGGCGCCGCCTACGATCCGCGTGAGGTGCAACGCATCGACTGGGGCCGCCTGGAACTGGCGCTGGATTGCCAGGCCGGCACGGCTCACTACCAATCACCGCTGGACGGGTTCGGCAGCGGCAGCTTTTCCGATGTGCAGCGGCTTAGCTGGTTGGCACAGCCGGCGTGCCCCTGGCAGGCGCCGACCCTGACCGACCTGTACCGGTTCGAACTGGTCGAGATTCCGGTACATGAGCCTGCCGGGCATGACAATGCAATGGTTCAGGGCCTGGCCGACGACGGCACAGTAATCGCCACCCAGCCGGTCGAGGACGGCATCCGGTTGTTGTATTGGCGCCCGGGCATGCCACAGATGGCGGGGATTCCCCTGGACAGGACGTACTACCCGAGCAGCAACCGATTCTTTGTCTCGTCGGATGCGCAGGTAGTGGCCACCACCGTGCAGGGGCTGACCCCGGAAACCTGGCCGGTCTATACGCCTGTGATCGGAACACTGGATGGGCAGTGGACTCATCTGGACGAGCCCACATTTATCGACACATCCATTGTCTACGGAATGTCCCGCGACGGCTCCCGGCTTGTGGGTTCGGGGCTTTTGTCGGTATCTGAAAGTCGGGGCTGGATCTGGGATGCCGAGCAGGGCCAACAGGTGCTGCCCCTGTCCGAGTCGATGCTCGGTGCAGTGGCCACAGGCACGTCCGACGACGGCCGCGTGGTCATCGGCTATCAATTCGACAACACCAACTATGGCCAGCCCGATGGCGTGGTGCGCCGGTTCGCTACCCGCTGGTTTGACGGTGAACCGGAAATTCTTGTTGATACGCACACCCATCCGCTCCGGCGGCCGTACTCATCCAGTGCCGATGGCCGGATCATCATCGGCAGCTTGCAGGGAGGCGACTTCAATGCCGCACACCCGCAGCTCGACCAAGCCTGGTACTGGACCGAGCAAAGCGGCGCCGTCTATCTGGGTTTGGCGCCCGATGCGATGGATACCTCGCCCTATTACGCCGTGGCGGTCAGTGCTGAGGGCAATCTGATTGCCGGATACTATGTGGCCGAACTGGATGACGGTGTCTGGGCCGAACGCCCCTTTATTTGGACCCAGGCGACCGGCCTGACTGCAATCGGCGCGATACTGGCCCAGCAAGGGCTGGATGATGGCGATTGGAGGAGCATGGGGCCCGTCGGCATCAGCAGCGACGGCGACCTGATGCTGCTGACAGGATTCCGTGATGACAACAGCGAAACCCGCCGGGCCGCGCTGTTGCGCCTGATTCCTCGGGAGTTGGGTGACTAATGTTGCCCGGCATGGCCGCAGGCAGCCCACGCCAGTTTCCAGCCACTCACCCCTCCGGCCGCCAATCCAGCACCGGGCCGGCCGGGACGATGCCGGTGGGATTGATGTTGCGGTGGCTGGCGTAGTAGTGATGTTTGATGTGATGGAAATCCAGGGTTGGCGCCACCGCCGGGTGCTGGTACAGGCGGCGGGTGTAGGCCCATAGCCGCGGGTAGTCGACCAGCCGGCGCAGGTTGCATTTGAAGTGGCCGTGATAGACGGCGTCAAAGCGCAGCAGGGTGGTGAGCAGGCGCCAGTCGGCCTCGGTCTGGTGCTCGCCACAGAGCCAGTCGCGGCCGTCGAGCAGGTTTTCCAGCCAGTCCAGGGTGTCGAACACGCCGGCCACGGCGTCATCGTAGGCCTGTTGGCTGCTGGCAAAACCGGCCTTGTAGACGCCGTTGTTGAGGCCGTCGTAGATGCGCGCGTTCAGGGCATCGATTTCTTCGCGCAGATGCGGCGGATACCAGTCACCGGGCAAGGCGCCGACGCCGTCGAAAGCGCTGTTGAACATGCGGATGATGTCGGCTGATTCGTTGCTGACGATCTTTGCCGAGACCTTGTCCCAGAGCACCGGCACGCTGACCCGGCCGCTGTAGTCGGGCCTGGCGGCGGCGTACAGCTGCCAGACCGTGCGCGCGCCGAGCACCGGATCGGCGATGACGCCGGGCGCCTCGTTGAAGGTCCAGCCGTCATCGGCCATCAGCCAGTGCGTGACCGAGACGCCGATCATCGCCTGCAGGCCCTTGAGCTCGCGGAAGATGGCGGTGCGGTGCGCCCACGGGCAGGCGCGTGACAGGTACAGGTGGTAGCGCCCGGGTTCGGCGGCAAATCCGCCCTTGCCGGTCGGGCCGGGCCGGCCATCGGCGGTGATCCAGTTGCGGAACGCGCTGTCGGGCCGCTGCAGGCGCCCGTCCTCATCAACCAGCGTGTCGACCTCGGGCCGCCACCGGCCGTCCACCATCATGCCCATGTTCGCGCTCCTGGATTCCTTGGAAACTCGGCGATCAGGATAGGTCCGTTGCCGGTGGCCGTAGCGTGAGGCCGCGTTCACGCCCGCTGGATCGACGCCCCGGTAGAAACAGACTTCCGGCCCCTTTGGAGCTTGATGCTCCCGGAATATCTTTATGACCAGCCTCTGGATGTCCGACCCATCCACACCCGGTTTCCTCGCGCCGTTGCAGGGCGCGATCACCGCCGATGTCGCCGTGGTCGGCGCCGGCATCACCGGCCTGCTCACCGCCCGGGCGCTGCAGCGCGACGGCCTGCGGGTGGCGGTGATCGAGGCGCACGAGGTCGGGGACGGCAGCACCGGCCATTCCACCGGCAACCTGTATGCGCCGGTCGCCGCCGGCATGACCGAGCTGCGCCGGCGCTGGGGCGACGAGGTATTGCAGCAGGTCTGCGCGCTGCGCGCCGTGGCCGTCGATGCCATCGAGCAGCAGGTCCAGGCCGGCGCCATCGACTGCGCCTTCGTGCGCTGCCCGCTGGTCTACGCGGTGTCCGGCGATGACGCCCAAACGCGCAAACGCTTTGACGATGAGCTGGATGCCTATCGCGCCGCCGGCCTGGCGCCGGAACCGGTCGCAACCGACAGCCTGCCGCTGCCGACACGGCGGGCGTTCCGGATCCAGGGCCAGGCGCAGTTCAATCCCTGGCAATTCACCCGCACCCTGGCCCGGCAGGTGGCCGAACAGGGCGGACTGATCCACGAACGCTCACCGGTAACCGCCATCGATGCCGACACCGGCACCGTGGTAACCGCGGCCGGCAAGGTCAATGCCGGCCATATCGTGGCGGCGACGCATACGCCGCCGGGGTTGCACCTGGTCCATGCGCA
>CAZUZT010000032.1:0-14271 GCA_964624575.1 uncultured Rhodanobacteraceae bacterium | reverse complement strand
GCCATATCGTGGCGGCGACGCATACGCCGCCGGGGTTGCACCTGGTCCATGCGCAAATGGAAGTGTTCCGCGAGTACGGCCTGGCCGTGCCGCTGGCGCAGGCGCTGGACGATGGCATCTTCTGGTGGCGCGACCGGGGCCGCTCCCTGCGCCGCCATCGCCACGATGGCCGCGACTGGCTGGTGCTGGTCGGCGAACAGCACCGCACCGGCGAGAACCCCACCGATGCCGATCCCTGGCAACGCCTGCGCGGGGATGCCGGCGCCAGCAAGGACGGCGGCTATGGCGATGGTGCTGGCGATGACGGCGACAACCGCGACAGCTTCCGCTGGGCGGCGCAGCAGTACCGGCCAGCGGACCGGTTGCCCTTCATCGGCACCGGCGGCGATGACCGGCTCTGGCTGGCCACCGGCTTCAGCGCCGACGGCCTGGTCTGGGGCGCGGTCGCCGCCGATCTGATCAGACGCGGCATCCTGGGCGCCAGCCTGCCGGAAGCCGGGCTATTCAATCCGCGCCGCTTCACGCCACTGAAATCGGCCACCGGGTGGGCGCGCGAGGGTGCGACGGTGGCCAAACACCTGGTCGGCACCCGCCTGCGCAAGCCGGCACTGGATCCGGATTCGGTGGCGCCCGGCGAAGGCCGTCTGGTCAGCGCCGGTGGCGAGCGCTACGCCGTCTACCGCGACGCCGAAGGTGCGCTGACCGTTTTGTCGCCAGTGTGTCCGCACATGAAATGCATCGTGCAGTGGAACGGCCAGGAGAACACCTGGGACTGCCCCTGCCACGGCAGCCGCTTCACCTGCCAGGGCGCGGTGATCGAAGGGCCGGCCCAGAGCGGCCTGACCGCCGCCACCGACCTGGCGCCGGATCCCGATGACAGCGACGCTGCCCGTCAATGAACCCGCCCGGGACGCCACCGGCCAGAAGAAAGGCCGGCAAGGAGTCCATCGGCAATGCGCAGGAGCCTGCCGCCATGATCAACCTGAGCCCGCCCCCAGCAACCACCGTCATGCCCTTCACTGACAGGCCTGTCGCTGCGACGCGACTACCGGCCACCACCGCGGCCGCGCTGACTGCGACCTTGGCCCTGGCCGGCGTGGCCGGCTGCGGCGGCCACGACAGTCCATCCGCCGTCGAGGCACCCGGCGAGCCGAAGACGGTCACCGGCCGCGCCCTGGATGCCGGCGCCGCGCTGATCCAGGACAAGCCACCAGTGGCGGCCCTCAACACCTATGTCGATGGCTTCCACTTCCACA
Organism: uncultured Rhodanobacteraceae bacterium; assembly: GCA_964624575.1. Classification (GTDB taxonomy): domain Bacteria; phylum Pseudomonadota; class Gammaproteobacteria; order Xanthomonadales; family UBA2363; genus Pseudofulvimonas. Next base: position 13,015 of record CAZUZT010000032.1, on the reverse strand, counting down.
GCGGCGCCATGCACGCGCAGATGGAGGCGCACCACTATTGCTCGATGCTCAATGACGATGTCATCCAGTGCGTGATCTATGACGGCAACGTCCGCCAGGCGAAACTGGTCGGCATCGAATACATCATCAGTGCCCGGCTCTTCGCCCGCTTGCCGCTGGCCGAGAAGCCGCTGTGGCACAGCCATGTCCACGAGGTGAAGTCCGGCCAACTGGTCGCTCCCGGCCTGCCGGCCGCCGCCGAGCACGCATTGATGAGCCGGCTGGTCGGCACCTACGGCAAGACCTGGCACACCTGGCATACCGACATGGATCTGGAGTTGCCGCTGGGTGTGCCGCATCTGATGATGGCCTTCACCGCCGACGGCCAGGCCGATGCCGACATGGTGCGTGCCCGCGACCAGCGCCTGGGCATCGACAGCAACGAGCGCCGCGAACAGCGCGCCGATATTCCGGCACCGGCGATTGATCCGGCCGCCGATGCCTGGCAGCGCGGCCAGGTGATCCAGTTGACCGATCCGACCGGACAGCACCATTCACCGCCGGCACACCGAGACCACGATCAACAAGACGATTACCGCACCGATGCCGCCGGCAGCGACAGCACGGGCGATGCTGCTGGCGACGCCGGTGCCAGTGCCGATGCCAACGCCGGCGGCAGCGACGACAACACCTCCGCCCGCCCGCACGATGGCGCTGACAGCATTGACGGCGTCCGAGCCGAAACCCGAGCCCGGGACGATGGCAAGGCCGCCGGCGCGGGAGGTATGCACTCTTGATTGCAGCCGCGTGGCCGTCTTCGGCGACCCGGCCGGTGCCGGCGCTGGCGCCGCTGCTGGCACTTGCCCTGTTCCTGGCGCCGCCGCTGTCTGCCGGCAGTGACGCGACCGATTCGGTCAACCTCCTGACGGACACGCCTTCTCTGCAAGCCGCTGCCGGCCTGGCCACCCTGCTCGACGACGCAGCCGACCTCGAACCGCTGCGGGCGGTGGCCATCGCCCGCCACGGCAACCTCATCGCCGAGCGTGGTTACCACGGCACCGGCGTGGACTCGCCGATGAACATCAAGTCCGCGTCCAAGGTGGTGGTCTCGGCCCTGGTCGGTATCGCCGTTGATCGCGGCCTGCTGGCCGGCACGGATCAGCCGGTGGCGCCGCTGCTGGCCGACGACCTGCCCGACGATCCCGATCCACGCCTGGCCAAGGTCACCATCGGCCATCTGTTGTCGATGCAGGCCGGGCTGGAGCGCACCTCCGGCCCGAACTACGGCCGCTGGGTGAGCAGCAGCCACTGGGTGCGGGCGGCGCTGGCGCGGCCGTTCGTCAATGAACCGGGCGGGCGCATGCTGTATTCGACCGGCTCGACGCATTTGCTGTCGGCGATCCTGACCCGGGTCAGTGGCCGCTCGACGCTCGCCCTGGCCCGGGACTGGCTGGAACCACAGGCGCACTTCCAGATCAGCGCCTGGGACCGCGATCCGCAGGGCGTGTACCTGGGCGGCAACAACATGGCGATGAGCACCCGCTCGCTGCTGGCCTTCGGCGAGCTGTACCGCAACGGCGGGCTGGCCGAGGACGGCCAGCGCCTGCTGCCGGAAGCCTGGATTCAGGCGTCATGGCAGGCGCGTGCACGCTCACGGTTCACCGGCGATGACTACGGTTATGGCTGGTTCCTGCGCGAAATCGGCGGCCAGCCGGTGCGCTATGCCTGGGGCTATGGCGGTCAGATGCTGTACATCGTCCCGGGTCTGGACCTGACCGTGGCGATCACTTCAGATGACGGTACGGCCTCGGCCCGAACCGGCCACCGCGCCGACCTGCACGAGTTGCTGGCGGCGATCATCGACGTGCTGCAGGACGACAGCGCGTCCTGACTGTCACTGACGTCCTGCGCAACGCGGCGGCCATGCCCGCCAGGGGCAATGCACACCCGCTGGACGGGCACCCGATGCTTTGTGCTCCTTCCTTCTTGGATGTAGGACTGAGGTGGATACTACGGCGCTCAGCGGGCAGGTTCTTTCGCCGTGCGCTGTGGTGCGCCCGGCGCATTATTACCATCTAATCCCCCTTCGCAAGCGAAGGGGGAATCGTCCAGGCCCTACAGCATCGTCAGCTCAAGGTTGCTCAGGCTGCCGCCGTACTGCCCGCGCAGGCGCACCTTTCTTGCCAGGTCGGCAATGATGTGGCCGGAGAAATCCACGTCGGTCAGGTCCTCGGCCATGTTGATGCCGCCGGGCGTATCCACGTTCACCTCCATCAGCTTGTCGCCGACGATGTCCAGGCCGGCGAAGTACATGCCGTCGCGGATCAGCTTGGGTGCCACCGTGGCCGCCAGGCGCAGGGCATCGGCATCGGGCTCGACCAGGCGGACCTTGCCGCCGGCGCTGATGTTGCTGCGGGCATCGCCGCTGTCGTTGTAGCGCTGGAAGCAGGCGTAGCAGCCATCCACCTGCAGCGGCCGGCCATTGAGGGTGAGCAGGCGCAGGTCGCCCTCGGCGGCCTTGGGCAGGTATTCCTGGGCGATCGCGTAGCCGTCGCGGATCACCGCCTCGATCATCTGGTTGAGGTTGGCACCGCTGTCGCCATTGACCACGAACACGCCCTGGCCGCCCGAGCCTTGCAGCGGCTTGATCACGCCCTGGCCGCCATGGGTGCTGATGAAGCTGCGGATTTCGTCGGCATCCCGGCTGATGCACGTCATCGGCCGAACTTCCTCGGGAAAATGCTGGAAGTAGGTCTTGTTTGAGGCATTGGTCAGGCAGGTGGGATCATTGACCACGATCACGCCCTTGCGCGCCACCAGTTGCGAGAACAGCAGCGCGCTGGTCGGTGCCCAGGGCCGATCGACCTGTTCCTCGGCCGGATCGCTGCGCAGCATCAGTACATCCAGTTGCTCGACATTGATCCGTTCAGTCACCGCTTCCTCGCCCTGCAGTTCTTCCAGCAGGGCCGCGTCGTCGGCATGGTCGCGCCCGGCCGGCACGATCGCCCGCGCACAGACGGTGCCGTTGGCGTCGTAGATGAACTCGCCCAAGCCGATCAGGAACACCTCGTGACCGAGCTTGAGCGCGCGCCGGGCCAGGCGCAGGGTGGTGTAGTTGTCTTTTTCGGTGGCGATGTCGTTGATCACGAAACCCAGGCGCATCGGCGGTTGGTTCATGGGCGTGCCTTCTCGTTGTCGTTGTCGTTGTCGTGATTGGTGGTGTTGGTGTTGGTGTTGGTGTTGGTGTTGGTGTTGGTATCGGTATCGGTATCGGCATCGATGGCAGCGGCGCGGTCGGCGTGGTCGCCATCCGCTGGCGCTGCCCGGTCCGGATCGATCGGCGGCGGCGCCAGGGCATCGGCATCGGGATGGGCGTGGTGCAGACCGGCCACCTCCAGGTCGCGGCAGCGCGCCAGCAATCCGGCCGGACCCAGTTCCTGCAGATAGCGCGGCAGCAGCGCAGGCGCTCGCGCCCAGCCGGCCTCCAGCAACTGTTCAACCACAACCCGGTGGCGCAGGGCGAACTTGCCGGCGAACAACAGGCGGAAATCACCGCCGGCGCGCAGGTCGGCGAGCAGCTCAACCAGGCCGCGCAGATAGACCGCATCCTTGGTCAGGCCACCTCCGCGCAGCGCGCGCACGGCGATGTCGAATGCATCATCGGTCGGCAGGCCGTGTTCCTCGTGCAGGCATGCGAAGATTTCCGGGATGCCCTCGCCGTGGATCGCAAGATCGGCCGCCACCACGCGCGCTGCCAACACCCGCAGGCGCTCGCCGGGCAGGTAGCCGCACAGGTATTCGGCGAGCACGCCCAGGCCTTCCTGCAACGGGTCGTACTGGGCCAGGCCCACGGCCAGTTGCCGCAGCGGCTGGCGCAGGCCGTTGTAACGGGTCAGCACGTGGGTGCCGATTTCGTGCTGCAGCAAGGGCTGCAACCGCGCCCGCGGCAGGCGCAGGCGGGCATCCAGGTAGAGCGTGCCGTGCGAGACCATCATCAGCGAGCCGATGTCGGCATCGACGACGATATCGATCTCGAAACCGGACGCCTGCCGCTGGTACCAGGCGATCTCGTCACGGGCTGCCGACACGACCTCGTCAACACCGACATCGGCGACCAGGGCTTCGCCTTCACCGACGGTGTCGAGAATCTCCCGCGCCTGGGTCAGCAGGCTGGCCTCGACGCCGCCGAACAGCTCGATGCTGGCGCCGATGAAACCTTCGGTGCCGCGCGAGCGCACCAGTTCGATCATCAGCTCCAGCTCGCGCTGTTTCTCGCTCAGCACGCCGGCCAGCAGCGGCGATTCGATGTCTTCCACCGGCAACGCCAGCAGCTCGCGGCGCAGCTCGGGCATGTCCAGCGCCGGCTCGGGATAGCTCAGCGCGGCGACACGGGTCCAGCCGCTGGCCTGGAAATCCTGCCACAGGGCGTCGGTGCCCAGCGGCGTCAGCGCCAGCAGCCAGTCCAGGCGGGCATCAAGATCGGCCAGGGCGGCATCGACCTGCGTCGCCACCGGCGGCAGTTGCCGGGTTGGCCGTGGCGGCGGTGTCTCCTGTGCCTTGGACGCCGATGAGCGCCGCTGCAGCGTCGCCGGGCTCATGACCGCCTCCGCAGAAACTGCGGCCGGACCGCATCGACCGCCCCCTGCAAGCCCTCACGCAGGGCATGCAGCGCGGCGATGTCGGCCTGGCCGCTGTGCTCGTCCATGAAGACCTTCTTGTACTCGGGCGAGATCGTGCACACCCGCGGCCCCCAGGTGGCATGGATCCACTCGGGAAAGTCGCCGCCGGTTGGAAAGCGCACGTTGGCGCGCACATCCGGCTGCCGGCCGTTGACCGGCACACTGCGCAGGGCATCCGCGAACTGCTCGCAGACCCCGCGCCAATGCTGCGGATCGGCCGTGGTCAGGCCCAGCTCGATATCCGGGTTTTCGGCCTGCGGCGCCGGTGCGCCGTCGGATCCGTCGCGGCGGTGGTTGTAACTGTGCAGGTCGATCACCAGCAGCGCTTGCCAGCGCGCCAGCAATCGCTCGATCAGCTCGCCGACCATGGCGCGGAACCGGTCCCAGTCGGCCAGCGATTGTTGCAGCTCGGCTTCCGGCAAAGGCGTGCGCCACAACGACAGGCCCCAGCAGTCCTGCGGAGTCCGGTACACCGCTTCCGCGCGCGGCCGGTTGTGATCAACCTGGAAGCGTGACACCGGCACATCGATCCGGATATCGCCGACATGGCCCAGCCAGCCGGTCAGCGGATCTTCTTCGCGCAGACGCTGGGCGGCATCCAGCGCCAGGAACGGCCGCAGCGAGGACCGGATCGCATGGCCATCATGGATCGCGGTGGCGATCACCGGGCCATCGGCCACGGTGATCCGCCAGCCGGCGTTGCTGCCGTTTTCGGCAATCGGCACCGGCACCGGACCGGGATGGAAGAATTCGGTTCGCCCGGCGGGGCTGCTCGCACTCGTCATGATCGACATGCTGGCAACCGCGGGATGATTGCGCCGTGATCACGGATTACTCCTCCCGTTTGCGTGCCCAGGAGGATTTCAGGCCAACAAAGCTTCCTCCTTCGCGTGCAAAGGGGGATTGAGCAAACTCCGTAAGTTGTCGGCCTTGCCGGGCAAGGGGATTGCACGCCTGGACCGGGCGCCATGCCGCCACACCGGAAACGATGACGGCGCCCTGTCGGCGCCGTCATCGGTGAACACGTGGCTGGTGCGTGATCAGCCGTGATCACCATCCAGGGGCGTCAGCCGGTACAGCCGGCCGTTGCCCTGGCGGGTGCCATCCTCAAGCAGCCAGATCGAACCATCCGGGCCCTGCTCGACCTCGCGGATGCGCTGGCCCATGTCGAAGCGCTCGGCCTCGCGCGCCTGTTCGCCATCGAACTCGACCCGGATCAAAGCCATCGACGACAGGCCGCCGATGAAGCCGCTGCCCTGCCAGTGCGGGAACAGATCGCCGTCGTAGATGATGAAGCCGGCCGGCGAGATCACCGGCGTCCAGGTCACCGCCGGCTCGGCGAATTCCGGCCGCGTGTCGTGGTCGGGAATTGGCGTGCCGTCGTAGTGGTTGCCGTTGGAGACGATCGGATAGCCGTAGTTCTCGCCGCGCACCACCAGGTTCAGCTCGTCGCCGTCCTTGGGCCCCATTTCGTGCGCCCACAGCCGGCCTTCGGCGTCGAAGTCCATGCCCAGGATGTTGCGGTGGCCCAGGCTCCAGACCTGCGCGGCAACCCCGCCCTGATCGGCGAAGGGATTGTCATCGGGCACGCTGCCGTCATCGTTCAACCGCACGATCTTGCCCAGGTTGCTGGCCATGTCCTGGGCCGGGTCGAACTGCCGGCGCTCACTGGAGCTGATCCAGAGCATGCCGTCGCCATCGAACAGCAGGCGCAGGCCGTAATGGCCATCGTCATCGGCCATCGGCACCTGGCGCCAGATCACCTCCAGGTCCTCCAGCGTGCCGCCGCCGCTGTCATCCAGCGCCAGGCGCGCGCGGGCAACGGCACCGCCGGCCAGGCCGTCATCGCCGGCTTCGGCAAAGCTCAGGTAGATCACGCCGTTGTCGGCATGGTCCGGATGCAGGGCGACATCGGCCAGGCCACCCTGGCCGGCGTGGGCCACCTCGGGCGTGCCGCTGACCGAGCCCAGGGCGCCGCTGTCCGGATCCAGCAGATGCAGTTCGCCGGCCATGGCGGTGACCAGCAAGCGGCCGTCGGGCAGGAAGGTCATCGCCCAGGGTTTGTCGAAGCGGGTGACCTCGGTGGTGGCGAAGAACGGATGACCCGGACCGGTGTCGTGCGAAGCCGGCGTCGCTGGCGTTGCGGGCGCGTCTGGCGTTGCCGGAGTTGCGGGCGCGTCTGGCGTGGCTGGCGCGGCCGGCGGTGCAACCGTTTCCGGTGCCGGCGGCGGCGCCTCGGCACCGCCGCCACAGGCAGCCAGAAGGCCGGCGGCAATCGCCAGGGCGAGGACATGCTTGCTCGGATTCATCGGTGTTCCTCCATGGCTTTGTGTCACAAATGACAGCGCCGCCCACCATAACGCAGGCCGCTGTCAAGGCGGTGTGTGGCGAGGCGGACGCGACGTTGCCGCGGGAGTGCGCGCGGGTGCGGTCAGCCGTATCGGCACTGACGCGGCGGCGCCAGTGCGGCAATCGGTGCGCCGTCAATGCAGCGGCGGTGCCGCCGGTTCGCCGGCTGAATCCATGTAGAAATCGTTGAGGTATTTCTCGCCCTTGTCGGCGAGCACGGTGACCACGGTTTCCAGCTCGGGGAACCGCTCGCGGATGCGCCGCGCAGCAATCAGGTGGGCGCCGGAACTGGGGCCGCAGAGCAGACCGCGGCCGCGGGCCAGCTCGCGCATCTGCGCCACCGCCTCGGTGCTGGACACGCTGAGAAAATCGCTGACCAGCTCGCGATGCCGGGCGAAGATGCCGGGCACGAAGCCATCGGAAATGCCCTCGATGCCGTGCAGGTCCACCTCGCCGCAGAGCAAGGTGCGCGATTCGGACGGCTCCATCGCAAACAAGCGCACATCGGGATTGGCGCCGCGGAACGCCTGGCCGACCCCGATCAGGGTGCCGCCGGTACCGACCCCGTGGACAAAGGCATCGGGCGTTCGCCCGTCCGGCAACTGGGCCAGGATCTCCGGGCCGAAGATCTCCCGGTTCTCCTGCACGTTCCATTCCGATTCGAACTGGCCGGGAAAGAAGAAGCCGGGCTGGCTGCCCAGCTGACGAGCCCGTTCCAACGCCTGGTTGACGTGGAAACTGCCGCACAGCAGCACCTCGGCACCATAGGCACGCGAGATCGCCACCCGTTCACTGGACAGGCCTTCGGGCATCACCACGATCATCCGGTAGCCTTTGACCGCGGCGACCATGGCGAAGGCGTTGCCGGTATTGCCGCTGGTCGCCTCGACGATGGTGTCGCCGGGCTTGAGCAGGCCTTCGGCCTCGGCGCGCTCGACGATGTACTTGGCGATGCGCGCCTTGATCGAACCGGAGGGGTTCAAAAACTCGCACTTGGCGAAGATGCCCGGCTCCAGCTCCAGCAGCGGCGTGTCGTGCACGGCCTCGAGAATATTGGCCGATACCCGGGTGTAACGCGTGTTCATGATCGCCTCCTTGGCCGCGTGTGCGGCGTTCCTGGACAGGCCTGATGACCGGGCCGGTCAGTTGGCCCGGTCATCAGGCTGCGGTGGTCACGCGGCGGGCTGGGCGCCGGGCGCAGTTGCTGCGCTGTGCAAGCGTGCGCACGATGCCGCGCCAGGCCGCCGTGCCCGTCAGGTTGAACCGGGGATTGTGGCTGTCACGGCCATGATCATGGCGTGAGGTGATCGTTGATTGTCCCTGCCCGGGGCGGGCAGGGAACTGATCCGGATCAGACCGGACTCAGGTTGGCGTCAACGCTTGCTTCCGCCCCTGGAAGCGGCCGCCGGTGTCGCTGCCTGGCTGCGGCTGCGGAAGCTGTCCAGCACCTGGATGCGCCCGCCGGAGCGGCGGAAAGCGGCCAGGTCGGCAGCGATGCGCTCGCTGGTGACCTGCGCCGCACGCGGGGTGGCCTTGCGGTTGGCAAACAGGCGGCTGGTGCCGGACGGGGGAATGTTTCTGGGTTCGGCCTTCTTGGCGCTGGTCTTGGAACGACTCATGGACTCTCCTTGATGGTCAGCAGATGGTCAGCGGGATCGCTGCCCGCGGTCTGGCCGGCATAGGCGTTGCGCAATTGCCGGCACTCGTCGCCGGCCATGGTCACTTGCCGGCAGACCCGGGGACGGGTCGAATAGATTGAACAGTTCATGCGGGCGCCATCCACGGCCACGCACCAGCCTTCCGGATCCCGGGCCATGACCCGTTGGTCGTGGACCTGGGCGGTCAGGTGCGCCGGCACGCGGTCGCCCGCCTGCAGCACCACCGTTTGCCGGCAGCAGACCGCATCACAGCGGCTGCAGTGGATGTCCGCCGCCGCCACGCTCAGGCGGCCACCGGCAGGCGGCGCCGGTAGTGCAGGATGTGCGAGCGGTGTTCGCGCCCGTGCTCATCGGTGAACCGGCGCCGTTCGCGACGGTGCTTGGCCAGGTTCTGCGCTGCCAGCTTGCGGGTGAAGGCGGCGCTGTAGCCGCGGCCCGGGTCCGACAGCACCACCTCGGCCTCCTCGTTGGCATGGCGCCCGATGACTTGGGCCAACAGCGCCGCCTGGCCTGGCTCGTAAAGCACATCGGCGGCGATGATCAGGTCGAACCGGCCCAGGCTGGGCAGCGGCTGCTGCCAGTCCAGATGCCGGTAGTGCACCGCCGGCAACCCGTTCAGGGCGCTGTTGTAGGCCAGGAACGGCTCGGCCAGCGGATGGATATCAGTAGCCACGATGCGCGCGCCGCGGCGCTGCAACACCAGGCTGGCCAGGCCGATGCCACAGCCCAGCTCCAGCACCCGCTTGCCGTCGATATCGGCTTTGGCCATGGCCTGGGCCAGCATCTGGCCGGTCGGCCAAAGCTGCCCGAACAGGCTCCATTGCGCCGAGGAAATGCCCAACTCACGGCTCAGGCCGTCCGGATCGGCATACTGCTGGCTGTCGCACAGTACGCGAAGACGATAACGATGCCCGTCGATGGCCACGGCGAGCTTGCGGGTGGTGTAACCAGGCACGGCGATTCACGAAGGATCAGGCCCGCACTGGCGTGCGGAGACGCGTGACAAGGGGCGTGTCGGGCGATGCGCAGTCGCGCTGAACGCCTGGACCAGTCCGGTCCGGAGCCGGGCAATGATAGCACAAGCCGGCAAAAACTGCAGTAGAATCAATTTTTTACCGCTATAGCACTGACCATCCGGTGCTTGCGCCTGCCGCCCTGGCCCGCATTGCGGCCGCTGCGGGTCCGGCCACGGCCGGAACCATCGTTGACGGCTGGGTCGTGGCATCAAGCCGCCGGCCAGGGCATCGGTTTCACCGGCGCCACCGCAGCCGTGGCTCCTGATCGACCGCGGCACGGCCGACTTCCGCCGGCGGCGAGCAGATCGGGCTTCACCTGCGACCGCGTGGCTAAGTCGCCGTGCAGACAAGGAGCGTGCGCAGCCAGCGTTGCACTAGCAAAAGCCAAAGAGCGGCACCACCAGCGCACCATCGGCAACCCCGCACCCTTGCAGGCGGGTGGCGTCCTGCCCGCTGCGGCCGGTGATCGCAAACCGGCCGTAACCACCGTCGCCCACATGCGTCAGGTGCGGATGCACCGCCCATTGTCACCGGGATTTCCTCAAGCAACCATCGCGTGTACTCGCGCAAGGATTCTCCGGGTTCACTCATGATGCCGCCTCGGATCATGGCCAAGTGGAATGGCCAAATGGAACGGCTGGGAATGCCGGTCACTGCTCCGGCATATGCTGCGCGACGATCAGGGAAAAATTGTCCGGCGCGCCGCGCCTCAGGACCGCCGCGCGCGCCGTCGACACCAGTTCCACCGGCGTCATGGCCTCCGCCAGCAATGCCCGCCAGGACGCCTCTCCGAGTGCGTCATGAACGCCATCGCTGCACAGGGCAATGCGATCCCCGGGTTCCAGAGCCACGACATCGCGGTGCAGGGCAAATCCGTCGTCGTCGGGGTCGGCTGCCAGGCAATCGCTGAGGAAACCGTAGACGCTGGCGTATTCCACGCCGTCATCCAGTTCGCCGGCATCGCGCAGGCGCTGCAGCTCGGTGTGGTCATGGCTGAGCTGGCGCACCCGGCCATCGCTTCGCGCCAGGTAGGCGCGGCTGTCGCCGACGTTGATGATGGCCGCGTGAGCGCCGCGAAGGTGTGCCGCGACCAGCGTCGTCGCGGCGCCAAACGGCATCTCGCCGCGATCCCGCGCCGCGCACAGTGCCTGCTGCGCCAGGCGTACATGACGCCCCGACAGCAGGCCATCCGGCGCCAGCCCGGGTTGCCGTGCAAGCAGGCCGGACAGCGCCGACAACACGCAGCGGCTGGCACGTCCGGCCGAAGGTGTGGAAGCCACACCATCGCCAACTGCCAGCAACAGGTCCGACGCTGCCGAGGCGGTTGTCGGCAGCAGGTTGCGCGACTGCCGGACCTGGCCGGCCACCAGCATCGCATCCTGCTGCTGGCGGCAGATTCCGCGGTGCATCGTCCTGGCAACCTGCAACATGTCGTCGTCTCCCGTTCACGTCCGGCACGACGCGTATTGATGGAATGCGGCCTCACTGCCTATTGAATACCGCCCCGACGCGACAGGGCACGTCGCACCGGACTGGAGCGACGGTTTTGACCGGTGTCATCCGTGGCTGCACGCAATGGCGACGCAGACTGTCGCCTTCAGGCTGTACACAGACCGGTGCCGCGCGCGACCTGCCAGGTGGGCGTCTCACCAGCGCCACGTCAGCGGCGCAAACCCGCACCGACATCACGGGAGCAGGTGCATGGTCGCAACACTGCAGCACGCCAGGGGCGCGGCTGCGCCGTCATCAATGTTGTCTACCACGGCGCCGGAGCATTCCCTACGAAAAAAGATTACCAATGAACTTGCGCACAAAGGACGGTCGATATTGCCTGAATGTGGCCGTCGACATGCTTCATCGGGTTCCCTTCCGCATCTCCATACGTATTGATCCCGCCCGCCAATCCGATCGGGTCCGATTGCAGGTACCGGCCGGTAGCCGGATCGTAGTCGCGCATGATGTTGTAGGCAAAACCGGTTTCGGTGTCGTGGTACTGGCCGGGGAAGCCCAGGTGGTAGCCGCCGATGACGTCGATGAACGGCGTGCGCTCGAAGGCGGTGAGTTGGGCGCGCCAGACGACATCGTTGGTCTGGTCTACGAGCAGCTCGGGCCGGCCGAGGTGATCGGGCATCACCGCGTACATCTGGCCGCCGCGAACCAGCGCCACGGGCTGCCCGTTCAGGTACAGATGCTGGCTGCGCTGGTTGCCGGTGATGGCGTGCTCGGACAGCAGTTGCCCGTCCAGGCCGTAGACGAAGCGCGTGGTATGGCCCAGGGCGGTCTTCTCCACCCGCAGGCCGGTGGCGGCAACCTTGTAGCTGGCAGTCACATTCGGTCCGCTGATCTGGCTGAGCCGGTTGAACGGATCGTAGCTGAAGGTGGTGGTGGCCGCCGGGCTGGCCTGAAAACTGCTGAGAGAGACAAAGTCGTAGCAGGCACTATTCGTGGTATGCCAGTGTCAGCGTTGCTAGCTGAGAAGGCATAAACCGGCCGTTCACCGTCGCACTCATCTTTCACCAAAAACTGCTGCAATAACCCCGGCCGTCACCATCGCCATGCCAATGCCTAGTTTTGCTGGAGCACCAGGCGCAAGGTTTCCACGAAGCAGCACCACACTCTGTAACGAATTGCTTCCCAGAATTGTTTCAGAAATAACTAATGACGTCACCATTAACAGCCCCAGCCCTCCAATCACTATGCCAGAAAAACACGGCAACTTGAGTTTTGTTACAGCAAAGACAAAAAAGCCGAGAGTTACAGCAAAGAAAATTAGAAATCCAATCCAGATCATAAGGTTACCGTTCGGCCGGTCCAGCTATGCACATGCCTATTGCGCTGCCGATGATATATGATTCGTACGACATACTATAAATTGACCTGTTCCATGAGGCATATAGCATTGTGACTGGAAGCCCTAGCTTTGGCCCAACTACTTTAGAGAGCATTGATACCGCACCTCGCTCTATAATTTCATTCCGAACTTGCTTGAGTGCCTCTTCCGCCGCACACTCCCCAAAATCTGCAGCGCTATCCAAGACCTCAATCGTGGCTGCCTTCGCCGAGCTGCCCATTGGTTCGAACACGTCACGTGCCGAATCAACGAAGACCTGATTCGGGCTCAGTGACCTGAAGCCTCCAAACGGCGATGCCGGGAACTCATCGGCACACAAGCCAATGGAATCCACCAGCATCACCGGGTTCCCTTCCGCATACCCATACGTATTGATCCCGCCCGCCAATCCGATTGGGTCCGATTGCAGGTACCGCCCTGTCGCTGGGTCGTAGTCGCGCATCACGTTGTAGGCGAAGCCGGTTTCGGTGTCGTGGTACTGGC
>CAZUZT010000031.1:0-19680 GCA_964624575.1 uncultured Rhodanobacteraceae bacterium | reverse complement strand
CCCCCGCTACCAGGTTTGAAGAAAGCCTCCGCAAGCGAGGCTTTTTTCATGGCCGTCGAACGTATCTGCCACGTTCCGGCCCGATTCTGGAATGGCCGCTTGCGGCCATTTTTTGTTTCCGTCTTACAAGGAATTTCCGTCCGTCTGCATGGACAAGGCTCAGCAAATCGCCAATCTGGTTGCCGGCCCGATCGCCGGGTTCGGCCTGGAAGTCTGGGGCGTGGAATACATGCCACGCTCGGGCAGTGCGCTGGTGCGACTGTATATCGATCATCCCGAACGCGAAGTCACCATCGACGACTGCGAGCTGGTCAGTCGGGAAGTGGCGGCGCAGTTCGATGTCGAAGACCCGATTGCCGGTCAATACACGCTGGAAGTGTCCTCGCCCGGGCTGGACCGGCCGTTCTTCCGGGCCGCACAGCTGGCGCGTTTCCTGGGTGAGCGCATCGAGGCCAGCCTGCATGCGCCGGTGGACGGCCGGCGCCGGTACCAGGGCGTGATCGCCGCCGTCGACGGTGAGCAGATCCGCCTGGTACTGGATGATGGTGGCGGTGATTTCTCGTTTGAGTTCACACAAGCGGCAAGGATCCGGCTGAAGCCGGATTACGCCAGAATATTGGGACAGGCCGGGCGCGGGGATACTGGCCCCGCGGTCAACGGAGATAGTCGATGAGCAAGGATCTGTTGCTGGTGGCCGAAGCCGTTGCCAATGAAAAGGGCGTCGAGCGTGCGGTGATTTACGAAGCGCTCGAGGCCGCATTGGCGTCGGCCGCCAAGAAGCGCTACGAGGACGACGCCGAGGTGCGGGTCGAGATCGACCGTGACTCGGGCGAATACGCGACATTCCGGCGCTGGGAAGTGGTCGCCGATGACGTCGTCATGGAGTCGCCCGACCGGCAACTGCGGCTGATGGACGCGATCGAGCTCGAGCCCGGGATCGAGGTCGGCGGGTTCATCGAAGAGCCGGTCGACAACGTTGAATTCGGCCGCATCGCCGCCCAGGTCGCCAAGCAGGTGATCCTGCAGAAGGTGCGCGAGGCTGAGCGGGCGCTGGTGGTCGAGGCCTACCAGGACCGGGTCGGCGAAGTGCTCACCGGCACGGTCAAGCGCGCCGAACGCGGCAATATCATCATCGACCTGGGCAGCAATGCCGAGGGCTTCATTCCCCGCGAGAAGGCGATCCAGCGCGAGAACCTGCGCGTCGGTGACCGGGTCCGCGGCTACCTGTACGAAGTCCGCTCAGAGCCGCGCGGGCCGCAGCTGTTCCTGTCGCGCACGGCGCCGGAACTGATGATGGAACTGTTCCGCATCGAAGTGCCGGAGATCGGCCAGGGTCTGGTCGAAATCATGGGCTGTGCCCGTGATGCCGGCGACCGCGCCAAGATCGCGGTCCAGGCCCACGACAGCCGCACCGATCCGATCGGTGCCTGCATCGGCATGCGCGGTTCGCGCGTGCAGGCGGTCTCCAACGAGCTCAACGGCGAGCGCGTGGACATCATTCTGTGGAGTGACAATGCGGCCCAGTTCGTGATCAATGCGATGGCGCCGGCCGAGGTCGTGTCGATCATCGTCGACGAGGAAAAGAACAGCATGGACATCGCTGTCGCCGAGGACAAACTGTCCCAGGCGATCGGTCGCGGTGGCCAGAACGTGCGCCTGGCCAGCCGGTTGACCGAGTGGCACCTGAACGTGATGACCGAATTGCAGGTACGCGAGAAGTCCGAGGCCGAACAGGAAGTTTCCCGCCAGCTGTTCCAGGACAAGCTGGAGGTGGATGCCGAGATCGCCAGCATTCTGGTTCAGGAAGGTTTCTCAACCATCGAAGAAGTGGCTTACGTGCCCGAAGCCGAGTTGCTGGCGATCGAGGAGTTCGATATCGATGTCGTCAACGAGCTGCGCAATCGTGCCCGCGATACCCTGTTGACCCAGTTGCTGGACCCTGGCGAGGGCCAGGCCGACACGCCGGCTGATGACCTGACCGCGCTGGACGGCATGGATGATGATCTCGCCCACGCCCTGGCGGCGCGCGGCATCGTCAACCGCGAGGACCTGGCCGAAGCGGCCATCGATGAAATTGTCGATATTGAAGGATTGGACGAGGAGCGTGCCGGCAGCCTGATCATGGCAGCGCGGGCGCACTGGTTCGAGGAGGCCGAGTAGACAGTGCCTTATCAGTGGTACTGGCGGTACGTGGCACTTGGCGGACTCAGGAGCTTGGAAGGAAATGGCTGAAACGATTCAAAATCTGGCGGATCTGGTAGGTGCATCGGCACAGTCGCTGCTCACGCAGCTGGCCGCCGAAGGCATGACCTATGCCAGTGCCGACGAGATAGTGAAGCCGGCCGACAAGCAGCGCCTGGTGGCGCTGCTGCGCGCCAAGCTCAAACCCGGTGGCGAACCGGCCAAGGCCCGGGTTCCGAGCAAGGTCACGCTGCGGCGCACGGAGCGCTCCGAGCTCACCGTTGCCGGCCCGCAGGGACGCGGCAAGAACAAGGTCAACGTCGAGGTGCGCAAGAAGGTCACTCTCGTCAAGAAAGACAAGCTCGCCGAGCAGCCAGCCGATGACGAGGCCGAGCGCCTGGAAGCGGCGCGCAAGCTGGAGGAGTCCCGGCGCAAGCAGCAGGAAGAGCTGCGCCAGCTGGATGAGTCCGACCGCAAGCGTCGTGAGGAAGAGGAGCAGCGCAAGGCCGCCGAGGAGGCGTCCCGGCTTCAGGTCGAGGAAGCCGCTCGCGCCGCAGCCGAGATTGCCGCTGCCCCTGAGCCCGAAACGGTCAAACGCAAGATCGAAGACAAGGTACGCAAGGACGCCCATCCCCGGGCACCGGAGAAGGCCCGCGAAGAGCCGCGTCGGGCCAAGCCCGCCCGTGGTTCGCACCGGATGGCCGATACCGAGGTTCCCGGAGGCGGTGCCCGTGGCCAGCTGCACCTGAGCAATGAGCGCCGGCCCGCGGCTGGCCGTCGCCGGGGCGGACGGCGTGCCGAGGCGCCGCGGACAGCGGCTGCCGGCAGTGACCGCCATGGCTTCTCCAGGCCGACCACACCGGTGGTTCGAGAGGTTCAGATCGGCGAGATGATCACCGTTGGCGAGCTGGCACAGAAGCTGGCGATCAAGGCCGGCGAGCTGATCAAAACGCTGATGAAGATGGGTGTGATGGCCACGATCAACCAGCCGCTGGATCACGACACCGCCGTGCTGGCGGTCGAGGAACTGGGCCACAAGGCGGTTCGAGCGGAGGAACGCGACGTGGAAGTGGAATTGGCCGCCCATTCGGAACTGGAAGGCGACGCCCTGCCCAGGCCGCCAGTGGTCACCATCATGGGTCATGTCGACCATGGCAAGACCTCGTTGCTGGACTACATCCGGCGCACCAAGATCGCCTCGGGCGAAGCCGGTGGCATCACCCAGCACATCGGTGCCTACCATGTCACCACCGACAAGGGTGTCATCACCTTCATGGATACCCCCGGCCACTCGGCGTTTACCGCCATGCGTGCCCGCGGTGCCAAGCTCACCGACATCGTCGTGCTGGTGGTTGCCGCCGATGACGGCGTCATGCCGCAGACGGTGGAAGCGGTGAAGCATGCCCGCGCCGCCGGCACGCCGATCATCGTCGCGGTCAACAAGATGGACAAGCCCGAGGCCAATCCCGACCAGGTCAAGCAGGCCCTGATCCAGCACGAGGTGATTGCCGAGGACTTCGGCGGTGACACCCTGTTTGTGCCGCTGTCGGCCAAGACCGGCCAGGGCGTGGACGATCTGCTGGATGCGATTTCGATCCAGGCCGAGATGCTGGAACTGACGGCCGTCGCCGAAGGCATGGCCTCCGGTGTCGTGGTTGAGGCGCGCCTGGACAAGGGCCGCGGTACGGTGGCCACGGTGCTGGTTCAGCAGGGCACGCTGAAGAAGGGCGACTATGTCGTCTGTGGTGTCGAGTACGGCCGCGTCCGCGCCATGTTCGACGAAGCCGGCAAGCCGGCTGCCGATGCCGGGCCATCGATTCCGGTCGAGATCCTGGGCCTGTCCGGTTCGCCCAATGCCGGCGATGATTTGAGCGTCGTCGCCAATGAGCGCATGGCCAAGGAAGTGGCCCAGACGCGTCAGCACAAGCAGCGCGAGGCGCGCCTGGCCAAGAGCCAGATGGCCCGCTTGGAAGACATCATGGCCACCATGGGTCAGACCAGCGACCAGCAGGTACTGAACATCCTGATCAAGGCCGATGTCCAGGGATCGGTCGAGGCGTTGCGCGATTCGCTGACCGAGCTGAGCAATCCGCTGGTCAAGGTCGACGTGATTTCCGCCGGTGTCGGCGGCATCACCGAATCCGACGCCACCCTGGCGGCCGCGTCCAACGCCCTGGTGATCGGCTTCAATGTTCGTGCCGACGCCACCGCCCGCCGCGTCGTTGCCGATGCCGGCATCGACGTGCGCTACTTCTCCATCATTTATGACGTGATCGACCAGGTGAAGCAGGCAGTCACCGGCTTGCTGGGCACCGAAATCCGCGAGGACATCATCGGCATTGCCGAGGTCCGCGAGGTGTTCCGCTCGTCCAAGTACGGCCAGATTGCCGGTTCGATCGTGCTCGAGGGCACGGTCAAGCGCAGCAAGCCGATCCGGGTCCTGCGCGACAACGTGGTGGTCTTCGAAGGCGAGCTGGAATCGCTGCGCCGGTTCAAGGACGCGGTCGAGGAAGTGCGCAGCGGCACCGAGTGCGGCATCGGCGTCAAGGGCTACGAGGTCAAGGTCGGCGACCAGATCGAGTGCTTCGAGCGGGTCGAGGTCCAGCGCAAGCTGTGACCGCGACCGGGCGTTCGGACTTCAAGGAGCAGCGTGATGCGTGGTGGATTCAAACGCAGTGACCGGGTCGCCGCTGAACTGCGGCGCGAGGTCGGCGGCCTGGTGCACCAGGCGACGCGCGATGGCCTGCTGCCCCAGATCAGCGTCAGCGACGTGGAGATCACCCGTGATCTGGCGTATGCCACGGTCTGGTTCACGGCGCTGCGCAATGCCGATGCACAACCGGCCGAAGCCATGCTCAAGGACATGGCGCGCGAGTTCCGCATGCAGCTGGCCCGGCGTCTGCGCCTGCGCATCACGCCCGAACTGCGCTTCCGCTATGACCCATCGATGGAGCAGGGTGAGCGCATCGAAGAACTGCTTCGCGCCGGTGCCGACGCCGGTCCTGGTACCGACGCCGACGCCAACGCCGGTGACGCGCCGATCGGATCGGCGCCGGAGCCTGGTGATGACGGGGTTGAACGCGGTTCCTGAGTTCACGCCGGCCCCCGCGCTGTCCTGCGGGCGGAATCGATGACAGTTCCCGGCGCACCCGCCAGCACCCGGCCGGCGGCGCCTGGGTTGTCGGCGGCCATTTCCCCGCTGCCGTCCGGCCGCGTCGACAGCGGCATCCTGCTGCTGGACAAGCCCGGCGGCATCAGCTCCAACCGGGCCCTGCAGCAGGTCAAGCGCGCTCTGGCGGCCGGCAAGGCCGGCCATGCCGGTACGCTGGATCCGTTGGCGACCGGCATGTTGCCGGTGCTGCTGGGTGAAGCGACCAAGGTCGCCGGCCTGTTGCTGGGCAAGGACAAGGCCTACCAGGTCACCTGCCGGCTCGGCCAGAACACCGATACCTATGATTCGGACGGCCAGATCGTCCGTGAGCGGCCGGTGCCGACGCTGGACCGGGCTGTGATCGAGCAGGCGCTGAGCGGATTCCGTGGCCTGATCCGGCAACAGCCGCCGGCCTATTCGGCGATCAAGCTCGGTGGCCAGCCGTTGTACAAGCGCGTGCGCCGCGGTGAGGATGTCGCCGCCCCGGAGCGGCAGGTGCGCATCGACACGCTGAGCCTGCTGGACCAGGGCGAGCAGCACCTGGAACTGCATGTGGAATGTGGCAGCGGAACCTATATCCGCTCCCTGGTCCATGACCTTGGCGAAGTGCTGGGGTGTGGCGCCCATGTCACCCGCCTGCGCCGGATCTGGGTACAGCCGTTCCGGGGCTTGCCGATGCCGACGCTGGATCAGGTCCTGGCTGGCAGCTGCCCCCTGCTGGATCCGGTCGTGGCCATGGCCGGCGTGCCGCAACTGACACTGGACGCCGCCCAGCTGGTCACCTTGCGCCAGGGCCGGCAGCTGCCGGCGGCGGCAGACATGACCTCCGGCGAACAGGTGGCCGCCCTGGATGCCGACGGCCGGCTGGCCGGCCTGTTGCAGGTGACCTCATCGGGCCAGCTGCAACCCCAGCGCATGCTGGCTCCGGCCGCGGGCGAATGAACTGGCGGCGGGCGAGCAAAGTCCGGTGCCGGTATCCCCAGCGCCCCGACCGGTGCCCGCTTACTGTAATCCCAGCGGGTGCCCACCAAACCTCCGGCTTCGCCATTGTTAAATGCTTGTTGCAGCCCCGTGAAAACCGTTAGAATGCCGGCTGCCTTCGCAGTGCCATCGATCACATCAGCACGAAACCTGGCTCGGGTCATGTCGACCCGCGCGGTTTCGTTTCGTTTTTCAGGACCCGCAAACCCATGACTCTCAGTGTTGAAGACACCGCACGGATCATCGACGAGCACAAGCGTGCTCCGAACGATACCGGCTCCCCGGAAGTGCAGATCGCCCTGCTGTCGGCGCGTATCCAGTATCTGACCACCCACTTCGCCGACCACAAGAAGGATCACCATTCCCGCCGTGGCCTGCTCAAGCTGGTCAACCAGCGTCGTCGCCTGCTTGATTATCTCAAGGGCAAGGAAGACGAGCGCTACCGCACGCTGATCGCCAAACTCGGCATCCGCCGTTGACTGACAAAGCAGGAGCCAGGTCGTGACCAAACATACCAAGCAGTTTCAGTTCGGAAATCAAACCGTCACCCTGGAGACCGGCGAAATCGCACGTCAGGCCAGCGGTTCGGTTCTTGTCAGCATCGGCGGCACCGTTGTCCTGGTGACCGCCGTTGGCAACAAGACCGCGCGCGAGGGCATGGATTTCTTCCCCCTCACGGTCGACTACCAGGAAAGGTTCTACGCCGGTGGCCGCATTCCCGGCGGCTTCTTCAAGCGCGAAGGCCGTCCGACCGAGCGTGAGACGCTGACCTCGCGCCTGATCGATCGTCCGATCCGGCCGCTGTTTCCGGACAACTTCCGCAACGAAGTCCAGGTCATCGCCACGGTGATGTCGCTGGATCCGGAAATTCCCGGTGACGTGCCGGCCCTGATCGGCACCTCGGCCGCCCTGGCCCTGTCCGGCATCCCTTTCCGCGGCCCGATCGGTGCCGCACGCGTCGGTTACGCCGATGGCCAGTACCTGATCAACCCCGGCCCCGAGGCCCTGGCGACCTCGAAGCTGGACCTGATCGTTGCCGGTACCGCCAATGCCGTGCTGATGGTGGAATCCGAAGCCGAACTGCTCAGCGAAGAGGTCATGCTCGGTGCGGTGATGTTCGGCCACCAGCAGATGCAGGTGGCGATCCAGGCAATCAACGAACTGGTTGCCGAAGTCGGCGTGCAGGCGTGGAATTGGCAGGCTCCGGCACGCAATCAGCCGCTGGTTGACGCCATCGGCGCGGCAGTGGGCAATCGTCTTGCCGAGGCTTTCCAGATCCAGGACAAGCTGGCCCGCCGTGAAGCGATCTCCAGCCTGCGCAAGGAAACCCTGGCGCAGATGGAAGCACAGGTGGAAGCCAACGGTTGGGATCCGGCCGAACTGGCACGCGAGTTCGGCGAGCTGGAATACAGCACCATGCGCAACTCGGTGCTCGACACCAGCAAGCGCATCGACGGCCGTGGCCTGGACACCGTCCGTGGCATCAATGCCCGCGCCGGCATCCTGCCGCGCACCCATGGTTCGGCGCTGTTCACCCGCGGCGAGACCCAGGCCATCGTGGTCACCACGCTGGGCACCGGTCGCGACGCGCAGATCATCGATGCGGTCGAAGGCGAGAGCAAGGACCCGTTCCTGTTCCACTACAACTTCCCTCCCTACAGTGTCGGTGAAGCTGGCCGCATGATGGGCCCCAAGCGGCGCGAGATCGGCCATGGCCGCCTGGCCCGCCGTGGCGTCCAGGCGGTGATGCCGGCCGATGCCGACTTCCCGTACGTGGTCCGGGTTGTCGCCGAAGTCACCGAATCCAACGGCTCCTCGTCGATGGCCTCGGTGTGTGGCGCCTCGCTGTCGATGATGGATGCCGGTGTGCCGCTGAAGGCGCCGGTGGCCGGTATCGCCATGGGCCTGATCAAGGACGGCGATCGCCACGCCGTGCTGTCGGACATCCTCGGCGACGAGGACCACCTGGGCGACATGGACTTCAAGGTCGCCGGTACTGCCGAAGGTGTCTCTGCCCTGCAGATGGACATCAAGATCGACGGCATCACCGAGGACATCATGAGCAAGGCCCTGGCGCAGGCGCGCGAAGGCCGCCTGTACATCCTGGACGAGATGAACAAGGCCCTGAGCCAGCCGCGCACCGAGATGAGCGAGTTCGCCCCGCGCCTGATGACCTTCAAGATCCATCCGGACAAGATCCGCGAAGTGATCGGCAAGGGCGGCAGCGTGATCCGTTCGATCACCGAGGAGACCGGTGCCACCATCGACATCCAGGATGACGGCACCATCGTCATCGCCTCGGTGAACCGGCAGGCGGCCGACAATGCCCGCCATCGCATCGAGCAGATCACCGCCGATATCGAGCCGGGCGTGATCTACGAGGGCAAGGTCGCCAAGCTGATGGACTTCGGTGCCTTCGTCACCATCCTGCCTGGCCGCGACGGCCTGGTGCATGTCTCGCAGATCTCTTCCGAGCGCGTGGAGAAGGTCTCCGACAAGCTCAAGGAAGGCGATCTGGTCAAGGTCAAGGTGCTGGAAGTCGACAAGCAGGGCCGTATCCGCCTGTCGATGAAGGCGGTGACCGAGGACGAGGCAGCCAACGGCTGATTGTCGCGCACCCTTTGCGCGGCAACAGAAAAACGGGGCCACTTGGCCCCGTTTTTTGTTGCCCGGCTGTTGCAAGGCGGGTCAGTACCCGGCGGCTGTCAGATGCGCAGCCAGGGCACGGTCGGCCGCGCAAGCCATCGAGGTTACTGGGAATTGGCGGAAGCGGTGAGATTCGAACTCACGAAGGGTTGCCCCTTGCCGGTTTTCAAGACCGGTGCCTTCAACCACTCGGCCACGCTTCCTTGGAGGATGTTGTCCGGCACCGGCCAAAGTGTGGCGGTGCCGATGCAGTCAAGACGCCTATTGTAGGGTCATTCGCCGTCCGGATTCACCAGATCGCCCAGCCGTTCCATGCTGATTGCGTCCAGCCACAGAGAGCCGGTGCCGTAATGGGTGATCGCCACTTCCAGCCGTCGGGCGCCCTGGGGTACCTCGAAATCAAAGCTCAGCTCGCGCCAGTCCCAGTCACCTTCGGGTACATCCATGCGTTGTTCGGGGACTGTGCGCGTCGAGCTGCCGCGGGTGCGGGTGAACACCGACAACGGTTCACTGGTGCCTTGTCCGCGGGCGGCAAAGCGCAACCGCCAGCGTCCGCCCTCGGTCAGCGATGGATCGGCCAGATGCTGCCGAAGGCCACCCCAGGGCTCCCGGCCGGTGCTGTCGATCCGGGCACTGAAGTTGCCCTCGAAGGGCTGCTCGGTGTCCATGTGCAGGGTGAAGGCGGTCGGGTCCGAGTGCATGCCGAATGACCACGGCGCGCTGTCACCGGTCTCGAAGCCACCGTTGCTGATCTGCACCGGTGGCTCGTCAGCCGGTTCGTCGGTGTCGGCGTCAACGGGAGCCGGGCCATCATCGGTCGCTTGCGTGCTGTCGGCGGTGACGGTGGTCTCCTCCGGATTGGCGGGATCAGCCGGCGGCTGGCCATCGCCATGACAGGCCGCGGCCAGGAGGATCAGGAGCAGGGGGCTGTAACGCAGGGTCATGGTCGCGGCTCGTGACAGGAAAACAGCGCGCTAGTCTACCAGCCGCATCAACCCCTCCTGGGCGGTGGAAGCGACCAGTACGCCGTCGCGGCTGTAGATGCTGCCACGGGCCAGGCCGCGCGCGCCCTGCGCCGTCGGGCTGTCGCACGAGTACAGCAGCCACTGGTCGGCGCGGAATTCGCGATGGAACCAGAGTGCGTGGTCAAGACTGGCCATCTGCACGTTCGGCTGCAGGTAGGAAACGCCGTGGGGCAGGGTGATGGTGCCGATCAGGTGGAAATCGGAAGCGTAGGCGAGCAGGCTGCGGTGCAGCACCGGGTCGTCGGCCACGGTCTCGGCCAGACGGAACCAGACATGTTGCTGGGGCGGTCGTTTCGGCGCATCCAGCTCATCGCGCGGCCAGACATGGCGGAACTGGAACGGCCCGGTGCGCATCAGCCATCGGCGCAGTTTCGCCGGCACCTTTGCCAGGGCCGCGGCCGGTACCGGTTCGGGCGGGCCCAGATCTTCAGGCATCGGCACGCCCGGCATTGTCGCCTGGTGCTCGAGCCCGGATTCGGGCCGCTGGAACGAAGCTGTGGCAACGAAGATCGGTTGCCCGTGCTGGATCGCGGTCACCCGCCGGGCCGAGAAGCTGCCGCCATCCCGGGTCCGGTCGACCTGGTAGATGATCGGTTTTTCGTTGTCGCCGGCGCGCAGGAAATAGGCGTGCATGGAATGGGCGCGGCGGCTGGCATCAACCGTCTGTTGCGCCGCCGACAGCGCCTGGCCCAGCACCTGGCCACCGAAAACATAGCGGGTGCCGATGTCGCGGCTCTGGCCGGCAAACAGGTTGTCCTCCAGGCGTTGCAGTTGCAGCAGGCTGATCAGCTCTTCGACAAAGGCCGTGTTCATGGTCGGGTGTTCGTCCTCGTGCGCCGCAGGCGGGCGCGGTTATGGATGCGGATATCGGGTGCGCGGCATGGGCGGATATGCGCCATGGGGTTGATCGGAGCCGGAGCGTGCTTCAGGCCGGTGGCGGCTCTGGCCGGAAACGCCGCAGGCCACTGCCACGCAGCACCCGCGACCAGGGGAACAGCGGGCCGGGATCGAGCTTGCGCCGGACTTTCAAACTCGGGTCATCGCTGGCGGGTACCCATTCCAGGTCCAGCTCCTCGTGGCCGGCGAGCGCCGGCGCCGACGGCAGCCGGTGCGCCAGTTGCTGCAGCAGGGCGATCAATGCTTCGATCTGGGCGGACGGGTAATCCTGGCCGGGTTGTTGCCGGCGCGAATCGTACCAGTCGGGCCAGCGGCCCAGGTTGACCAGTTCGATGCCCAGGCTGCGTTCGTTCCAGCCCCGGACATGATGCGCGATCCGGGTCTCCGGTACCCAGCATTCGATGCGGCCGTCGCGGTCGATGTAGTAATGCCCGCTGTTGCCGGTGCCGCTGTCGTAGAGCACGCGCTCGCCATACTCGCGGGCCGTGGCCAGGTCGGGCAGTTCGGTGCAATGAACCACCACCAGATCAATGGCCCCGGGCACGCGGCTTGCCAGCGCCGATACATACGGCAGCCAGTGATGATGGATCGACAGGGCCGGTGCGGGCCGATGTGGTGGTCGGGTCATTGTCCGAATGCTAGCACCGGGGCTGCACCGGTAAGGGGGTGGCAGTCTGCGGCCGGCGCTGTTGATGGGTGGTTGCGCTGACTTGCCGACACCGCAGCGCCCGGCCCAACGGCTGCCAAGGCGGCTACCCTGGAACGGTGGACTTCGTCTTCCCGTGACGCGGCCAGCATCGCCTTGCAGGCAGCCGCAGCGCCGGCCGATCCGGGCCGCGTGTTAGCATCCGGTCCGGCTGTGATCCGCGCGTTTTCGGCCGTGGCTGCACGGCCCGCTGGCCGTTCGCATCGGCGATCCACCGCCACTTTTTCCGCTGCATACCGGAACAACCATGAAAGGACATGTGCTGCTGTCGCACGGGCTGGAGTCCGGACCGCAGGCCAGCAAGGTGACGGCCATGGCGGCTGCCGCTGAAGCTCGTGGCTGGCGCACTACCCGTCCGGATTTTCGGGATCTGGATGCCACCGGCCAGGTGCGTTATGTCGACCAGCGCATTGAGCGGCTGTGTGCCCAGATCACGCCCGGCGAACCGCTGGTCCTGGCCGGCTCGAGCCTGGGCGCATTCGCCTCCGGGCTGGCCTCCCTTCGCACGCCGCCCATGGCCCTGTATCTGCTGGCACCGCCGCTGGCACTGCCCGGTTATGGCCAAACCCTGGATCTGGCGCCGGTACCCACGGCCATCGTCCATGGCTGGCGCGACGAGCTGATCCCGGCCAGCCAGGTGATCGATTTCGCCCGCGCCCGCGCGCTGGAACTCACCCTGGTCGATGACAGCCACCGGCTGGAGCGCCATGTGCAGGTGATCGCCGACTGGTTCGGCCAGTTCCTGGACCGGCTGGCTTGAACACCCCGGTCAACTACTTCGCCACCTGCGCCAAGGGGCTGGAATATCTGCTGGTCGATGAGCTGAAAGCGATCGGCGCCACGCAGGCGCGCGAGGCGCTGGCCGGTGTCCACTTCCAGGGCGATGCCGAACTCGGCCTGCGCGCCTGCCTGTGGTCGCGCCTGGCCAGCCGCATCCTGCTGCCGGTGGCCGAATTCCCGGCCGCCGATGCCAATGAATTGTATGAAGGAGTAGCCGCGGTCGACTGGCAGCCCTGGCTGGCGCCGGATCAGACGCTGGCGGTGGATGCCCAGGTCCGGGCATCACAAATAACCCAGGGCATGTTTGCCGGTCAGCGGGTCAAGGACGCCATCGTCGACCAGTTGCGTGTCCGTCATGGCCGCCGGCCCGATGTCGATCCGGACGAACCGGACCTGCGCGTGAACCTGCGCCTGGTCCGCAACCGGGCGGTGCTCAGTCTGGATCTGGCCGGCCGGCCGCTGCATGAGCGCGGCTGGCGGCGCGGGCAGGGCGAGGCGCCGATCAAGGAAACCCTGGCCGCGGCGATGCTGTTGCGCGCCGGCTGGCCGCAGTTGGCGGCCGACGGCGCCGGCCTGCTGGATCCGTTCTGTGGCGTCGGCACGCTGGTCATCGAAGCGGCCTGGATAGCGGCCGATATCGCTCCTGGTTGGCTGCGCGGCGCACCGGGTTGCTCCCGTTGGCCGAACTTCGATGCCGCTGCCTGGCAACGGCTGGTGGCCGAGGCCGGCGAACGGCGCGAGCGCGGTCTGGCCAGCCTGGCACCGGGCCGCTTCCACGGCTGGGATCTGGATCGCCGCCTGGTTGAACTGGCGCAGGACCATGCCCAGGCCGCCGGCGTCGCCGACCTGGTGCACTTCCGCCACACCGACGCCCTGCGGGCTGCGGCGCCCGAGCCTGCTCCGGGCCTGGTCATCGCCAACCTGCCATTTGGCGCCCGCCTGGGCGATGACCAGGCCATCGCCCAGCTCTACCCGCAGTTGGGCCAGGTGCTGCGTGAGCGCTTTGCCGATGCCCAGGCTGCTTTGCTGACCCTGGCTGACGGCCGTGGCAGGGCCCTGGGCCTGCGTGCCCGCCGCCGTTATGCCCTGCGCAATGGCGCGCTGGCGGTGGAACTGCTGCTGATCGAGCCGCCGGCCAAGCAGGCCCAGGCCGCAGCCGAGACCGCGCAGCCACTGAGCGAAGGCGCGGTGATGGTCGCCAACCGGCTGCGCAAGACCGAGCGCCACCTGCGCAAATGGCGCCAGCGCGAGGGCATCGAATGCTGGCGCCTGTACGACGCCGACCTGCCCGAATATGCCGCCGCGGTGGACCTGTACGGTGACCGCGCCGTGATCCAGGAATACCAGGCCCCGGCGGACATTCCCGAATCGGTGGCACGCACGCGCCTGGGTGAGCTGGTGCGTGCCGTGCGCAGCGAATTCAACTTGGCCCGCGAGCAGGTGGTGATCAAGAAGCGCCAGCGCCAGCGAGGCGGCTTCCAGTACCAGACCCGGCACCGCAGCGATGCCCCGGTGATCGTCAACGAGGCCGGCCTGCAGTTCGAAGTGCGGCTGGACCAGTACCTGGACACCGGCCTGTACCTGGACCATCGCCTGGTGCGCGACTGGCTCCGCGAGCATGCCGACGGTCGCGATTTCCTCAATCTGTTCTGTTACACCGCCAGCGCCAGTGTCCATGCGGCGGCAGGCGGCGCCCGCTCGTCCACCAGCGTCGACCTGTCCGCCACCTACCTGGCCTGGGCCCAGCGCAACTTCGAGCTCAATGGCCTGACCGGCCGCCAGCACCGGCTGGTGCAGGCCGATGTCATGGCCTGGCTGGCCGCCGAACGCGGGCGCTATGGCCTCATCTATGTCGACCCGCCGACCTTTTCCAACTCCAAGAGCGCCGATGATTTCGATGTCCAGCGCCAGCATGTGGACCTGCTGCATGCCTGCGGCGACCGCCTGGCGGCGGATGGCTGCATCGTGTTCTCCAACCATTTCCGGCGCTTCCAGCTTGATCACGCCGCGCTGGCCGATCGTTTCGCGATCACCGACCTGGGGCCACGGATGCTTCCGCCGGATTTCCGCCGCAACCCGCGCATCCACCAGGTCTACCTGCTGGTGCCGCACTGACATGCTCCGGTACTCGTGACCACCAGCATGTCCAGCCGTCAACGGGAGCGGATATGATCGACGATCCTGAACAGGGCACCCCACCCATGCAACCGCAGAAAGCCGATGGCCTGGGCAACCGGACCGAAATCTGGACCTTCTTCCGCCAATGGTTGCGGCGGCCTTTGTCGACCGCCGCGGTGTCGCCGAGCAGCCGCTTCCTGGCCCAGCGCATCGTCTCCGCCCTGCCGCAGGGCGCGCAGCGGGTGATCGAGTTGGGCGCCGGCACCGGCACCTTCACCCGCGCACTGCTCGACCACGGCATTGAACCGGCCGACCTGCTGGCGGTGGAGTTCAACCCCGAGCTGCACCGTTATCTGAGCGGGCGGTTCCCGGAGATCCACCTGGCGCGCGCCGATGCCCGTGAGCTCACCCGGGTGGAGGAAATCACCCGCTTTGTCGCGCAGGCTCCGGTCCAGGCCATCGTCAGCGGCCTGGGTATGCTGTCGATGGCGCGGTCGATGCAGCACTCGGTGCTCGCCGGCGCATTCCAGTTGCTGCCCGCCGATGGCGTCTTCATCCAATTCACCTACGGGCCACGCGTGCCGGTAGCCGCCCAGGTGATGCGCGACCTGGGCCTGCGTGCCAACCTGCACAGTTTCACCCTGCTCAACCTGCCGCCGGCGCGGATTTTCATTTTCAGCCGCAGCCGTTCGGTGGCGGTCACCGGCCGGCGCCTGCACGGGGCCTGAGCCGGCCGGCGAAGGTTTCCGGCCGCCGCATTGTTCGTTGCGCGCGGCATTGGACGATCGGGCTGGTTGCAGCACTGGCGATCTGACCGACCTCCGGCACCGCGCCGCTGTCCGGCCGCACTGATCTTCGTTCCGGTGCCCAACAGCGGCCGCTCCAACCTCCGACCCGACACTCAGCACACGGCGCTCAACGCGGCCGGATGAAGCCCGCGCGTGCCTGCTCACAGCCGCTGCGCCAGGCGCAATCCGGCGCATGATCATTGATCATGCCGACCGCCTGCATGAAGGCGTGCACGGTGGTCGGACCGACGAAGTGCCAGCCTTGCCGGCGCAGTTCCCGGGTCAGGTTCCGGGCCGCTTCGGGTGGTGTTGCCGACGGCGCCGCCGCAGCAGCCGCAGTGGCAGCCACTTCGTCGACACTCTCGCCGGGCCTTGCGTCCGGCCTTTCCGGTGACGGTTCAAAGCGCCACAGCCAGGCCGCCAGGGAGCCATGTTCGGCAGCCATCGCCAGCGCGCGCTGGGCATTGCCGATGACCGCTTCGATCTTGCCGCGATGGCGGACGATGCCGGCATCGGCCAGCAGCCGATCGACATCGTCATGATCAAAGCGGGCGACCCTGGCAATTTCAAACCCGGCAAAGGCCTGCCGGAAGTTTTCCCGCTTGCGCAGGATGGTCAGCCAGCTCAGCCCGGCCTGGAAGCCTTCCAGCGACAAGGCCTGGAACAGGGCATCGTCGTCAGCGAGGGGCACGCCCCATTCGTTGTCGTGATAGCGGATGTAATCAGAGTCAGCCAGGCACCAGGCGCAGCGTCCAGTTGGCACGACATGATGCGGTGGCGCCGCCTGGGCGCTGGCCTCGCCTGTCACAGAATGGGCCCGTCACCGAACGCGCCCGTCACCGCACAGGTGGTCGGTACATGGCGGCTTCGATGCAGGAAAACAGGCTGATCAGGAACCAGCCGAACGGCAAAAGGCTCAAGGTCAGCAACCAGGTGATGGCAAAGGCGATGCAGGCGACGATGAACCAGATCACCGCCGACAGCACACGGCCCTGCACCAGTTGGCCCAGGCCGGGAACGAAGAGGCTGCACAGGGCAGCGAGGATGTTGCCGGCCGAACCGGGACCATTGCTCATGGGATCAACCCGTGGAAAGAAGTTCGTGCAGGCTGCCCGACAGCTCGCCATGGCTGTGTGAAGGCGGCATCGGGTTTCGGCTGCCGGTCACAGGCTGCGGGCGAAGAAACGCACGCCGTCGCCATCGACCAGCGGCATGGCGATGCCCAGCTCCAGATCG
This sequence comes from uncultured Rhodanobacteraceae bacterium, assembly GCA_964624575.1. GTDB lineage: Bacteria > Pseudomonadota > Gammaproteobacteria > Xanthomonadales > UBA2363 > Pseudofulvimonas. Next base: position 3,171 of record CAZUZT010000031.1, on the reverse strand, counting down.
ATATCGACAAACCAGGTGATGCGGGCACGGAAGCCCAGGCCGACGCTGGCGAACAGGCTGCGGTCGGTCTGGTCCGGATAGCGGTCGAAGACGCTGCGCCGGGCACCGCCCAGTTCCGCCACCGCCAGCACGCGCAGCCAGTTCCAGCGCACCGGGCGCAGGTATTCGCCGGCCAGATACCAGTAACTGTCGCCCTCGATGTAGTCGCTGTCGTAGCCGCGCATGCGCGAGGAGCCGCCCATCGAGAACGTGTTCCGGCTGCGCGGGCCGCCCGCCAACACACCGCCGGCAGCGATCATATGGATGGTCTGGTGCGGCGTGCTGCCGAACGCGCGGTAGTCGCGGTATGTCGCCTCCAGGCGCTCGTAGCCATAGTCCGAGCCCACGCCGTTGACCGCCAGCTCGGCGCGCAGGTCCAGGTGCTGGCCGGTATGGCTGTAGACGTTGAAGCGCATGTCGTCGTAACTGGCCAGGCCGACCACGGCGGTGGCCTTGCCATCCGACGGCGGTGCCTGCAGGCCGCCGGCCCTTTGGTGCTGCCAGTACAGGCCGGTGCCCAGGGTCCAGCCGCGGCGCGGCCGCGTCGTGCTGAAACTGCGCAGGCCCAGCAGTTCGAATTCGTGCAGGGTTTCTTCGAAGGTGTTGTCCTCGTCCGGACCGGGGTTGCGGCGATTCAAGGTCACCTGCTCGGTGCGCTCGGCGGTCGCGCTCAGGCTGTAGTCGCTGCCGGCAATGTACGGCGCCAGATAGGAGACGCGGGCACTGCGGGCGCTGTCCAGGTTGCGGTCCTTGCGGTACTGGGTTTCTTCAACGTATGCGGTCAGGCGGTGGTTGAGTCCCCAGACGTTGGACCAGCGCAGCTGGGCACCATAGGTGTAGTCCAGGTCGGAGCTGGTATCCAGGCGCGGAATCGGCAGGAAGAAGCGCTTTTCGCGGACATGGACCAGCACCACCACGCCGCCCTCGGCCGGCTCCTGGCTGATCTGCACGCTGCGGAACAGGCCCAGGTCCTGGACCGACTGGCGGCTGTCGGCCAGCGCCTGGCTGGTGGCGACATCGCCGATTGCTACCGCCAGCTCCTGTTCGATGATCCGCGCCTTGGTGACGTCGTTGCCGATGATGCGGATATCGACGATGCGCGGCTCGTCCTGGGCCATGGCCGGCACAGCGGCGGCCAGGCCGGCTAGGAACACCGCCAGCAACCAGGCCAAGCGTCCGGTCCAATGGCCCGATCGCCGGCCGGCTCTGGGCAGGGGTGGCCGCACCGCGTGGGCAAGGGTCGAACTCGGCATGGTCGGGTCGGCTCCGGTATCGGGACAGATGTGGAAGGTGTGGTCTGGACTCAACCGGGTGCAGCCGGCGCCGGAATGCGGCCCGGGTCGATCTGGTCGAAATTTTGTACTGCCCGATGGCCGTTGCGTTCGCTCACCGCCCCGTCGCGTTCCAGCAGCAGCGTGCGCATGCCGGCCGCGCGGGCCGCATCCAGCTCGGCAACGATATCGGACAGAAACAGCATCCGGGCGCCGTCCAGGCCGGTCTCGGCCAGGATGGCGCGGTAGGCATCGACCTCGCGCTTGGCGCCGACGCGGGTATCGAACCAGCCATCGAACAAGGCCGACAGGTCACCGGCCACGCTGTGGCCGAACAACAGCTTCTGCGCCGCCACCGAGCCGGACGAATACACGTACAGCGCCAGCCCGGCCGCCTTCCAGGCGCGCAGGCAGTCCGGCACCTCGTCATAGACATGGGCCTGGAACTCGCCGGCGCCATAGCCGTGTGCCCAGATCATGCCCTGCAAGGCTTTCAGCGCGGTGTGCTTGCGGTCGGCGTCGATCCAGTCGATCAGGGTCTGGACCACGCGCGGATCATCCGGCCCGGTGCCGATCTCTTCGCCGACCTGGATCAGCCACAGCCGCACCTGCTCATCGTTGCGATAGTCGGCAACAAAGCCGGGCAGGGCGCGGCGGGCATAGGGAAACAGGACATCGTGGACGAAGCGGATCGAGCTGGTCGTGCCTTCGATGTCGGTCAGGATCGCTTGCACACTCACGCCGTCACGGCCTCGTTGTGATGACGCGGAAAACGGCTGGCAATGTCGTCGCCGGTGAAGCGGGCGACCCAGCCGTCGGTGCTGGTGAACAGGCGGATGGCGACGAAGAACGGCCGCGGCCCCATGTCGAACCAGTGCCGGATGCCATCGGGCACGCTGATCAGGTCACCGGCCTGGCACAGCACCTCGTACACGCGGTCATCGACATGCAGGCTGAAAACGCCCGAGCCGGCAACGAAGAAGCGCACCTCGTCCTCGCTGTGGGTGTGCTCGTCCAGGAACTTGCGGCGCAGGGCTTCGCGGTCGGGGTGGTCCGGATCCAGGCTGATCACGTCGACGGAACGGTAGCCGCCTTCGGCCATCAGGCGGGCGATATCGTCGCGGTAGGCGGCCAGCACCGTGTCCGGCGGGTCACCGGGCTGCACCGGCTGGCTGGCCTGCCATTGCTCAAAGCGCACGCCGATCTGCGACAGCTGGCGCGCCATCTCGTCGTGGTGGGTGGTTTCCAGCTCGGCCTGCCCGGGCTGGTCGTTGGTGAAGATGCGCAACCGGCTCACGCCTGCAGCCTCCTCAGGTCAAGCTCGCAACCGAGCAGAAATTCGAAGGCCTCAATATGGCGCATCGCCTCGGCAATGTCGCGGCCCCAGGCGTACAGGCCGTGGCCTTCGATCAGGTAGCCCCAGGCCGCGGCGCCGCCGGCCAGCCAGGCGTCCACTTCGGCCACCAGATCGGGCATGTGCTGGGTATTGGCAAACACCGGCAGATCCACCGTGGTCTCGTGCGTGCCATTGCCGGCCAGCGCCTTGAGCAACTCGTAGCCGGCCAGGCGGATCACGCCAGCCTCGGCAAACAGGCGCGAGGCCACGGTCTGGTTGTGCGAATGGGTGTGCAACACGCAGCCAACCGCCGCGTCACGCCGGTACATCTGCGTATGCAGCGGCGTTTCCGCCGAGGACTTCAGGTCAGTGCCGACCGGATTGCCGTCCAGATCCACCCGCATCAGGTCGTCGCGATCCAGCGCACCTTTGTCCCGGCCGGAGACCGTGATCACCGCATGGTTGCGATCCAGCCGGGCGGAAAAATTGCTGCTCGTCGCCGGCGTCCAGCCGCGCCCGGCCAGG
>CAZUZT010000030.1:0-19863 GCA_964624575.1 uncultured Rhodanobacteraceae bacterium | reverse complement strand
ATCGGCCACCAGAAGGGCCGCGACACCAAGGCCAAGGTGCGGCGCAACTTCGGCATGCCGCGGCCGGAAGGTTATCGCAAGGCCCTGCGCCTGATGGAAATGGCCGAGCGCTTCGGCCTGCCGGTAGTCACCCTGATCGACACGCCCGGCGCCTACCCCGGCGTCGGCGCGGAAGAACGCGGCCAGTCCGAGGCCATCGCCCGCAACCTGCTGGTGATGTCGCGCCTGCGCGTACCCATCGTCTGCGCTGTCACCGGTGAAGGCGGTTCCGGCGGCGCCCTGGCGATCGGTGTTGGCGACCGCCTGCTGATGCTGCAGTACTCGGTGTATTCGGTGATCTCCCCGGAAGGCTGCGCCTCGATTCTGTGGAAGACCGCCGAGAAGGCCAAGGATGCCGCCGACGCGCTGGCGATGACCTCGGCCCGCCTGAAGGAACTGGACCTGGTGGACCGCATCGTGCCCGAACCGCTGGGCGGTGCGCACCGGGACCCGGAAGGCATCGCCGCCGCCCTGAAGGCAGTGATCCTGGAAGAGCTGGCTGCCCTGGACCAGCTCAGTCCCGAGCAGCTGCTCGAGCAGCGTTACCGGCGCCTGCGCCGCTACGGCGTGCCCGCCGCCGACTGATTGCGTCGCTGCGGCGTCCCTGGCACCGGTCCGGCCCAGGCTGTTTCGGGGTCGACTTCGGTGTCGGCCTCGACCTCCAGCCAAGTATGACATGGGCCCCGACGTGGACATCATTGCCGCTCTCCAGTCCTGCATCGCCCGGCCACCGGCATCGGAGCTGGTCGTGGGCCTCAGCGGCGGCCTGGATTCCACGGTCCTGCTGCACCTTCTGGCCAGCCGGGATCACCGGGCACTGCGCGCGATCCATGTCGATCATGGCCTGCAGCACGCCAGTGCCGCCTGGGCTGAGCACTGCCGACAGGTGTGCCGTGACCTGGCCGTGCCGCTGGCGGTGATCCGGGTCCAGGTGCAGACCGATGGCAGCGGCCCGGAGGCAGCGGCCCGACGCGCTCGCTGGCAGGCCTATGCCGAACACACCGACCCTGTGCTCGAAACCCTGGTGCTGGCCCACCACCGTGATGACCAGGCCGAAACCGTACTGTTGCGGGTGCTGCGCGGCGCCGGTCCGGCCGGCCTGTCGGCGATGGCCGGTGACAGCCGGCGCAGCAACGGGCTGCGCGTCTGGCGGCCACTGCTGGCGGTGCCACAGGCCGATCTGCGCCACTACGCCCTCGGCCACGGCCTGGACTGGATCGAAGATCCGACCAATGCCCTGGACGCGGCCGATCGCAACTTCCTGCGCAACCAGGTGATGCCGCTGCTGCGCAGCCGCTGGCCCGGTCTGGACGGCACCCTGGCCGGGGTCGCCGAACGCCAGGCCGAAGCGCACGGCCATGAGCGCGATATCGGCGCCGCGCTGCTGGCGCAGGCGCAAACCGGGGACCGGGCGGTCCTGCGCTGGCCGGTACTTCAGGCCGCTGCCGCTCCCGTCCGCCATGCCGCCCTGCGCCACTGGCTGTCCAGCCACGGCTGCCGCGGCATCGGCCACGCGCGGTTGCAGGTGATCGACCGCGACCTGCTGGCAGCACCTGAGGACGCCAACCCGCGGCTTGCTGTCGCCGGCCATGTCCTGCGTCGTTACGGCAACGGTCTGTACCTGCTGGCCGAAGGCGCAGACGCACCCTTGACCTATGAACTGGCCTGGGATGGCCTGACGCCACTGGCCTTGCCCGGCGGCGCCACGCTGGCCATCGAGCCGGCGCCCGGGCAACCACTGTCATTGACCGTCAGCAACCGCCAGGGCGGAGAACGCCTGCGCCTGCACCCCGATGGCCCACGACGCCGGCTCAAACACCTGTTGCAGGAAGCCGGCATCCCCCCCTGGCAGCGCCAGCGCTGGCCGGTGATCTGGCTGGATGGTGAAGCGGCGGCCTTTGCCGACCGCCTGCTGGGCTGCAACCTGGCGAAAAAGCTGCCCGGGCACCGGTTGCTGTTCCAGCCCTGATTGCCCCTTCGGCCGAATACCAACCATCAGGGTCAACCACCGGGGTCCTGCCAGGGCCGCCGCGCTGCGCCGCAACGGCTGCCCCGGTGGCAATCGGGCGCCGGCGATCATTGACCATCACCGCCTGCGCCCTATACCTTTCCCGACCATGTCAAAAGTTCCCACTCCGGCCAGCCCCGCCGCTGCCGCCAACCCGGATCCCGCGCCGGACCGCTCGGCAAAAGACCGCCCGACCTCCCCGGTATCCGATTTCGAGACCTGCCTGGCCGAACTGGAAACCCTGGTCGCACGCATGGAACAGGGTGAGCTCAACCTGGATGACTCCCTGGGCGCGTTCGAACGCGGCATATCCCTGTTCCGACGCTGCCAGCAGGCCTTGGACCAGGCCGAACTGAAAGTGCAGCAGTTGCTTGATCCGGAGGATCCGGACAGTGCCCTGCCGCTGGTTGCCGACGACGAGCCGCGCTGATGACGGCGAACAACTGCAACCGCGCCGTTTCCGTCTGCGTTTGACATCCGTGGACGATCCCCTGATTGACCTGATACGGCGCTGCGATGCCGGCCTGGAACGCTGCCTGCCGCCAGGCAGTGACACCGGACCGGTGGCCCAGGCCATGCGCTACGCGGTCACCGGTGGTGGCAAGCGGGTCCGGCCCCTGCTGGTCTACGCCGCCGGTCAATCACTGGGTGCAAGCCTTGAAAGCCTGGATCCGGCCGCCTGCGCCGTGGAGCTGATCCACGCCTATTCACTAGTCCACGATGACCTGCCGGCGATGGACGATGACGACCTGCGTCGCGGCCGTCCCACCGTCCACCGTGCCTTCGACGAGGCCACCGCGATCCTGGCCGGCGATGCCCTGCAGACCCTGGCCTTCCAGACCCTCACCGCCGGCGTCGACACCGGCATGGTCGCCACCGCCGTCCTGGCCCAATGCCGCGAACTGTCCCGCGCCGCCGGCATTGCCGGCATGGTCGGCGGCCAGGCGTTGGACCTGGCCCTGGTCGGCGCGCAGCCGGACCTGGAAACCCTGCAGCAGATGCACCAGCTCAAGACCGGTGCGCTGATCACCGCCGCGGTCCGCCTGGGCGTGCTGGCCGCCGGTCCGGTCGATGCCGACCATGCCGCGGCACTGGACCGCTATGCCCGCGACCTGGGCCTGGCATTCCAGATCCAGGACGACGTCCTGGATGAAGTTGGCGACAGCGCGGTCACAGGCAAGGCGGTCGGCGCCGATCGTGCGCGCGGCAAGCCGACCTATACGGCGCTGCTCGGTGTCGATCAGGCACGCAGCCGCGCCGAGGCCCTGCTCGCCTCCGCCCTGGATGCCTTGGCCGGCATCCCGCGCGATACCCGGCTGCTGACCACGGTCGCAGCGCGCCTGGTCCAGCGTGTACGCTGAACCGCTTTGTCGCAGCGAGTCACGTACTTGCAATGCTTTACCGCGTTGCCGGCACCGGTTAATATGTTTCCCGCAGTACCTCCGGGCAATGAACAGGAATCCGGCAAGCAGATGGACGTCGATGTCAACCTGCTGATTGCTGAATATCCTGATCGCCTTCACTGGAACTTAAGCCCGGATGGAGTATCTATGTACGTGACTGGCCGTGAGGCCCGTCGGTTCACTCTCCTCCCTATAGTGAACCGCTAAGAGGCTGTTTCCTCCCCTAGGCAGCCTCCGACCCGCCCCGGGCGTTACACCCCTAACGCCCGGGGCACTTTTAACTCGCTGTTTGCATTGAAACTTTTATTCAAGATGGCTTGCAATCCCGTCTGGATGCTGCCTGCGCACCTGTGTCCGCCAAGCTACCGTCTCCATTCCCCGTTCCGCAGCAGAGCGGGCAAGGCCTTGATTGCGTAGATTCCGGCTGTGAAGATTTCCGCTACCGGCCGTGGCTGCGCTGAAGGTCGGCGGGCGTGAAGGCCCTCTCTCACCCACAAAGATGACCCCCACCTTCCCGCTTTCCCGGTTCACCACGGCGACCTCGGTGCTTCCTGCGCCATACAAGCGCGGTCGAACAACCGCGAAGCAGAAGTGCCTGCCATGCGTGGCCAGATAGAGCCCATCAGGCGGTTATCGAGCAACACCACGCGCGACTCCAGGCTAGCCCATGCTTTGGGCCATACCTGATCAGCGCGCGTGCCCTTTCGGCATTGATCAGGGCGCGCTGGCGCGCCGGATCACAGCCGCAATCCACGCTGCCCCGGCTGCCAGCGGCTGACGTCAAGCTGCGCGGTGCCGATGCCCAGGGCGCGGACCCACTTCGCCGAAGCATCCAGCGTGCCCCAGGTCTTGGGCGTGCCTTTGCCGGTGACGGCGACCACGGTGGCGTTGGCCGTGTCGGCCTCGACGTGGAAGCGGGCGCCGTCGGCGATGATGCGCATGCGTTTGACCGCACCGGCCGCGACCAGGGCACGCAGGGTTTTTTCATTCATCCTCGGGCTCCTTGAACAGTTCGGACTGCTCGGGAATGGCAATGCCGACGGCTTCGCAGTGCTGGCGGATCAGCCACTCCATCAGGTTGGCGACGCTGCGATGCTCGCGGATCGCGGCAATCCGGGCCGCTTCCTTCAGGGCCGGATCGATGCGCAGGTTGAGGGTACTGGTCTTTCTGGTCGCCATGACGCGATTGTATACCAGATGTAACGCAGATAGATGCACATGCGCGGCGTATCCTTACCGCTGCAGGACGTTTGTCGGCCGCTGGCTGATTCCCGCGGCCATGAGCAGGCCGACGACATCACAAAAGATGTCGTCGACCCACACTGCGTGTGTATTTGCCCGGCCACCTGGATGACGCCCGAACAGTACGCCCAGGCGTTGGCTTGCCGGGAAGGTGGGCCAGATTCAGGTCAGCGCAGCGGCACGGATGAATATCCCGCCGTGCCCCTATCCTGCTTTGAAAACCGTGTCATCACGCGCCGACTCCGCCGTTGCGGGACGTCACCGGCGATCAGCAGCGGCGCCCAGCAGCAGCGACCATCGTTGACCGCCATCCCGGTCGCCTTCACAGGATCTAGGGCTTGCCGGCCTGGTCGCCATCGATCGCGGCCAGGCGCTGGTGCTGGCTGCGCAGACCATCCAGTTGCGCCTGCCAGTCGGCCTGGCGGACCCGCTCCTGGGCGACCACGGCGGGCGGTGCGTTGTCGACGAAGCGGGCATTGCCCAGTTTGCCGGAACACTTGGCCAGCTCGCCCTGGATCCGGCCGATCTCCCGCTGCAGACGTTGCAGCTCGGCGCCCACATCGATCAGCCCGGCCACCGGCACCAGCACCCGCTGTTGGCCGATCCGGGCGACCACGGTGGCATCGGCCGGCTCGGCGGCATCGTCGTCCAGCACGGTCAGGGTCACAGCGCGGGCCAGGAACCGAAGCTGGCCTGCAAAGGTGTCGATCAACTGCCGCTGCTCGCCGCTGCCGCCGGCAAACAGCACGGTGATCTCGCGCCCGGGCGCCAGGCCCATCTGGCTTTTGAAGCCACGCAATCCGGAGACCACGGTCTTGAGCCAGTCGACGCCATCGTCATCGGCCGCCCGTGCATCGACAATCTCCGGCCAGGGGCGCAAGCCGATGCTGGCCTGGTCCAGGCCCAGGCGCGGCGCCACTTTCTGCCAGATGGTCTCGGTGATGAACGGCATCACCGGATGCAGGGCCCGCAGCGCCACCTCCAGCACATAAAGCAAGGTATGGCGCATGGCATCGGCAGCGGCGGCATCGTCGCCCTGCAGGGCCGGCTTGGCCAGTTCCACGAACCAGTCGCAATACTCGTCCCAGACGAAGCTGTACAACGCCTGCGTGGCCAGGTCGAAGCGGTACTGGGCCAGCTGCTGCTCGACCTCGGCCAGCATCGCCGCCGCCCGTGCCAGGATCCAGCGTTCCACCATCGACGGTGCCAGCGGCTGGGCGTCCGCCTGTGGCGGCGGGAACTGCTCGCTGTGCATGAGCACGAAACGGGCTGCGTTCCACAGCTTGTTGCAGAAATTCCTGTAGCCGTCGCAGCGCGCCAGGTCGAACTTGATATCGCGGCCATGGCTGGCCAGCGCGGCAAAGGTGAAACGCAGGGCATCGGTGCCGAAGGCGGGAATGCCGGCCGGATAGTCTTTGCGCGTGGCCTGCGCAATGGCCTGCGCCATCTGCGGCTGCATCAGGCCGGAGGTGCGCTTGGCGACCAGTTCCTCCAGGCCGATGCCGTCGATCAGGTCGATCGGATCGAGCACGTTGCCCTTTGATTTGGACATCTTGGTGCCGTCCTTGTCGCGCACCAGACCGGTGATGTAGACGTCCTTGAACGGCACCTGGCCGGTGAAGTGGTCGGTGAGCATGATCATGCGCGCGACCCAGAAGAAGATGATGTCGAAACCGGTGACCAGCACCGACGAGGGCAGGTAGCGGTCGAAACCGCGCTCGGCCATGGCCTCCGGATCGGGCCAGCCCTGAGTCGAGAACGGCCACAGCGCCGAACTGAACCAGGTTTCCAGCACGTCCGCTTCCTGGCGCAGTTCACCCTCGTAACCGGCCGCCTGCGCCTTCGCGCGTGCCTCATCCTCGTTGCGGCCGACATGGATCTGGCCATCATCGCCATACCAGGCCGGAATGCGGTGGCCCCACCACAGCTGGCGGCTGATGCACCAATCCTGGATGTTGCCCAGCCAGTGCCGGTAGGTGTTGATCCAGTTGCCGGGCACGAAACGGACATCGCCATTTTCGACCCGTTCCAGGCCGCGTTTGGCCAGGCCGTCCATCTTCACGAACCACTGCCAGGTCAGCCAGGGCTCGATCACCTCGCCGGTGCGGTCGCCACGCGGCACCATCAGGGTGTGCGGTTTTTCCTCGACCAGCAGGCCTTCGGCCTCCAGGTCGGCCAGGACCAGCGTGCGTGCTTCCTCCCGTCCCAGGCCGCGATAGCGTTCCGGCGCCTGCCCATTGATCCGCGCCTCTTCGGTGAAGATGTTGATCAACGGCAGGCCATGGCGCTGGCCGATGGCATGGTCGTTGAAGTCGTGGGCGGGGGTGATCTTGACGCAGCCGGTGCCGAATTCACGGTCGACATAGTCATCGCCGATGATCGGGATGCGGCGGTCGGTCAGCGGCAGGTTCACCGTCCGCCCGATCAGGTGCGCATAGCGCTCGTCATCGGGATGCACCGCCACCGCGGCGTCGCCGAGCAGGGTTTCCGGGCGCGTGGTCGCCACGGTCAAAAAGCCGTTGCCGTCGCTGAGCGGATAACGGATCGACCACAACGCGCCCTGCTCTTCCTCGTTGACCACTTCCAGATCCGAGATCGCCGTCTTCAGCACCGGATCCCAGTTGACCAGCTTCTGGCCGCGGTAGATCAGGCCCTGCTCGAACAGGCGCACGAAGGCCTCGACCACCGCCGTCGACGGCATCTCGTCCATGGTGAACACCTGCCTGGACCAGTCGCCGGAGGCACCCATGCGGCGCATCTGCGCGGTGATCGTGTCACCGGACTGCTGCTTCCACTGCCAGACGCGATCGATGAAGGCATCACGGCCCAGTTCGGCACGCGTGACGTTGCCGGCCGCCAGTTGCCGGCCAACGACCATTTCAGTGGCAATGCCGGCGTGGTCGCTGCCCATCTGCCACAGCACATCGCAACCGCGCATGCGCCGGTAGCGCACCAGCGTATCCATCAGAGTGTGCTGGAAGGCGTGCCCCATGTGCAGGGTGCCGGTGACATTGGGGGGCGGCAGCAGGATGCTGTAGGGCTCACCCTCGCCCCGGGGACGGAACAGCCCCAGGCGCTCCCAGTGCTCGTACCAGTGCGACTCGTATTGGGCGGGTTCGAAACTCTTGTCCAGCATGGCGGCAGTCGGTCGGGCAAAGAGCGCCATTGTAGCCGCTGCCTGTCTTCCGGCTGCGCCGGCACATGGCCCGCGCCGGCTGGAAAACCCGGATTCCGGACAAAAAAACGCCGCTCCAGGGAGTCGAGAGCGGCGTGCCCAAGGGGCTGGGAGCCCCGATGAAAGGAGGTGTCTGCATGCTGGGACTGTTGCGTCGCGGCAAAGTTCCGGCGACGCCGTTGCCCGGCGGCTGGCTTCAGCGGGCGGTCAGGCTGATCACATCGGTGGCCGATTCACGCGGCCGACAAGGCGATCACGGCCACTGCACAACCCGGTGGGTCAACCCGCCAGCGCGATGTCAGGAACCCGGCGGATCCGCTTCGCCCAAAACGGTACGGACCTCGAACAGTTCCGGGAAGAAGGTCAGGTCCAGGGCCCGGCGCAGGAAGGCGACGCCGCTGGAGCCACCCGTGCCGCGGCGGAATCCGATGATCCGCTCCACCGTCTTCATGTGCCGGAAGCGCCACAGCTGGAAGCTCTCTTCGATATCGACCAGCTTCTCGGCGATGTTGTAGGCCTGCCACCAGGTTTCAGGATCTTCATAGATGCGCTTGAACACCGGCAGCAGGCCGGCATGGCGCCGGTGCGCCTGCGACCAGTCGCGCTGCAGCAGGGCGGCCGGCACCTGGTGGCCGTGGCGGGCCAGCCAGAGCAGGAATTCGTCGTACAGGCTGGGCGCCTGCAGGGCGTCGCGCAGCACCTGTTGCTGCTCCGGATCGTGCTCGAACACGGCCAGCATGTCGGCGTTCTTGTTGCCGAGCAGGAACTCGACCATCCGGTACTGGAACGACTGGAAGCCCGAAGCCGGACCAAGCAGGTGCCGGAACTGCAGGTACTCGCTGGGCGTGAGTGTTTCCAGCACCGCCCATTGCTCGAACAGCTGGCGCTGGATCTGCTTGACCCGGGCGGTGACCTTCAGGAACGGGCCGACCCGGTCGTCACGCAGGAAGCCGATCCCGGCGCTGAGCTCGTGGATCACCAGCTTCAGCCACAGCTCGGCGACCTGGTGCTGGATCACGAACAGCATTTCATCGTGATGTTGCGGCTGCGATACCGGCGCCTGCGCCGACAACAGCCGGTCCAGCTGCAGATAGCCGCCGTAATTGAGCTTCTGGCGCAGGTCGCGCTCGATGCCGTCCTCCAGTGCCCGGAGGTTGTTTGCGTCTTCAGCCATTACAATACCCGTCAACTCGGCCCACCCAGTATAGGGCCAGCCCGGGGCCGTGCCCGCGCGCCGTTCGCAGTACGCCCGTCATGACCCATGCGCCCCGCTGCACCGGGCGCCCCGCACAGGACCAAGCATGTGACCATCGCCGCTTCCTTCCAGATCGAGTATCGCCAGTATCTGGATCCCGATGGCAATCCGACCGGCAAGACCCTGCCGGCGATCGCCCGGGATCTTGAGCAACTGGTGCAGATGTACAAGCTGATGAGCTTCACCCGCGTGTTCGACGCCAAGGCCATCGCCCTGCAGCGCACCGGCAAGCTGGGCACCTACGCCTCCAGTTTGGGCCATGAGGCCGCCCACGCCGCCATCGGTTCGGCCATGCGCCCCGAGGACGTGTTGGCACCGGCCTACCGCGAATACGCGGCCCAGTTCTGGCGTGGCGTGAAGCCGCGCGAAGTGCTGCTGTACTGGGGCGGCGACGAGCGCGGCAATGATTTTTCCGGCCCGGCGCACGACTTTGCCTGGTGCGTGCCGATCGCCACCCAATGCCTGCATGCCGCCGGCAGCGCCCTGGCGTTCAAGATTCGCGGCGAAAAGCGCGCCGCTGTCGCCGTGGTCGGTGATGGTGGTTCATCCAAGGCCGACTTCTATTCGGCCCTGAACTCGGCCGGCGCCTTGCAATTGCCGCTGGTGCTGGTGGTAGTCAACAACCAGTGGGCGATCTCGGTGCCGCGCAGCCGTCAGACCGGCGCTGAAACCCTGGCCCAGAAGGGCATCGCCGGTGGCCTGCCCAGCCTGCAGGTGGACGGCAACGATGCCATCGCCTGCCGCGACGCCATGGACGAAGCCCTCAAGCGGGCCCGGGACGGCGGCGGCGCCACCGTGATCGAGATGGTCACCTACCGCCTGCACGACCACACCACCGCCGACGACGCCCGTCGCTACCGTCCCGACGACGAGGTCAAGGAAGCCTGGGAGCGCGAGCCACTGGGCCGCCTGCGCGCCTATCTGACCCGCCTGGGTGCCTGGAGCGACGACAAGGAAACCGACCTGCAAACCGAATGCGAGGCCCGTGTCGCCGAAGAGGTCGACGCCTACCTGGCCACACGCAGCCAGCCGGTGGAAGCGATGTTCGATTACCTGTACGCCGACATGCCGCTGGAAATCGCCCAGCAGCGGGCGCTGGCCGTTGCCCGGGAGGTGAACCGTGGCTGAGATTTCCCTGATTGAAGGCATCACCCAGGCCCTTGCCTACGAAATGCGCAAGGACGAATCGGTGGTCGTGCTCGGCGAAGACGTCGGCGTCAACGGCGGCGTGTTCCGCGCCACCGTCGGCTTGCAGGAAGAGTTCGGCCCCTGGCGCGTACTGGACACGCCGCTGTGCGAAACCACCATCGCCGGCCTCAGCGTCGGCATGGCCGCACAAGGCATGAAGCCGATCGCCGAGGCCCAGTTCGAAGGCTTCATCTACCCGATGCTGGAGCACCTGATCTGCCACGCCGCGCGCATGCGCTACCGCACCCGCGGCCGGCTCAGCAGCCCGCTGGTGGTGCGTGCCCCGTGGGGCGGCGGTATCCGCGCGCCCGAGCACCATTCCGAGGCCAACGAAGCCCTCTTCGCCAACGTACCGGGCCTGCGCATCGTGATGCCGTCCTCGCCGGCGCGCGCCTACGGCCTGCTGCTGGCGGCGATCCGCGATCCCGATCCGGTGATCTACTTCGAGCCCAAGCGCATCTATCGCCAGTACAAGGAAGAAGTGCCCGACGACGGCGAAGCGCTGCCGCTGGATGTCTGCTTCGTGTTGCGCGACGGTACCGATGTCACCCTGGTCAGCTGGGGCGCCACGGTCAAGGAAACCCTGGAAGCCGCCGACGCCCTGGAAGCCGACGGCATCAGTGCCGAGGTCATCGACCTGGCCACGATCCGGCCGCTGGACTTCGACACCATCCACGAGTCGGTGACCCGGACCGGCCGCTGCGTCATCGTCCAGGAAGCGCCGAAGAATGTCGGCGTTGGCGCCGAAATCGCCGCCCGCCTGGCCGAGCAGGCCCTGTACGACCTGGTCGCGCCGGTCGAGCGCGTCACCGGCTACGACACGCACATGCCGCTGTTCCGCCTGGAAATGAAGTACATGCCCAGCGTCGGGCGCATCGTCGAAGCGGCCAAGCGCACCCTGGCGGTGAGCTGACGCCGGCTGCGCCGGACCCGCCCCGCCCCGAAAACCACAAGCAGATCCCCGAGCAGATGGTGACCCATGAAAACATTCAACCTGCCTGATCTTGGCGAAGGCCTGCCCGATGCCGAAATCATCGAATGGCACGTCAAGGAAGGCGACTCGATCAAGGTCGATGAGCCCCTGGTATCGATGGAAACCGCCAAGGCGGTGGTCGAGGTGCCCTCGCCGTATACCGGCACCGTGGCGCGGCTGTACGGCGGCGCCGGCGATGTGATCCTCACCGGCAGCCCGTTGGCCAGCTTCGAACTGGCCGAGGGCGTGGCCCAGCGTGCCGACGCCGAGGACACCGGCCATCAGCATGGCGCTCCAAGCCTGCCCAAGGGCGCCGGCGAGCCGGTGCCGTCGCAGTCCGGCGCCGATGACGACCAGGCCACGACCGTGGTCGCCTCCGACGACGGCGGCGAAATCCGCGATGACGACCAGAGCCCGGAAACCGGCCGCAGCGGCGATGCCGGTACGGTTGTCGGCGCCATGGAATCCAGCAACCGCGTCCACACCGAGCGCGTCAGCACCGCCGGCGGCGTCAAGGCGGTGCCCGCAGTCCGTGCCCTGGCGCGGAAGATGGGCATCGACCTGACCACCGTCACCGGCAGCGGCGCCGATGGCGTGATCACCCTGGCCGATGTGCGCAAGGCAGCGGAAAATCCCGAGCAGCACAAGGCCGGCGGCCGTCCGGCGCCGGCCCCGGTACCGGCGGCAAGTGCCAAAGCCGCCCCAGCCGCCGCCACACCGGCGCCGGCTGCTTCAGCGCGCGAACGCAGCACGCTGTCGGCCGCCGGTCGTCCGGTACGCACGTCGCCAGCCGGCGACGAGCCGCGCATGGGCCAGCCCGAACCGCTGCGCGGCGTGCGCCGCAACATGGCCCGGATCATGGCCAAGGCCCACGCCGAGGTGGTGCCGACGATGATTTGCGACGATGCCGACCTGCACGCCTGGCAGGGCAAGCAGGACGTCACCTGGCGCCTGATCCGCGCCATCGTCGCCGCCAGCAAGGCCGAGCCGGCACTCAACGCCTGGTTTGATGGCCAGGCCAGCACCCGCACCCTGCACCCGCAGGTCGACATCGGCATTGCCGTGGACACGCCCGAGGGCCTGTTCGTGCCGGCGCTGCGCAATGCCGATCTGCTCGATGCCGGCCAGGCGCGCACCGCCATCAACCGCCTGCGCGAACAGGTCGAAAGCCGAACCATCCCGGCCGAGGAGCTGAGCGGCTACACCATCAGCCTGAGCAACTTCGGTGTCTTTGCCGGCCGCTATGCGACACCGATCGTGGTACCGCCCTGCGTCGCCATCATCGCCGCCGGCAAGGGCCGGCACGAGATGCGTCCGGTGGTCGGCGGTTTCGAAGCGCACCGGATCATGCCGATCTCGCTGACCTTCGACCACCGCGCCTGCACCGGTGGCGAGGCGGCACGGTTCCTGAAGGCCATGCTCGACGACCTGCAACTGGCCGACTGACCGGCCACCGCGGCCAGCAGCCAAAACGGCCACCGGCCACAAGCCGGCAAGCAAAAAGAAGGCCCCTTCACGCGAAGGGGCCTTTTTCGTTTCCCAAGTTTCGCCGCACGGCGGCAGTACCCGGTGTACCAGTCGGCACACCGGGCGTTGGCGCCTACTGGAAGCCGTTGGCGAAGATCACATCCGAAGGTTCCAGGATCGTGGTGGTCAGCATCGCCTCGTTGTTGCCCGGCACCGGATCGATCTGGTCGGCGCTGACCACGCCGATGCTGGTCACCGGGCCCGGCAGCGCCTGACCGTCAACCTGCACCAGCAGCGACAGCGCCGGCGCCACCGCTGAGGCCGGCAGGGCCGCGTCCAGCGTGCACTCCACCTGCGTGCCGCCGCCCAGGCAATCCCAGCCGGCACCCTCGGCCACCCCTTCAAAGGCCAGCGCCGGCGCCAGTTCCAGATCCAGGCGCAGGCCTGTGGCGGTCGCCGGTCCGGCATTGCCGATTGCCGGCGACAGCCACAGGCCGGCAGCGGCGTGCACCGGCTCCGGGCTGCCGTCCAGCACCACGCTCAGGTCGGCCGCATCCGGTCCGGCGGCGTGGCAGGCTTGCACCACGATGTCATCCACGTGCCAGCCCGGGCGGCCGATGGAGTCGTCGGTACCCATCCGCCAGCGCAGGCGCACGGTCTGCCCGGCCCAGCCGGCCAGGTCGACGATGTAGTTCTCCCAGTCCCGCGGATCGCCGCACCAGGCCTGCGCGCCGCCCAGCGGATTGCCGAACGAACTGGACAGGGCGCCGTCATACGGGCGGTGGACGATGTCGGCAGCGTCCACGTGGCTCCAGCTGGCGCCATCATTGGTGGAGATTTCCAGGAAGCCGCCGTCATAGCAGGCAGCGGCACTGTCCTCCATCACCTGGTGGTTCCAGAACTGCAGGCTCAGGCCCTCGGCATCGGCCGGCAGCGCCACCGGCGGCGAGGTCAGGCGCTGGTCGCTGGCGGAGGCCAGATTGACCGCCAGCGCGGCGCCACCACCGGAGGGCGAGCCGGCCGGCGCCGACGCGCTGTGAGCCCAGTTGCCACCGACGCTGCCAGTGGTGGTGAAGGCGCCCAGGCCGGCGTCGAAACGCTCGTCCAGCAGGCGCACCGGAGCCAGTCCGGCGGCACAATCGCCAGCACCGGCTTGTGTGCGGAAGCTGAACATCTGCACGCTGGTGGCCTGGCCGCAGCCATTGCGCGCAGTCACCCGCCAGTAGTGGTTCCGGCCGCCCTCAAGGCCAGACAACTGCACCGATGTGCCGGCCACGATCTGGTCGAAGACGGTGTCGGCGAACACCGGCGAGGTCGAGACCTCGACCCGGTAGTCGACCGCCTGCGCCGCCGACCAGGACAGTGTCGGGCTGGTCGGCTGGTTGTTACTGCCATCGGCCGGGGCCAGCAGGGACGGGCCGGCGGGCACGGTGCTGCCCAGCGCCAGCAGCACCGGCCGTGCGGCTTCGGCGTCGCCGGCACTGGCGGTGACCTCCAGCGGGTAATTGCCGGCGCTGGCCGCGGCCAGGCCGGAGACGGTCAGCACCGAAGTGCCCGGCAGCGGCAGCGGGTTGACCGAGAACGCGGCGCTGGTGCCGGCCGGTGTGCCGGAGACTGCCAGGTCCACCGGCAGGTTGAAGTCCGGGTCGGTCAGGTCGACGTCGACCTGGATACTGGCGCTGCCGTCGCTGGTGCAGGCCAGGATCGTGTCCGGCGTCACCGTCAGGGTGAAAGGGGCTCCGCCCAAGCCGTCCCAGGTCTCCGGGGCCAGACCGAGCGGATCCAGATGATCGCGCACGCGCGTGGCCGGCGTGCCCTGCCCGTCCCAGGCATGGGCCAGTTTGCCGTACAGGTCGTACTGCTGCGAGGCGCTGGCGCCACAGGCGGCGGCACCACCGCTGAGCACGCCGACCAGGCGGCGGTCCGCGTTGTACAGCACCGAGCCGGACGAGCCGCCCTCGGTGACGCTGATCGGCAACGGTCCGCCGGCCGGGAAGTTCGGCAGCTCGGGCGGGTTCAGATGCCAGTTCACCCGCCAGTGCACGCCCTGGGCAGCGGAGATGTTGCCGGTCACCAGGTTGGTGTCGGAAAACGTGATGCGCTTTTCATGCACGCCGGGGTGGTGGATGCTGGCGCACAGGCCGTCGGTGCTGTCCGGCCCGCCCGTACCGCTGCAGACATGGGCAGCCGGGTTGCTGCGGTCCCAGCCGTTCCAGTAAAGCTCGATATCCGGATCATTGGCCGGCACCAGTTCGACCAGGGTCACATCCGAGCAGTGGCTGGCCGAGGAGCAGGCCCAGGGGCTCTGGGTGGCAGCCAGGAAGGTGCCGCCATGGCTGGCCTTGTTCGGATCAGGCGGATTGACGGCCGTGCCGCCGGCGGCGCCCGGGCGGCGGCAGCTCGGCCACTCGTACTCCCAGTAGACCACCATGGAGGCGGCGTTGCCGGTGGTGAGGCCACAGTGGGTGGCGGTGATGAACAGCATGCGCTGGTCATTGGCCGTGTTGTTGATCAGCGAACCCGAGCAGGCCCAGATGCCACCGCGCGAGTAGGCGCCGCTGGAACGGCGCGGATCCTGCCAGGGATCGTCTTCGGCCAGGCAGGCGACGTCGGTATTGCAGGCGCCGGAGCGGCCGGCTTCATTGCCCTCGCCCAGGCAGGCCTCGCCGGTCTTGCCCAGGCTGTCGAACGGTGCCGGGTCCTGCTGGTAGCCCTTCAGCGCGGTACCAAAACCGCGATAGCCCTGGTTGATGCTGGCCAGTTCCAGCTGCACCTGGTCACGGGCCGCAGCCGGCACTGCCAGCTCGATGACCACGTCATCGGCAGCAATGATCGGCGACCAGAACTCACCGTGATCGGCATTGTGCGCGGCCGTATACGGGCCTGCGATGATGGCGCCGTCGGCGCTGTAGAAGAACAGTGCCGCGCCTTCGGGCAGCCGGTAGCGGGCAAAGCCGAAGTTGATCGAGGCCGCCGCTTCGGCCTGCACCCGGTAACGCCACACGTCATGGCCGTCGATCGCCAGCCATTGCCCGGCGTGATCGGGTTGCAGGCGGGTGGCATGGGCCACGGCGAAGCGCGGCGGCTCACCCAGGGCCTGGTTAAGTGCATCTTCCTGGGCCAGCTGTCCGACATCCAGGGCGGCCAGCGGATGGTGGACGGACAGCGGCTGGGCATCGCGCACGGATTCGGCCAGCGCCAGCGGCGCCGGCGGCTGCGCCCAGGCTTGCGCGGTCAGCAGCACCAGGCACCACAGCAGCAGCCAGGCTGGCGCGGTTGCCCGCCCTGGCAATGCTCGTTGAATGGGGATCGTCATGGTCATCAGCTCCTTGGGTCGATAGGACTCCCAGGAGGACCCGCAGACGCAGCAGGCAAGAACATGACACCGAATCCCGGCCAAGGTGCAGGACCGGGACAGGAAAGCACAACCGCAGAGCCGGACGGCACCAATGAGCTGCGTTGATCACTTGCTTGCAGGTTGGGCGAACAGCCGCTGCGTCTGCCGGTCTCCGGGTCGGTTCACAGCCGGCCACACCGGGCCGGAAGCCGAAGTCTAGCCCGCCTGACCGGGGCATGTGTCCGGCCCGATCCTGCTGCGTTGCGGCAATGACGGCCCCGGGTAGCCCAATGTTCACTTGGGCGGAAATCCGATGCTGTATGCCCCCCTTTTTCCCGGAAGGAGGGCTGGGGAGAATGCTGCGGCGCGATAGCGGCGCAGGCTCTTTCGCCGCACGCTGCGCGCCCGGCGCATCCCCCAGAAGTCCCCCTTCGCATGCGAAGGGGGACACCAGTCCTCAAGTTGTGAACACTGCCGGGCAGCCGGACGGCAACGTTCAGAGCAGGCCGATGATGTCCAGTACCGGGCGCAGCGGCGACGCCGCGTCAGCGCGCGCCAGCAGCGTGCCGGAGTCGGGATCGAACACCTCGACCGGACCATCGTCGCCAGCCGCGGTATCGGCGGCCGGGCGCAGGTCGAGCATCGGCCCCAGGCGCTTGACCGTGGCCATGGCCAGGCCGCAACTGCGCGGATCGGAGTAATCCACGCTTTCCATAACGGTACGGCCATCGGCCGCGAGCAGCTTGAAGCGGAATTTCCCGCCTTCGCGGAAGTTCACCAGGCGCGGCTGAGCCTGGCGTTCGCTGTCGCGGGTTTTTTCCGCCTGCCACTGCATTGCGAACAGCGGTGCGATGCCGACTGCCATGCGTACCTGCGAGACCAGACCGATGGCCAGCGCGCGCGCCTTGCGGCCGCCGAAGCGCAGGGTTTCCTCGATCTGGGCCGGCCGGGAGATCAGCTGGTAATAGCGCTCGCGCATCGGTTTGAGCTCGCTGTCGATGCGCTCGAACAGGCGCCGCTTGGCCTCGCCCCAGCTGATGCCATCGGCAAAGGCCTCGCGCATGGCCGCGGTTTCCTCGTCGCTGGCAAAGGCGCGGTAGAGCTCGAACACGGCCGAGCCTTCGGTGTCCTTGGCCTGGCCCGGCGGCCGCGAGTCGGTGATGATGCGGGCGATGGCAGATTTCAGCTCGCGCTCGGGCAGCCACAGACCGATGGTGTTGTCGTAGCTTTTCGACATCTTGCGCCCATCCAGGCCGGGCAGCACGGCGACATTGGCATCGACCTGGGCTTCGGGCAGGGTGAACAGCTCCTGGTAGCGATGGTTGAAGCGCGCGGCGATGTCGCGCGCCATCTCGATATGTTGGATCTGGTCGCGCCCTACCGGCACCCGGTGGGCATTGAACGCCAGGATATCGGCGGCCATCAGCACCGGATACAGGTACAGACCCATGTTGATGCCGGCATCCGGGTCCTCGTTGGCCTTGGCGTTGTCGTCAACCGCGGCCTTGTAGGCATGGGCGCGGTTGAGCAGGCCCTTGGCGGCGTTGCAGGCCAGGATCCAGGTCAGTTCCGGAATCTCGGGAATGTCGGACTGGCGGTAGAAGTACACCCGCTCCGGATCCAGACCGCAGGCCAGCCAGCTGGCAGCGATCTCCAGAGTCGAGCGGCGGACCCGCTCGGCATCCTCGCATTTGACCAGGGCGTGGTAGTCGGCCAAAAAGAAGAAGGACTGGACGTGTGCAGCCGCGCTGGCGGCGATCGCCGGGCGGATCGCGCCGACATAATTGCCCAGGTGCGGGCTGCCGGTAGTGGTGATGCCGGTCAGGACTCGGGATGGCTTCATGGGGGAAACTGCACGGTTCGACGGAACCGGCAAGTTTAGCCCGGATGCCGATGCCGGGCGCCGGCTGTCAGCGGTCGATGGCGGCCCGGCGATCAATCACCGTGGTGGCCAGTGAACAGCCGCCGCCGGTGAGCGACAACGGCGGGCGACGACGGCTGGCCGCAACCGGCTCAGTGCATCAGTTCGCCATCGGCATCCAACAGGTCGCACTCCAGCCAGGCGCAGGCATCTTCCTGGCCGGGCTGGCTGAACAGCACCATCAGGATGATCCACTTCAGGTCGATCAGGTCGACTTCCTCGGCATTGAGGGCAACGATCCGTTCCAGCACCAGTTCGCGGCGCTCAGCATCCAGGATGCCGTTTTGTTCCAGGAACAGCAGGAAACCCCAGCCTTCGCGGTCCAGGCGGGCGATCTCATCGCGGGCATAGACGCGCACCGGGCGGTCGGCACCGCTGCCGTGCGCCGCCAGTTGCGGCCGCTCGCGCGCCAGCGCATCGAGCCAGTCGAAGGCGCGGTTGATTTCCGAGGGGGAAAAGCCGGCCTGGTGCAGGTCGGCCTGCAAAGAGTCCCGGTCGTTGAGACTGTCGGGATCGTCGTAGACGAAGTTTTCAAACAGGTAGAGCAATACGTCCAGTATGTCTTCTTTCATTCCTTGATCCTGCCGGCCCGGGCGTAGTGTCCGCTTGCGCCGGCTGTAACCAGACCATCCAGCTCCATGATCATCAGCATGGATGAAACCGCCTGGGTGGTCAATCCAGTGCGCTGCACCAGCGTTTCCACCCCGACCGGATCGTGGCCCAGCGCCGACCACAGCCGCTGGTAGTCGGGATCGGCATAGCCGCTGGCGTTGTGCCCGCCGGTGGTGCCGGTGGCGTTGGGAGCGTCGACCGTGCCATCACTTCCGGCGGCGGAGCCGGCGTTGTCCTCGGCGGGCAGCACCTGCAGCTCCTGGCGCAGTCGGTCACCCAGCCGTTGCGCCATCGGCCGCAATTCCTCGACGATCTCCTGGGCGGTTTCCACCAGCCGCGCGCCTTCGCGGATCAGGCGGTGGCAGCCCTTGGCCATCGGGTTATGGATGGAACCGGGCAAGGCGAAGACTTCGCGCCCGGCCTCGCCGGCCAGGCGGGCGGTGATCAGCGAGCCCGAGCGCAGCGCCGCCTCCACCACCATTGTGCCCAGGCTCAGGCCGGCGATGATCCGATTGCGGCTGGGAAAGTGCTGGGCCCGGGCCGGGGTGCCGGGCGGATGCTCGGAAACGATAACGCCGGTGGCGGCAATGCGCTCGGCCAGCCCGGCGTTGGCTGGCGGATAGACCAGATCGAGCCCGGTACCGACCACGGCGATGGTGCGATTGACCGCCGCCAGGGCACCCTCGTGGGCGGCGGCATCGATGCCACTGGCCAGACCGCTGGTGACGGTAAGACCGCCGCGGGCCAGGGCGGCAGCGAAGGCATGGGCGCTGTCACGGCCGCCGGCGGTGGGGTTGCGGCTGCCGACAATGGCGATCTGTGGCTGCCAGAGCAGGCCGGCATCGCCGCGCACGAACAGCGCCACCGGCGCCCAGGGTGCGTCGGCAAGCAGCGCCGGCCAGTCCGGATCGGTGCACGGCAGCAGGCGGTGGCCGGGCAGTTCCAGCCAGGCACGGTCGGCAGCCAGCAGGGCATGGTCCGGTGCCGCCAGCCAGGCGCGGGTCGGGGCGGCGATATCCAGCGCCGGGCCGTGGCCCTGGATCTCGGCCAACACCGTGCGGGCATCACCGAAGCGCTCCAGCAGGCGGCGCAGGGTCCGGGCACCCAGGCCTGGTGCGCGCAGCAGGCGCAGCCAGGCATCCAGGGAATCGACGACGGCCGCTCCCGCCGTGGCCATCACCCGTTACGGTCCGTTACAGGTTGTGCGGCGCGCGCAGGCGGTCGCGCGGCTGCACCGGACGCA